>CAJOIR010000005.1 GCA_905234685.1 Paludibacteraceae bacterium
GGCAAAATAGTATTCCCTGATGTACCCGCAGGCCAGTGGGAGGTTAAGATAACCGACGGTCAGTGGGGCGCAGGTCACGAGTTCAACACTCTTGACACCGCCTGCACCAGCGAGGGCGTCTATGTTAATCCCGCTTCAGGCAATATAGTAGTTAAAACTCCGGTGCAACAGGATATCACCATCATCTTCGACGGCACACTTGTCTGCATACAGGCTATCATAGGTGAACCTCCTGTGAAATACTACGTCGCAGGCGACGAAGGTTTGACCGGCAAGAACTGGTGGACAAACTATGAAGATGCTGCGTTGAAGGAGGACGGTCACAAGACATTCCGCAATGTTCCCGCAGGCGACCACGCCTTCAAGATTACCGACGGCAAGTGGGAAAGTGAAGGTGGTCATGAGTTCACCGCTCTTGACACAGTTTGCTCAAGCAAGGGTGTCACCGGTGGTTATGGTCAGAATATCAGCTTTACTACTTACGAGGTGCAGGATATCACCATCAGCATGGATAAAGACTTCATGATATGTGTTATTGTTGACACCGAGCGTCCTGAGGGTGTTACCGACAAATATGTCATTGCAGGTGACGCCGACTTGCTTGGTGTTGATTGGAACGGCACAGCAGAACAGAACCAGATGATGGTAACCGACACTATGGCAATACTCGTCAAGGATAGTCTTTATCTGATGCAGAAGACTTACGGTTTCAAGGTTGTCAAGAACGGTGGAATGTGGATACCTGACGGCATGGACAACAACTCATTGCTTGACATTCCTGCTGAGGGCTTGTACACCGTCGTATTCACCTACGTACTTGGAGCTGAGCGTGCTTATGCAGAGGCATACAGACTCGACACTGCAGTTATTGTAAATCCTGACACCCATGGGGTACAGGCAAAGACGAAGACTGGACTTGGGTTAAGATGGAGCACTATGATATGTCATCTGTTTCGCCTTATCTGTGGTATGCAGAAGGTCTCTGGGGTGGCATCGGCGCTGACCTCAACACGCAACCTGTTGACGACTCGACCAAGGTTTGGTTCCCCGCAGAGAAGATTTTGGGTGCAGAAGAAGCTGTATTGGGCGACACCGTTCGCTTCATCTTCAACTCTGCTGACATCACCCTCTCTGTTCGCGTCATTGGCAATACTCCTGTTCAGACCAAGAAATACTATGTGGCAGGTACAACCGACCTGTTGCAGAATGGCGACTGGGCGCCTGACCGTCATGAGTTTGTTGACGGTGTGGTTGTCATAAAGAACAGCCCTGCCGGTGTTCACGGATTCAAGGTAACCGATGGTGCTTGGGGTGATGGTCACGAATATACCGACCTTGATACCGCTTGCACAAGCAAGGGCGTTGAGGGCGGCTACGGACGCGACATCACCTTCACTACCTTCAAAGAGCAAGATATTACTATCTACTTCGACGAGGTAACCAGACTCATCTGCGTCACTGTCGATACAGAGCGTCCGCAGGAGTTTGTTGACTACTATGTCATTGCAGGTCAACCCGAGTTGATGGGTGTTAACTGGGACGCTAATGCAGAAGAGAACATGATGACTCTCGTAGGCGACACCGCAGTGCTTGTGAAGGATAGTCTGCAACTCGCTATCGGCACTTACCGATTCAAAGTAGTTATGAATGGCGGCAAGTGGATTCCTGAAGGCACGGGCAACGATTCCGAACTTAAGATAGAAGCTGCTGGTTTGTATAGCGTTGTCTTCACCTACATCCTTGGTGCAGAGCGTGCTACAGCATTCGCAATTCCTATCGACGTGCCTGTTGTTGAGTCGGTTTACACTGTTGCAGGTACTCCGGCTGAACTCTTCGGAGAAGAATGGAATCCTGCCCTTACGGCTAACGACATGTCGCTGATTGTACAAGACTCCATGTCATTCTACGTACTGCCGAAGTATAATGTTCAACTCCACGCAGGCAAAATCGAATGGAAAGTGGCTGTTAACCATGGTTGGGAGGTTTCTTATGGTGACTATATGAACAACAACCAGAACAACGTGCTCAGTGTTCCTGCCGATGGTGCTTACAATGTGGTATTCGCATTCATGCCTCTCGGCGGAGGTGTCGGTATATGTCAAGCTGAGATTATGCCTGTTGACACAACTGTCACCTCTATCTACTACCTCGCAGGTAACAAGGAACTTACAGGCTATGATTGGGCTCCTGACAGTCTTGCAATCACTCAAGGTGCTATCGTGCTTGAGAATGTTCCCGCAGGCAAACATGAGTTCAAGATTACCGACGGTCAGTGGAATACCGAAACTGACAAGACTCACGAGTTCACCACTCTGAATCCTACTTGCACCTCGAAGGGTGTATATGGCGGCAACGGTGAGAACATCTACTTCACCACTAATAAAGTGCAGAATGTTGTCATCGCTATCGACGACGCTACGAAGATGATATGCGTGGTTGTTGATGCTGTAGTGCCCGACACTACCGCCAAGAAGTATTACGTGGCAGGCACAACCAACCTGTTGCAGAATGGCGACTGGGCACCTGATCGTCATGAGTTTGTTGACGGCGTGGTTGTCATTAAGAACAGCCCCGCAGGTGTTCACGGCTTCAAGGTAACCGATGGTGCTTGGGGTGATGGTCATGAGTTCACTGCTCTTGACACTACTTGCTCAAGCAAGGGCGTCACTGGTGGTTATGGTCAGAACATCACCTTCGAAACCTTCAAAGAGCAGGATATCACCATCCGCTTCGATGCGGAAACCAAACTCATCTGTGTTACTGTTGACACAGAGAAACCGCAGGAGTTCGTTGACTACTACATCATAGCAGGCGACGAGAAACTGCTTGGCAAGAACTGGGATTGCAATGCAGAGGAGAACAAGATGACTGTGGCTGACGGCGTGGCTACTCTCGTTAAAGAGAGTATCGACCTCGCTCAGGGCACTTACGAGTTCAAGGTTGTAAAGAACGGCGGTCTGTGGATACCTGACGGCATGGGCAACAACTCCAAACTCGAGATTGCTGAGACCAACACCTACAAAGTCACCTTCACCTATGTCATTGGCGAGGATGCTGCTTCGGCTGTTGCCGAGATTATCAACACCGCTGTCGATGATATCAAGGTTGAACTTGACCTCAATGCTCCTATGTACAACGTGCTTGGTCAGCAGGTAGGCGAGAACTACCGTGGTATCGTCATCCAGAATGGTCACAAGTTCCTTCTGTGGTAATGCATGATTAGTAATGCATAACGCATAATTCCGTAAGGGCGGGCCGAGTGCTCGCCCTTACTTTTGAAAATACAATAATAACAGCTTTATGACTTTCAATTAACCTCTTAACCTTTTAACCCCTTAACCCCTTAACCTTATAGCCTCTTACCCTCTTAGCCTATTAACCTATTACCCTTTCGAAATGTCCTTTTTTTCTTTCGATTCACTCTCTCGCCACTATAGGATCACTATAGGATCACTATAGGTTCCGGATTTGCTTGTTTTCCTTTCGATCGAAACTTTCGAAACATCTCCACTGACTCATGGGATGTGACATGCAAGTTTAGAGCGTTATCAATTGTAAAAAAATGCTATCATAATTTTGTTATGTCAATGATTGTTTGTACCTTTGCAGCCGATTTTGGCAAAACGCACGGGTTATCACCCTCGCTTGCCACATGTTTAGAAATAACTAACTATTAAATATAAACAACTAAAAACACAACTTTTATGAAGAAATTTACTCTCTTGTTTGCAATGACACTTGCTTCAGTAAGTATTTTTGCTAAAACATTGTATTTGGTACCAAGTTCAGATTGGTTAACTAATAATGCGCGTTTCGCCGTGTATATGTATGGCAATGGTGAAGATTGGGCTAATTTGACTTTGGTGGATATGTATACACATACGTACACGGTTAACGTTGATGAAAAGTATCCAAATGTAATATTTTGTCGTATGAATCCTGCTACAAATGAGAATAATTGGGATAATAAATGGAATCAAACAGGTGACTTGACTATTGCAGCAGACAAGGATTTATATACTGTTTCGGGTTGGGGTGATGGCGCTTGGTCAGTATTTACACCAGCTACTTATTATATTGCAGGTTCGAGTAACCTTATGCAGGATGGTTCATGGTCACCTAATCAGCACCAATTTGTTAATGGTACAGTAACTATTCAAAATAGTCCTATTGGTCTTCATGGTTTAAAGATTTCTAACGGTAGTAGTTGGGATAATCTTCTTTATGTTACCATAGACGCTACAAACTCAAGTGCTGGTGTAACAGGAGGTGGTAATGATAATATCTCATTTACTACATGTGCAGTAGGTGATGTCACAATTGATTTTGATTGTGCAACAGGTTTGGTAGTTGTTACGGCAACAACAGAATGTACAGAATATACATATTATGTAGCTGGTGACGAGGCATTGACTGGATGCAATTGGAATTCTGCATGCGCTGCTTCACAACTTGAAAATGGTTCTGTTACCTTGTCTGACGTTGCACCTGGTACTCATACATTCCGTATCACTGATGGATCGTGGACTACTGAGCATGGATTTGCTCAATTTGACGCAGAACATTCTACAGCTACTAATGTTATATGTACAGAAACAGACAATAATATTAGGTTCTCAACTGCAAAGACACAAGACATAACCATTACCTTTAACGAGACTACTGATAAGATTTGTTTAAATGCAATAACAGGAACAACTCGTTATATAGCTGGTACAAGTAATTTGGTAGGTGTCAAATGGAGTTCAAACGGAGTATATTTGGATGACGGAGTCGTTACATTTACCAATGTTCCGGCAGAGCAGGAATTGCATTTCAAGATTACTGATGGAACATGGACTAATACCCTCGGTTATGATGAATTAGTTGATGGGAAGGAAAATTGCTCTAATGTATCGTTAACAAGAGGCTCTGACGATAATAATAACAATATTGTATTTACTCTCTCTCTACAAACAAATGTTACAATTACTTTTAATGAAGAGACAAAAACAATCTGTGTTCAAGCTGCGAATGTAGGTCCTACCACTTCAATCGAAAATGTTGAGATGGTCGAACTTGACCTGAATGCTCCGATATTCAATGTGCTTGGTCAGCAAGTTAATGCCGAATACAAGGGCATCGTTATCCAAAACGGTCAGAAATTCATTCGTTAATATATAGCGTATAAAGTATATTCATTAAGGGCGAATCCGTCAACTGATGGATCGCCCTTTTTATATGCTGGCAACATTATTCGACATGCATAACCCGGATGAATCATAAAAATTGCATGAGACAATTGAGATTATTGAGACAATTGATACAAATTCATGCTGTTTTTTTGTGTATTGAGAATTATTTAGTAACTTTACGCACTTTAACGAAACACTCTTTATCATGAAACGACAACTGTTCTTTTTACTCTCTTTCTTCTGCTGTCTCTCTCTGTCAGCACAGGTGACAACCAAACCGGCCTTCATACCAATCGGTTATGACGGCGAGATAACCGTTATCTTCAACCCCAACGAGGGCAACGGCGGCATGAAAAATGCTACCCAGTGTTGGGCGCACACGGGTGTTACGAGCAATGGCAAGACCTGGCAGCATGTGCCTGGTAGTTGGCGCAGTTACCCTCAGAAGTGCAAACTGACAAAGAATACCGACGGCAACTGGGAACTTAAGATTACTCCTAACGTTCAGTCTTTCTATGGTTGTGCGGCTTCGGAGAAGGTGACGCAACTGAGCTTCGTCTTCAACGATGGTCCTTCAGGCTCGCTTGAAGGCAAGACTACGGCAGGCGGCGACATCTTCGTTGACTTCATTTCTGGTGGTCTCTTTGCTAAGATTACTTCGCCTTCAGGTAACCAGTTGCTCACAGGCGCCAAGTCGATGACTATCGAGTGCGCCGCATCAATGGAGGCTGACCTGACACTCAAGATTGACGGTGAGGTTGTTAAGTCTGTCAAAGGCACTTCTCTCTCATACCCTTACAACTTCAACAAGGCCGACACCAAAGTTTGGTTTAGTGCCACTGCTGATTCCAAGACTGTTACCGACGAACTCACCGTGAGCGTCATTCAGCCTACTCAGCGCAAGTCACGCCCGAGCGGCATTGACATGGGTATCTACTACAACAAGGACGATGCCACCAAGGTGACTCTTGCCACCTATGCCGCCAGCAAGACAGAGGCTGCGCAGGCAGTGTATGTGGTAGGCGACTTCAACAACTGGACTACTTCCGCTGCTTCGCAGATGTATCAGGACGGCAACTACTTCTGGATTGAACTCACCGACCTTGAACCGCAGAAAGAGTATGCGATGCAGTATGTTGTGGTGCGTGCCGATGGAGTGGTGAAGCGCATCAGCGACCTTTTCTCCGAGAAACTGCTTCACCCTGACGACCAGTATGAGCCTAAGCATCTCGATCCATCGCTCAGGGACTACCCTGAGCAGGGAGATGGCTATGTAACTGTCATTCAAACGCAGAAGCCTGCCTTCAAGTGGAGTGATGCCACTCTCAACTTCCGCCGCCCTGACAAAAACAACCTTATTATCTACGAACTCTGGGTGTATGACTACACCGCCGAGCGCTCGCTTGATGGCTTGATGAAGCGTCTCGACTACCTCGAGAATCTTGGCGTCAATGCCATTGAACTTATGCCGGTATGCGAGTTCGACGGCAACTACAACTGGGGTTACTCACCCAATCACTATTTCGCCTTTGACAAGGCATACGGCACTGAGACTCAGTTCAAGACTTTCATCGACGAGTGCCACAAGCGCGGCATGGCGGTTATAATGGATATGGTCTTCAACCATGCCACTGGTCTCAACCCTATGAACAAACTCTACCCTTATGGTGATGACTTGAAGTATAATCCATGGTTTAACGTCACTGCGCCTCACTCCGACAACGTCTATGAGGACTGGAATCATGACTTCTCGCCTGCTAAACGTATGTTCACACGTGCACTCAACTATTGGCTAACGGAGTATCATGTTGATGGTTACCGAATGGATCTCAGTCATGGCTTCTGTGGAGCTAACTGCAACAAACTGATGTCAAACATTAGTCACTATTACCAAAACGGTGTACTTGCTGCCGCTGATGCCGAGAAACACGGTGAGCCTTATTTCATCATGGAACACTGGGGTGGTAGCATGGGTACACAGCGTCCGCAACTCGTTAGCGAGGGTATGCTCTGTTGGGAGAACATCAACAACGCCTATTCCCAGTTGGCTATGGGATACAACACCGAGAGTAACCTCGGCAATGCCAACCGCGACGGCTACGTAAGCTACTGCGAGAGCCATGATGAGGAGCGTAACTACTACAAGGCAAAGACCTATGGCTCGGGCATAGTAAAGACCGATGAGTCTGCACGCCTTAAACGTGTGCCTCTTACTATGGCATTCAACTTACTCCTCAATGGTCCTCACATGATATGGCAATACAACGAAATCGGCTACGACTACTCAATCAACTCCACGCTCGGCAGTAGCACTATCAGCGAGGGCAACCGTACTTCAAAGAAGGCTCGTCCTGAGAATCTTGGTTGGTTCCAGAATGCGTTGCGTATGGAACAGTATCAGAAGGTGGCACAGATAGTACAACTGCGTACCAGACTCATGCCAGAGGTTTTCGCAGGTAATCCTACAAGCGCTTCTGTTTCCTCAGGTTGGGTAAGAACCGTGGCGTGGGGTAGTGGCGACAACCAGGTGTTTGTGATGGGTAACTTCATGCCTGAAACAGTACAGACTGCGTCATTGCCTGTAGGCACATGGTATGACTACCTTGCAGGTGGCACTACTGTGCAGGGAGGCACTATCTCGCTCCTCGGCGGTGAGTTGCGTATCTTCACCACGAAGAAGTTTGACCTGCCTCAGGTGCCTGCCTCATATCAGTTCGCACTAAAGGTTGAAGATATCGTCAAGGCGGGTGGCGTTGAGGTTTGGCCTACACTCACTGATGACGAAATCAATCTGTCTCAAGCAGTTGATGTTGAAGTGTATAATCTTAATGGTCAGATGTTGCTCAGTCGCCGCAAAGTGTCAAGTCTCAGTATTGGTTCGCTTCGCAGCGGCATGTATATGCTTCGTCTGATTCATGATGGCAAGCAGAATACTGTGAAGGTCATCCGTCGCTGATATAAAGTGGTATATAGTTTAATAGTGAATTATATACAATAATACGGACTACATAATAAAGTACAGATAAAAGAATAAGCGCCGAGATTGTGTCTCGGCGCTTATTCTGTCTTCACTCTTGATTCTTTAATCTGTCAACGCAGCGTTCTTTACTCTATTTACCAATTTTGAAGGGGAATGAGCCGATGAGGTTGCCTTCAACAAAGAAGTCTGCATTGTAAACACCCGGATCAAGCATTTCTTCCACTGTCCAGTACATCACGTCGTGCATCTGTTCACCGCCGTATTCAAAGTCTTTGGCAATTGAATACTCGATGTTTCTGCCTTCATAGGTGAAGGTGTTTTGCGAGTCTTTGGTCAGAACTTCTCCGTCAGGGCGTATTATGCGCAGATAGATGCGCTTCATGCCTGTGTTGGCAGCCACATTCTTCATGATGTTATAGTCGAACTGCAACTTCTGAATCTTGCTCAAACGACCTGTCTTCTTGTCTCGGTTGTTAAGCGGAGTCATGGTAAAACCTGTTGCCTCAAGCATTTGTGCGCGGTTTACCACTGCGGTCAGTTTCACTTTCTCCTCCTCAAGTATGGTGGCGCGTTGTGAGGCTTCTGCATACTGTTGCTTAACCACGGTGTTCTCTTGTGTCAAACGCTCGTTGCTCTGCGAGAGAGAGTCGATTTGGTGAACATACTCCACCATCACAGCGCGTACTGTAGCCAGTTCTTTCTTCAACTCGGCAATACGGCGTGCATTCGTGGCTTTGGTAATCTTCAGTTCTTCCAACAGGTCTTGCACGCGTTGTTGCTCCTGAGCAAGTTTATCGGCAAGTGAGTCGTTGTTCAGGTTACGTCCGTAGCCGTCGAATTGCAGTGCGAGATCTTCGTACTCGTCTTCAAGTTGCTCCTTCTCGAAGGTCATCTGCTCGACCATCTCCTGCATCTCGTCTTTAGTCTGACGGTTGTCAACAAGCAGATAGATAGCTGCTGCAAGAAGCACTGCTATTACTGCAATCAGAATGTAAAGTGTTGTCTTTTTCATATTGTTATATTATAGTTTGTTGATTATTTGTTCAAGATGTATTCCGTGAGAGCCTTTTATGAGTATTGTCTTTCCGCTTATAGGGTGTTCGGTGAGATGTTCTGCCAGTGCCTGAACGTTGGCAAACACAGGGTAGGGGGCCGTCGTCTTGCCGAATTCTCCACCTACCAATAGTACGTTTTGCTGCTTCTGCTCAAGCAGCATATTCACTATGTTCTGGTGTTCTGTCAGTGAGTATTCGCCCAACTCCAGCATGTCACCGAGAATGAACATTCTACAGTCGCTTGACTTATTTAGTATCCTAAGCTCATCCTGACCTGATCCTAAGCTCACTGATGGTGTGGTAATGAAATTCTGTATTGCCGCCATCATTGAGGTCGGATTGGCATTGTATGCATCCACGACAAGCGTATTGTGCTCTGTACGTAGCAGTTGCGAGCGGTTGTTTGATGGTATGTAGCTGCGTATGGCGTCCAAGCCTGCTTCGCGGCTTAAACCGAAGTGTTCACCTACACACAATGCTGCCTGTACGTTCTCCGAGTTGTATCCGCCAACAAGGTGTGTGCCTTCGGGCAACTTGCCTGTGTGATAGCCTATTGTCTGCAAGTCGCCTGCCATTTGGGATAAATACTGGTTGTCTAAGTTGCGGAAGCAGAAACCTGAGTGTGCTTTCAGATAGTCGTAGAGTTCTTTCTTTGTCTGCATCACTCCATCGAACGAACCGAAACCTTGAAGGTGGGCTCTGCCCACATTGGTTATCAGTCCGCAGTCAGGTTCGGCTATATCCACCAGTTCTCTTATGTCACCCGGATGCGAGGCTCCCATCTCTATTATCGCCAGTTCATGCTTGTCTGTCAGTTGCAACAGCGTGAGTGGTACGCCTACATGATTGTTCAGGTTGCCTTGTGTGTAATGTATGTTGTATTTGGTGCCAAGCACGGTCGCAGTCAGTTCTTTCGTAGTGGTCTTGCCGTTGGTACCTGTAATGCCGATTATTGTTTTACCCCATTGTCTGCGCCACTCGCGTGCTAACTGTTGCAATGCCTTCAATGTGTTGTCAACGCGAATCACACGCTCTGAAAACTCCGGAAGCTCTAAGTTCTCCGAGTATTTGGAGATATCTTCGTCCACCACAGCGAGCGAAGCGCCATCTCTGAGTGCCTGCAAAGCAAAGCGGTTACCGTTGAAGTTCTCTCCGCGCAATGCAAAGAATATGCAGCCTGCAGGCAGATTCCGTGTGTCGGTTGACACCGATATGCTGCCTTCGGCTGTATAACCCTTTTGAATAATCTTCTCTAACATCACAGTTCTACAATAATGAGATTATTGCTTGCTTGCGCTCTCAGTCTTCTCGGCAGACTCGCTGTCGCTGTTGCTTACTCTGTGAGTGCTTTCCACTACTTCCACTTCTTCTACAATCTCCACTGCGTCTCCGGCAGTACCCATTTCTACAAAGATCTCAGTCTCCATAGTAGCCTCAGACCCTTCTGATTTCTTTACTTTGTTGGGCAGTTCAAGTCCGTAGCCTTTCTTACGGTCTTCCACTTTGAGCATGAGTGCCAGTATGAAAGCAAGCACGCCGAATGATGCGAACACTATCATAGGCACAAGGTAGCCGTCGGTGGCAACACGCAGTTTGCCTATCAGTAGCGGCACCAGACACAGACCTACATTCTGTACCCAGAATATGAGGCAGTAGGCAGAACCAAGCACCTTCTCATCAATTATCTTTGGTACACTCGGCCACATCGATGCAGGTACAAGCGAGAAACTTACGCCGAGTACCAGGATAGTTACCAATGCAAGCCATTTTTGCGGATATATTGGCAGCAAGAAAGCAAATACGCAGTGGCATGCAATCATTATTACCGCTCCAATGAGCATCATCGAGGCACCCTTGCCTCTGTAGTCAATGAAGGCGCCAAGGAATGGAGTGAGAACCATTGCAAGTATCGGGAACCATTTGAAGAGTCCTGCCGCTTCGTCGTTGGGTATGGAGAGAGTCTCTTCAAGGAAGTTGGTTGCAAAACGCTGGAATGGGAAGATAGCCGAATAGTAGAGTACACAAAGCAGTGCAATGATCCAGAACATCTTCGATGAGAACACCATCTTCAAGTCGCTTACGTGGAACTCGTCCTCAGGGTCTTTCACCGAAGGAGTCTCGCCTATGGCAACCAATTGCTTGTCGAAGCGTGTATCCATCACGGTGAAGATAAGGAAGTTCAAGAGTCCTACTACCAACAGAAGCGAAGCAAACAACAGAGGTGCCACTACGCTGTCGGTTACCATACCTTCGGCACTGGTGATAGCGAAATGCTTGCTTATCATCGGTGACAGCCACATTGCTGCAAACACACCAAGACGTGCTATAGCCATTTCCAGACCCATAGCAAGTGCCATTTCCTTACCCTTGAACCACTTTGCAAGAATCTTGCTTACTGTGGTTCCCGCCATCTCGCAGCCGCAACCGAATATCATGAAGCCGAACATCGCTATCTTGGCTGAACCCGGCATTGCGGGCCACCATGAGTTAAGCCATGCTATATTGTTGGCGTCAAGCCATTCGCTGATACCTATGTATTTTATTGCTGCGCCTATCACCATCAGCGATGCAGAAAGAGTGCCGGTGAAGCGGACTCCCATCTTGTCAAGTATGATACCTGCCAGAATCAGGAAACCGAAGACGTTAAGCAGATATTCTCCTGCGGCGTATGTGCCAAAGTCACCTCTGTCCCATTCGAGAGAACTCTCAAGCAGCGATGCCAGAGGCGAAAGAATATCAACGAACATGTATGCAAAAAACATCATTGATGCCACAAGCACCAATACCGTCCACCGTGCCCATGCCTTGTCACGAAGTGTGTTTTGTAGTGTCTCTACCATAATCAATGATTAAATAGTAAATAGTCAAATAGTAAATAGTTAAATAGTAAATAGTCAAATAAGTAAATGTTTTTATGCTTAGTCGCTCCACGAGTTTCTGTTGTCCCGTGAAGCGATATTCGACTTGCTTTGCTTCTGAAGCCACGCACGTTTGCGTTCTTCATACTCAGCGTAATGTTTCTCAAGCCAGTTGTCAGCCATTATTTGATGCCGAGTTCTTTCTTTACAAGCGGTGTTACGTCGTTGGCATCAGGCGAAACATAGGTCATTGCTGCGGCATCGAAGATATAAGTGTAGTTGTTGGCATCACCTACAACTTTCACTGCTTTCTGCATCTTCTCATATACAGGGGCAAGTAGTTCCTGTTGTTTCTTCTGAATATCCTGTTGCGCAGTCTGAACGAACAGTTCGTAGCGTTGCTGCATTTCTGTGAGTTCCTGCTCACGCACTTGCTTGATGGCGTCAGCCATAGTTGCCTGGTTCTGCTTGTAGTCAACAAACTTCTTGTTTATCTCTTCTTGCATGTTTGCCATCTGGGTCTCATATTGTGACATGAGGGTGTCCATCTTCTGTTGCACCTGAGTGCGCTCTGGCATTTGCTGGAAGAGTTCTTGTGAGTTGATGTGTCCGAATTTCTGTGCATTGACTGCCAACGGCAATACAAGTGCCAATGTAACGATAATCTTTTTCATTTCTTTTATGTTTTATAATGTTTATATTCTTATCTTTTATTCTTATTTTGCGCCCAACTTCTGAAGTACCTGGTCAGAGATGTCGAGTTTGTTTGACATATACACCAGACTTGGTTCCGAACTGCGGTCTTTCACTATGTCGTAGCGCTTCTCCTGTGCTATCTCCTGAATGGCGGTGTATATCTCGTCTTGTATAGGTTTTATCAGACTCTCGCGTTTTTTGAAGAGTTCTCCGTCTTGACCGAAATACTTGTGTTTCAGTTCCAGTGCTTCTTTCTCTTTCTGAAGTATCTCGTCTTCGCGTTTCTGCCTGAGTTCGTCAGAGAGGAAAATCTGCTCGGTCTGATAGTTTGCCGTCATCACCCTCGCTTCTTCGCTCACCGTCTCTATCTCTTTCTGCCAACGGCGTGACATCATGCTCAACTGGTCGTTTGCAGACTCGTACTGAGCAAGATTCTTCAAAATGTATGCCATATCAACATACGCTATCTTCTGGGCTGCTAATGAGCAACTTGCAAATATTGCTGCTATATACAGAATCTTCTTCATACTGATATCTTCTATTAGTTCTGTTAAATGTCTTTACGTATCAAACTGTTACAACTCCTGTCCGAGTACGAAGTGGAACTGGCTGCCTCCTCGCTGTCCGTTCACATCCTGGTCGAATCCCCAACCCCAGTCAATACCCATCAGACCGAACATAGGCAGGAAGATTCTGACACCGAGTCCGAGCGAGCGTTTCAGGTTGAAGGGGTTGTAGTCTTTGATGTCGGCAAAGCAGTTACCTGCCTCTGCAAACACATGTGCCCATATTGTAGCGTTCTGCTCAAGAGAGATGGGGTAACGCAGTTCAAGAGTGTATTTGTTATACAGGTAGCCGTTGTTCCTGCCTGACGAAGCGTCGAAAGGCGTAAGACTACCGGATGAGTATCCGCGCATGGCTATGTAGTCGGTGGAGAAACTCGAGTAACTTGTCATACCGTCACCACCCATATAATAGGTTTCAAACGGCGACTTGGCATACTGGTTATAGTGTCCGAGATAACCGAATTCGGCACGAGCCATAAGCACGAGTTTCGAGTCCTTTGTAAGTGGTGTGAACACTTTGCCGGAGAATTTCCACTTGTGATATTCGATGAGTTTGTATCTTTCCTGAGTACTGAGATACTCATAGTCCTTCCCGCTTATGAGAGAGTAGGGGGGAGTAATCTTCAGTCCGATAGTGAACTGCGAACCGCGGCGTGTGTAGATTGGGTTGTCAATACTGCTTCGGCTGAACACGAGGTTGAGCGAGAAGTTGTGGAAGAAACCGTCAGACATGATTAGCCACGGCCAGTCGTGCATCTGGTAGAACTGATAGGAGAGTTCTCCGTAGAACTGGAAATAGTCGTCAGGCCACCTGAGACGCTTGCCATAACCTATCGACACACCGAATGTGCGCAGATACTTGTCAGGGTCGGACTCTGCTTCGGCAAGTTGTTGCTGATAGTAGTTGCTGTAGTATCCGTAGCCGTTGCCATAGTAACTGTTGTAGTAGTTGTAGCTTGACTGTGCAAGTTGGTTGTACATCTCGTAGTAGCGCTTCGAATAGCCGGTCTGTGAGGCGAAGAAAGCACTGATGGAGAGTGAGTTCGGTCGCTTGCCGCCAAGCCACGGTTCAAGGAAACTGATGCTTGCCGAGGTGTAGAAGCGTCCGTTGGTTCGTGCATTGATGGAGAAGGTCTGACCTTCGCCTTGAGGCACGATGCGGTAACTCTTCTTGTTGAAGAGGTTCTGTATGGCGAAGTTGGTGAACTTGACACCCACACTGCCCACAAGACCTGTCGCTCCCCAACCGAGCGAGAGTTCAAGTTGGTCGGACGACTTGGTTTCCAGTTGGTATGTGATGTCAACGGTACCTTCTTCGGGATTAGGCTGAATGTCCGGAACAAGTTTCTCGGGGTCGAAGTGACCCATCTGCGCCAACTCACGCAATGAACGCATGATGTCGGATTGTGAATAGAGTTGACCCGGCTTGGTGTAGAGTTCGCGTCTCACCACATGTTCATATACGCGTGTGTTGCCAACAATGTTAATCTGGTTGATGGTAGCGGGTTTGCCTTCGTAGATACGCATCTCGAAGTCGATGGAGTCGCCTTCGATATTAACCTCCACGGGGTCAACATTGAAGAAG
Source organism: Paludibacteraceae bacterium (assembly GCA_905234685.1). GTDB lineage: Bacteria > Bacteroidota > Bacteroidia > Bacteroidales > Paludibacteraceae > Colicola. Next base: position 14,915 of record CAJOIR010000005.1, read on the forward strand.
AGGTATCCCCGGTCGGTATAGAGTTTCGCAACGGCATCATCGTCGGTTTGCAAACGCTCTGTGAGTTCCTTGAGGTTGTATGTGTCGCCTTTCTTGATGCCGAGTACAGCGTCGAGATAGTCGTATGGATAGAGTGTGTTGCCTACCCAGTTGATGTTTCTCACGTAATACTTTTCACCCTCGCTGATGGTCATATAGATATCAACTTTGTTGGGGTCTTCCGGTGAAGGCACAACGGAGTCTGCAACGATGTATGCGTCGCGGAAACCGAGTTCGTTGTATTTCTCAATGACGGCAACCTTGTCTTTCTCATACTCTTCTCTGACGAACTTCTTGGTTCGGAAGAGGTTGGTGATGTGACTGTCGTTGGTCTTCTTCATCACATGGTTGATTTTGGTATGTGAGAGCGACTCGTTGCCGGTTATATAGATGTTGTTGACTTTGGTCTTCACCTTCTTGTCAACATTTATCATCACCTTCACGTATCCGGGATGCGCTTCGTCGGCTTTTTGCAGAACATAAACTTCGGCATTGTTGAAGCCTTTCTCGGCGAAGTACTTCTTTATTACCGTCTTGGCGCGGTCGGAGGCGTTGGGCGTCATCTGGTTGCCTTTGGCCAGACCCACTTTCACCTCAAGGTCTTCACGCTCGGATTTCTTGAGACCGTTGTACTGTAGGTCTGATATTCTCGGTCGTTGCTTTAGCGCTATGTTGAGCCAAATCTTGTTGCCTTCAACGCGTGTTGCCTCAATCTTTACGTCGGAGAAGAGACCTTGTTTCCAGAAGCGGCGTATTGCTTTGGTTATCTGGTCGCCCGGCACTTCAATCTTGTCGCCGACAGCAAGTCCGGAGAAGCCAATGAGTACGAAATCCTCGTAACTGTCGGCACCGGAGACGGTTATCTCCTGTATCTCGTATGTCTTACGCTGGAGAGTGTATTCTATTTTAGGGAGTGGTGCAGAAGGGGCGATGGCACTGTCAGAGGGCAGTGTGTCGGCATTGGGTGCCACGGTGTCTGCGGTTAGCAACGTGGTGTCGGCCGCAACAAAAACGGTGTCAGCCGTTTGTGCTGACATCTGCAAAAATGCGCCAAGTGTAAGTAATATGAGACAAATATATCTTTGCACCGGAATCTCTTTCAATTATCAACTGTTAACCTGTTCACTTGTCATGCCGTATCTTCGTTCCCGCCCCTGATAGTCAACTATAGCTTTGGCAAGTTGCTCCTTGTCGAAGTCAGGCCAATAGACGTCGGTGAAATAGAGTTCGGCGTATGCGAGTTGCCAGAGCAGAAAATTGCTTATGCGCAGTTCTCCGCTGGTACGAATGAGGAGGTCCGGGTCTGGTATCTCGCATGTAGTCATGCTTTTGGAAAGCATTTCTTCGTTGATGTCATCAATGCTCATGCTGCCTTCTTTTACTGCCTTTGCAATCTGTCGTGTGGCGTTGGTTATCTCCCATCGTGAGGAGTAACTGAGAGCGAGAACGAGGTTGACGCCTGTGTTGTTTTCCGTGAGCCTCATGCATCCACGGAACTTGTCTTCAGCGTTCTTAGGCAGTCGTGCGAGGTCTCCGATGGCGCGAAGACGCACGTTGTTCTTCATCAGGTCCGGTGTCTCACGCTCTATGGCATCGACGAGTAGGGTCATCAGTGCGTCCACTTCCTCTTTGGGTCGGTTCCAGTTCTCTGTGGAGAAGGCATACAGAGTGAGATACTTGACGTCGAACTCGGCACACGCTTCCGTTATCTTGCGCACGGCAGTCACTCCGGCCTGGTGTCCGAAGAAGCGGTTTAGTCCCTGCTTTTTAGCCCATCTGCCGTTGCCGTCCATGATGATGGCGACATGTTGGGGTACACGGGTCTTGTCTATCTGTTCTATATATGACATAATATCAACTGTCGGTTGTCACTGGCATTTCTTGCAAACACTTCTCTGTCGTGCAAATTCAAAAACTATGCCGAGAGTGAGTGTAGAAGTGAGGTCGAGGTTAAGTATGTTGCTTCCGTTAAGGTTGTAGGTGTTGTCGTATGCAGCCGTATTCTCCAGGTTGTCAGCGAAAAACAACTGATGTTGCCATGCGAGGTTGAGTCCCCATCGTGGTGCGAATTTCCACTTCATTCCGAAGCCGAAAGGCAGGTATGCGCCTGCCGACTTGAAGTCGTTGTAGAGTCCGACTCCTATTCCGAGGAATATGTATGGTGTTATCTGCTTGACCTTGGAGTTGTATTGTTTCTGTCCGAGTCGGAAGAAGTTGAATTCACCTACGGCATCGATGCAGACGAGTTGGTTTTTGAGTAGGTCAGTGGCTGCGGGTTTCTGGATAGGATATCCGTTTGCATCGGGCGCCGGAAACATTATCTCCTGCATTTGACCTTTGACTTGCAGAGCCCAACGCTCGGTGAATTTATACCTGAACTGCGCACCGGCCGACCATCTGGGGTAGTTGAAGATATGCCTTGTGGCGTCTCCGACATAGTAACTGGTGCCTCCCTGAAACCCGAACTCGCACAGGTATGGTCGTTCGTCTGCATATAGTGTAACGGCTGATAACAAGACTGTTACCAACAGTAGCGCTTTATATGTAGATTTGCAAGCAAGCATCATTTTTTCCGATTGCCATATTAGCCTGCAAATATACTGCTTTTATTTGAAATACACAAATTTTTTGTTGTTAACCAATTCCACTCTCTTGAGATGAAACTAAACAGCCATGAAACATGAATCTTGAAACATGAAATATGAAGTAAGTGCGGCGCGTGAGTTTGAAAAGTCCCCACTTTTCAAACACAGAACACCTTATGACAGTCTTGTGCCCTTGCACATATCAGCGATTATTAATATCTTTGCAAGCAGAAACTAAAATTTTATGCAAATCAAATAAACTCAAATTAAAATGAAATATTTATTATACACGCTATTCTTTACGTTTGCAACAATTAGCCTTATGGCACAAACGACGGCATGCACTAAACAACAATGTGACAATAATCCAAATGTGGCATATAAACTATACCCAACACAAAACATGTGGACTTTCTTAAAATTAGATACACGCAATGGAAAAATATGGCAAGTACAATATTCTGTTAAGGGAGATGATTATAGATTTGAAACATGTCTAAACAATCTATCTTTGACTACAAAAGAAATAAATGGAAGATTTGAATTATATCCAACGCAAAATATGTTTAATTTTATATTGTTAGACAAAGTTGATGGAGGGGTATGGCAAGTACAGTGGTCTTCTGAACCAGCAAATAGAGGAGTCTTACCCATTAGATGATAGTTCTATCATATCACATTCACTTTGTTTAACAACTTTGTTAGAACAATTAACTAAATGTCTTTCTTTAGTAAAATATTCAAATCCTCCAAACCAGTCTTTACTACAACGGCACAATCTCCCGAACATGAGGTTGTGCTACGTTTTGAGAAGGATTTAAAGAAACTGTTAGAAAGTGACGAATACATTTCTCGAAGAGAGTACATTCAATTATACAATTCCGCGCAAAAGACGGCAGAAATTTTTTTAAATCTTGCACGTACAAATACACTTACATACTATTGCAACGAGCATCATATAAACCCCAAGCAGATACAGATATTTCTTGACCATGTTGAGAATTTGGGAAAGATTGACGGCAATCTGTTAATTAGCGAGCATAATGCGAATTTTATTCGTCAGCACATGGTTTCGGATAAGACGTATCTTGATAATGTGCTGAAAAATGTAGATCCTGCTATTATTCTTGATGCAGAACAACGCCGTGTCGTTCTCTCCGATGAAGATTACACCCTTGTTGTTGCTGGCGCAGGTTCTGGAAAAACCACAACAATAGCCGCGAAAGTGAAATATCTTGTTGACAAAAAAGACATCAAACCTGAGCAAATTCTTGTTATTTCATATACAAACAAAGCCGTTGGAGAATTGCGCGACAAAATCAATAAGGCATTGAACATTCCTTGTCCTATTACAACTTTTCACAAGACAGGATACGCCATCCTCCGAAAACAGGATGACACACGTAAAACCGTGGTGGATAGTGGTTTTATGTTCAATGTAATTAACAACTATTTGAAAAGCAATATCCTTGAACAACCATCTTTGGTTGATAAACTGATATTATTCTTCGGTTCTTATTTTGATGCGCCATTTGAAGGTGACAACCTTAAGGATTTCTTTAATTATATTTCTAAAGCTGATTTCACTACGCTTAAAGGTAATATTAACGAATACACGCAACAAGTAATAGACAAACGTACAGGCAAGTGCATTACTATAGCCCATGAAACTATGCGCTCGGCTCAAGAGGTCAAACTTGCTAATTTCTTATATCTTAACCAAATAGATTATATATACGAAGCACCATACGAATACAATATTGCTCATTCACACAAACAATATACTCCTGACTTTAAAATCAAACAAGGAGACAAAATTGCATATATTGAGCATTTTGGGATATCAGAGGACGGCACTAACAACAGATACAATGCGGAAGAACTGAAACAATACAAACAAGCAATTAGAGACAAAATCAAACTTCATAGCCAACACAAGACAGACTTGATATATACTTTTGCCCGATATAATGACCGACGTGATTTCTTGGACCATCTGGGTGAACTATTGGAAGCGAGAGGTTTTAAACTGCATCCGCGTCCGGCGAGAGAGGTTTTTGAGAAAATTGTTGGCACTGAAGAAAATAAATATATCCTGCGTTTAGTCAATCTGATTTGTACTTTTATTCAGAACTTTAAGGTAAACGGATATGTTATTAACGATTTCTACCGTTTCGAGAATCAAGCGAAAAATGAACGCAACAAACTTTTCTTGACATTATGCGAGCAATGTTATCATGAGTATTCAAAACGATTAAAAGAACGCCATGCAGTGGATTTTGAAGATATGATAAACGACTCCGCCCGCATATTGCGCGAACAACATGAGAAGAAAATACCTATAGACTTCAAATACATTATTGTTGACGAGTATCAGGACATCTCACGTCAACGCTTCGATTTGACAAAAGAATTGAGCAAGATGTGCGATGCCAAAATTGTTGCAGTAGGAGATGACTGGCAGTCTATTTATGCTTATGCAGGCTCTGATATAACGTTGTTTACACATTTTAAAGAAACAATGGGTTATGGTTTGGAATTGCAAATAACTAAAACCTATCGTAATTCACAGGAAGTCATAGATATTGCAGGCGGTTTTATTCAGAAAAATAAATCTCAACTACGTAAGAAACTTGTTTCTCCTAAGCATATTAAGAACCCTGTAATTGTAGAAACATACACAGAAGATGTTGATCGTAAGAAATACGAAGGCAAAGGCGGCAGATATTTTATGATAGGCAAGACCATAGAGAAATTAGTTGGTGAAATATTATTTGAAAAACCGGATTCCTCAATATTGTTATTGGGTAGATATGGTTTTGACGCTTATAATCTGTGTCGTTCCGGAGATTTTTTATATGACGAGAAAACAGGAAATGTAAGTGCTATCAAATATCCTAACAAAGTTTTGGAATTTCTAACCGTGCATCGTGCAAAAGGTTTGGGATATGACAATGTTATTATAATAAATGCGCGCAATGAGGTTTATGGTTTCCCGTCACAAGTACAAGATGACCCTGTGCTGAAATATGTTGTCAAGGTTGACCATTCCATTGAATATGCGGAAGAGCGTCGTCTATTCTATGTGGCATTAACGCGAACTAAGAACCGTGTATATCTTGCTGTACCAGAAAAACATCCATCGGAGTTCGTCATGGAATTATTAAAAGAATATTCGACCGTTACATTGCGTGGCAATTTAGCACCGGAAAATGAAATAGCACCTATTCAAATGAAACGCTGTCCAGTTTGCGGCTATCCTTTGCAACTGCGATACAAAGCTGCATATGGTTTACGATTATGGATATGTTCTAACGAGCCGGAGATTTGCGACTTTATGACCAATAACCTAAAAGGCGGGGATTTACCAATTATCAAATGTGACAACTGCAAAGACGGTTATCTTGTTATAAAAGAAAGTAACAGCAAAAACAGCGATGGAGAACCTTTTTTAGGATGTACTAACTACAAACCTGACGGCACAGGTTGTAATAACATGCTATCTCGTCACGACTATTTTTCTCGTTTCGGCAAAAAATAATGTATCTTTTACTCTTTATTTCGTTTTTGCAGTGTCAACCTCTAATGATTCACGCTGTAAAGATACAACGGCTTCGTGCCTGTCTCACTTGGCAAATCGCGTCTCCGCACCGAAACCGCCGCCGTTGTCGCCTGCCACACCGCCATTCTCAAGAATGAAACATGAAACTGTCTAACTGGCTAATTGGGTAATTGTGAAACCGGTTAACCTTTTAGCCTTTTGCCTCTTAACCCACACTCCCTCTCTTGAGGAGAGGGCCGGGGAGAGGTTACATCCGCCTATCATGATGTGTACAAATGTACTAATGTACCAAAATGTGGAACTGGGGAATTGGCTAACTGTGAAACTTGCCCCCTCTCCTGAGGAGAGGGCCGGGGAGAGGTTGTAAAAAAAGAAACTTGATGTTCACTGTAACTTTGATATGACTCTTTGGTACATTCGTACATTTGTACATAAAAAAACATGCTGATATATGCAAAAAACGGTCAAAATCGGTCAAAAATCGGTCAAAAAATCTTTCTTATCAAGGGGGTAGGGGGATTAATTCTTTTATATTATATATATAATATAATTTCTCTCTCTTATATACGCGCGCGAGAAGAGGGCAAAATCGGGTTATTTTTTGGCAAAAATAGGGCAAAAAACCACAAATTCGCATATAAAGTTGTGTACAAATGTACGAATGTACAAAATTGTGGAATAGGTTAAGAGGTTAAAAGGCTAAAGGCTAAGAGGTTAAAAGGCTAATAGGTTAAGAGGGGAACTGGGGAATTTGTCAATGGTAAGAATTTGACAAAAAATTTGACATTATTGTCAAACGTGGTGCGAAAAGGCGTTGTATCTTTGCAGCGTGAATCGAGAGAGGTTCACGCTACAAAAAAACAAAATGGCCATTAGAATATGTTGAACAAAAAAACACAGACGACAAAAGGATATCGTCATTTTTTGATTATGAGTTCTCTGAACGCTTCTGATACTTTTTTGACGGGTATGATGTTGATATCCGTGTTGCTTATAGAAATTTGCTGCCCGTCAGGAATGATGATTTTCTTGAATCCGAGTTTCTGCGCCTCAATGATGCGTTGCTCGATGCGGTTGACAGGTCTGAGTTCTCCGGCAAGTCCGACCTCTCCTGTTAGACACACTCCCTCCTGTACGGGAATATCCATGTTAGAGGACAGTACGGCAGCGAGTACAGCCAGGTCGATAGCGGGGTCGTTGACATGTATGCCTCCAGCGATATTGAGGAAGACGTCTTTCTGTGGCAGCCGGAATCCGACGCGTTTCTCGAGAACGGCGAGAAGCATGTTGAGGCGCCGTGAGTCGAACCCTGTGCTTGAACGCTGCGGTGTCCCGTATGCGGCGGTACTGACGAGCGCCTGTACCTCTATGAGGAAGGGTCGGATGCCCTCAATAGCGGCAGCGATGGCGATACCCGACAAGTCGGCGTGGTTTCGGCTTAAAAGGAGTTCGCTCGGGTTGCATACCTCCCGGAGTCCGTCCTGTCTCATCTCGAAGATGCCGAGTTCGGATGTACTGCCAAAGCGGTTCTTCTGTGCACGCAGAATCCGGTACATGTAATGCTGGTCTCCCTCGAAGGATAGCACAGTGTCAACGATATGCTCAAGCACTTTAGGCCCTGCGAGACTGCCTTCTTTGTTGATATGTCCGACGATGATGAAAGGTGTGTTGGTCTGTTTGGCAACGCGCATAATCTGCGAAGCGCACTCTCTGACCTGCGAGATGCTGCCGACGGTACTCTCCAGAGCCTCGAGACCGATGGTCTGTATGGAGTCGATGACGACGATTTCGGGCTTTAGTTTGCTGACATGCTCAAGAATCTTCTCGAGACTTGTCTCGCTGACGATATAGAGGTTGCCCGGTTCTCCCGCGAGCCTCCCGGCACGCATCTTGAGTTGTCTGACACTCTCTTCTCCCGATGCATAGAGTGTCTTCATCTCACCCAGTTGCATGAGAACCTGGAGGGCGAGGGTTGACTTGCCGATGCCGGGTTCGCCGCCTATCAGTACCAGACTGCCCGGCACGAGACCACCTCCCAACACGCGGTTGAGTTCGGCGTTGTGCATGTCGATACGCTCCTCCGGCGAGGCTTCGACCTGACTGATGAGCAGCGGTTGTGCGCCGGAAGCCAGGTTCACAGCTTTGCCTTTGGGCGTAACATCGACGAGTTCTTCGACGTATGTTCCCCATTCGCCGCATTGGGGGCAACGCCCAATCATCTTAGGTGCCTTTGCCCCGCAACTCTGGCATACATATACGGTTTGTTGTTTCATGATTGCTTATAAAGACCGCTACGCTGACGAATTTACTCTGTCAGTGCAGCGGTCTGAATACTATATCCCAAGTGCCGCTTTGATGTCCGGAACGCGTGCCTCGGCAAGAGCGGTGAAACGCTCGTAGTCCTTGCCTGTGAACGGCTTCGGAGTGCCGGCAACGGGTATCTCGAAGTAGAACTTGATCTTCGGCTCGGTTCCGGACGGGCGAACGCTGACTTTCAAGCCTCCTTCGGTGAAGTACTGAAGCACGTTGCTTGTGGCATTCAGTGGCATCTCAATCTTCTCCTTAATCCATTTGCCGTCTTTAAGGACTTGTTGCTCAAGCAGTTTGAAGTCCTTGATTTTAACCACCTTCTCGCCTGCGATACTCTGTGGCGGGTTGTTGCGGTAACCAACCATCATAGCCTGAATCTCTTCGGCGCCTGTCTTGCCCGGACGGACAACATTGATGGTGGTCTCACGCTGGAATCCGTAGTCCTCGTAGATCTTAAGCAGGTAGTCGTAGAGCGTCATGCCGTTGTCCTTGGCGTAGGCGGCAATCTCGCAGATGAGGCATATAGCCGAAGGTGAGCATTTGTCGCGTACGGCATCGTAGGGTAGGAATCCGAACGACTCCTCACCGCCGCCGATGTATTTGCGTTTGCCTTCCCACATGCGGATACGGTTGGCAATCCACTTGAATCCTGTGTATTCGTCGGTCAGTGTAACGCCCTGTGCATCTGCAATCTTGCGTATTAGTTCGGAGGTTACGATGGTCTTGACGATATACATGTCGGGACGCATCTTGCCCAGACGCTTCATGTTGTTGATGATGTAGTAGTGGTACATGATGTTGGTCTGGTTGCCGTTGATGATAACCCACTCACCCTTGTCGTTGCGGCATACGATAGCGATACGGTCGGCATCTGGGTCGGATGCGATGACGAGGTCGGCACCGAGTTTCGTTCCGAGGTTCATGCCCATCGTCATAGCCTCTGCGTTCTCGGGGTTGGGGGAGACCACTGTGGGGAAATTGCCGTCGATAACCATCTGTTCGGGAACGACATGTATGTTCTCGAAGCCCCATGAACGCAGGCACATCGGCACAATTTGACGGCCGGCACCGTGCATAGGCGTATAGACAATGTTGAGGTCTTTCTGTCGGAGGATAGACTCCTGGTCAATCATGACTTCCTTGACAGCCATCATGTAGTCGTAGTCCATCTCGCCGCCGATAATCTCGATGAGGTCCTTGTTAGCCTCCCAGCGTACATCAGCCATCGTGACTTTGTTTACTTCGTCGATGATGCCTTGGTCATGCGGCTGGAGAACCTGCGAACCGTCTTCCCAATAAGCCTTGTAGCCGTTGTACTCCTTCGGGTTGTGGCTTGCGGTGACGTTGACGCCGCCCTGGCAATGCAGGTGACGAATGGCGAAACTTACTTCGGGTGTTGGCCTGAGACTCTCGAAGAGATATACCTTTATGCCGTTGGCAGAGAAGATGTTGGCCACAGTCTCTGCAAACAGTCGTCCGTTGTTGCGGCAGTCATGACCAACCACAACAGCCACTCTTCCGTTCTGTACGTTCTCGAAGCCTCCTTCACGCTGAACTTTCAGCATGTAGTTGGCATAACCCTGGGTAGCCTGTGCCACGATATATTTGTTCATACGGTTCGTACCCGGTCCCATGATACCGCGTAGTCCGCCGGTACCAAATTCCAAAGTACGGTAGAAAGCGTCGATGAGTTCAGTCTTGTCTTCAGCCTGCATCATCGCCTTTACCTGCTCACGTGTCTGAGCGTCAAACGGCTCACGGGTCCAGACCTCGGCAGCCGCCATCACTTGTTTCAGTTCTTCGTTCATGATATAGATATTTTGGGATTAGTATATAGTTTTATCGCACTGTTTCTGCGCCGAGCACGTTGTATGTCTTGCCGGCGTGTTGTATAAGCAACTGACCGTCGCGCATCACTTTCTGTGCCTTGGTCTCCTGTTCAATTTGCTCAACTCCGGTAGAGTAGGTGTTTATATCGGTCTTGTATGTCTCAAGCACAGTACCTTCTTTCATCGCAACCACAGTGATGCTGTATTTCTTGCCAGCCTCCAGTCCGTAGAAACGGTATGACCATGCGTCTTTTTCCATAGTGGCATGTTGTGAAGTATGCTTCGGAGCCTTGCTTACGCCGAGTATGTCGCCTGTGTGAGCATCGAAGGTTATTGTGCACTGGAAACTGTGGTCTTCCGAAACGATGGTTATCTTATACTGGTCTGCTTCAGTCAGTGCTTTCCAGATAATCGCGATGTTGTCGAAGCCCAACGATGTTGCAGCGATGTTATCGGTTTCTATATAGGCGTTGTCCGCCCCCATCAGTTCTATGGTATATTTGCCCCACACGGCGTCTCTCTCGAAGTCGTCCTTGTCGGTCAGTACCCATACCGTAATGTCTTTCTCAGGCAGTGAGGTGGCGTCAAGTTTCGGTATGAAGCCGTAGTTGTAGCATGCGATGTTTGCAAGTTCTGTTGTACCGGCAAATGCTTCTTTGCCTATGGTCACATAGTTGCTTGCTATCACAACGAGCATCACGTTTTCGGCACCCTTGAAGGCATAGTCGGAAACGCTTGTGACTCCGTATGATATCGAAACGACATTGATGTCTTTCATGTACTTGTACCATGGTGCCTGACTTGGAGAAGTCCAGTTAGGCATCGCACCTTCGCCTGTTATGGTCAGTCTGCCGCCTGCCGACAGTCTCCAACCCAGACCGCCTTCAAGTTCGCCCGATGCTATTGCAGGAAGAATGCCGATATTGAAAATACCCCAGAAGGCTTCTTCGTCTTTATAGTATGACACCGCTTCCTCTTGCACAAGAAGGTTTATTTCCGGCGGGTTGATGCCGTACCATGATGTGCCATTCGGATAGTCTGGCGGGTATTTGGAATAACATTCTATTGTATGCAGGTTCTTGCAACAGTCAAACGGGAAATATTGAAACACGGTCTCACCGCTTGACGACTCCGCCATCATATACATTGTTGACGGCAGAACGATTGTCTCCAGATTGTCGCAATATATAAAAGCACCTGTGCCTATAGCGGTAACACCTTCTTCTACAATCACTTTCTTTACATCTTGATTCATATAATAAGGCGATTCCCATGGTGTCTCCAGACTGAATTCACCTTCTTCCTTGCCGTCCATCGGACTTATTGTCACAACACCGGTCTTCTCGTCAAATGCGTACTTGCAAGTTCCTTGAGTGCCTGAAAGATTGTACATTTGGTTGAAACTGTACAACTGGAATTGAAGCCATACAGCGTCAAGAAAATATGTGGTGAACAATTCGTACGACACATACACGTATGCAGCGAGGCTGTTCGCCTTGCCTGCTTCTTCACCTTCTTTCAACGAGAAACCTTCAAATGCGTTTGCCGGTGCCGCAATTTTCTGTTCGGCATAGATTTCAAAGAACTGAGGGTTACAGCCTGCAAAGGCATACTCGCCCATGATTTTCATCTTCTTTGAGATAATATACACCTGCGATAGGTCCTTCAGGTCGGCGAACGCGTATTCCGGAATGTTTGTACCGTTCTCAATACGAAGGATGTAGATGTCATCAGCAAACTTCGACCACGGGTACTGACCACGCTCGTGCGCCGTCATTGCTACGTCTGAACCTGAAATGGTTAATTGAACACCATCTATCTTCCAGTTGAGACCGTCGCCGCAACTGCCTGATTTGTCATCTGCATACATTGTTGCGGACATCGCCGCTGTCACAAGCAACATAAGTAGAATTTTCTTCATGACTATATAATTTAATGGTTAATATTATTCTCCTCTATACTATTCTCCTCTTTGGGTCAGCGTATAGCCGTCATTCCATTTGCCATGGCGCGCATATATCTTGCATTCCCGTTGTTTGCCTGTCTCATTCTTCATCACATATACATTGAAACTGCCGTCACCTGTACCTTTGGCACTCTCCACTGCCACCCAGGTCGGAGTCGCACTGTCGGCGCTATTGGTTCTCGCATCAGCCGTCCACGATATATTTGCTTTCACGGTGACACTGTACGTGCCTCCGTTCTTAGGAACGTATGTCGGCCAGATTAGATGGAAATACAGATAGGGTCTCTGTTGGTTGATGCTTGATGTGGCGGTGTTCTCGCCGTCTGAGAACACCACTTCGTAACTCTGCATATACCACTCGTCTCTTGCTATGTTCTCGCTGTTGGCAAGGCTTGGTATCGTCACGTCAACCGAGTTGTCGGTCTTGTTCGAGAAGGTAACGGTCTTGTCTGAGCATGCCACATTCCAACTGCTTTCGCTCTGTACTTTTATCGTGTATGTGCCGCCGTTCAAAGGCACTATCTTTATCTCGCTGTCGTCTATAGTGAAAGGTATCGCCGCCTTTGCTTCACGTGTCACCTGTACACTTGCCGACCCTTTCTCTCCGTATTTGAACACTATCTCTCCCTTGGTCACTTCTTTCTTGTCTGCCGCCGCCACTGTCACGCCTACTGTGCCGTCATCTTTGCCGCTTTCTGTGTCAAGTGTAATCCAGTCGGCACTTGCAGTAACCGTCCACTCGGCGTTGCTTGTCACCTCTATCGAATAACTACCGCCGTCAGCCGGAGCGTCTATAGTCGTGGGAGACACTGTAAGTGTGTAGGTCGGGTCTGGTGTCTCCGGTGTCTCTGGTGTCTCCGGTGTCTCTGGAGTTTCCGGTGTCTCTGGAGTTTCTGGAGTTTCTGGCGTAGATGGTGTCGAAGGCGTTGATGTTGCGGCGACAACTTCCACTTCGCACTCTGCATACAGTTTGCCGCATGATGCTGTTATTATGGCTTTGCCTTTCTGCTTGCCTTCAACCCTACCGTTATTGCTAACTGAGGCTACACGCTCTTTCGACGAGTCCCATATCACCTGCGGAGCGCCTTCTTCTGCATCTTCCGGCTCATATATAACAACCAGTTGCTTGGTTTGTCCTACTTCTATCTCAAGCGACTTTTTGTTTAGACTTATACTCTTCAATTCTTTCGGAGTCTGTTGGGTGTTGTTGCAACCTGTCGTCATTGCAAGCACTGCAACAGCGGCAAACAATTGGTAAATCGACTTTTTCATATATATTCGTTCTTTTATTTGTTTATTCTTGTTCCGAGTGCATCGTATATATATCGGCTGTCATCATGACCACTGACCACAATATATAGTCTGCCGTCAATCATGACTTTCTTAGCACCTTTCTCCGTGTCAGATGTCATTATATCTTCCACGCCTGTTCCCAACACATATTGCGCGGTCAGCGTCAGGTCTTCCGACACGTTATGCCAGTCGCCGTCCCAACCTGTAAACGTATATCCCTCACGCACTTGCATCTCCGGCGGAGTGGCGTTCTCGCCTTCGGGCACCTGTTGTGAAACTATCACCGCGCCGTCGTAGTTGAGGAATGTCACCGTATAGACAGGCACATCTGGTTTCTTTTCATACTGTGCGGTAAACGACATGTCTTCTGTCACACATGTATAGCCGTAGTCACCGTATTCCACATTCGAGTAGGTCTTCTTCCAGCCTGTGAATATATAACCGTCTTTCTTGGGCACATCCGGAGCCGTCGCCATGCCGCTGCAAGGCACAGTCTGTTGCTCTGTGTTGCCGTCGATGATGAATTTCACTGTGAAACTCTTCACTCCGACGGTCATCACGTCCTGCATGCCGAACAGTATCACATACTGACCTTTCTCGTCTTCACCCTGTTTGTAGGGTTTCTGTTGCCATTGACCGGCGCATTTGAATGTCAGGTCGCAGGCCGCAGAACCTTCTGCGGTAGCCACACGCACTGTATCCATGTCGAAGACGGGTATCCTCGATGAAGTGCCCGTAAACGAGAAGTGATTGTTGCTTACTGTCACCGTTCTGTCGCTGTTCACTGTCAGCGGGTGCCATATCTCGAACTCCATGATGTTCGAGTACGCCGCCGCAACACTGTAGCCGCTCACATGAAACCTGTAGGCAGTCTTTTTCTTCTGTGAATATACTGACCCTATCTGCTCGTTGTAGGTGATGTATTTGCCCGCCTGGGCCTCACTGTCGGTGAGAGTGGTCACCTTCTGGTCTCCCCATGTAATTATTTCGCCGTTGTCATTATATGTTGCCCTTTCGAAGTACACGGTGGCACTCTTCGCTGCCTTGACGTATGTCATAAAGCCGAGTACGTCTCCTTCAAGCACGCGCTTGGTGTTGCCTGCGAACCCTTCTCCGTCTTGCGACTCATACAAATCCGCCTCTGTCTTCTCGCTCGTATGCTGTACTATGTTCATGTATAGTTCATAGCCGTCAACCTTGTACGCTGCGTATATATTCCTGTCACTTGTAACTTCTGTGTAGTTGCCCTGCCAGCCGGAGAACGTCATGCCCGACATCGTCGGATTGCTTGCGGGAGGGGTCGCCGCATTGCCGCATACCACCGTTTGCTCTTTCAGCAATGTGCCGTCAACATTCAGAAAACGAACCTTGTAACTCGGTGTCGTAATAGTATAACCAACCGGGCATGCCGGCATCACAAACTCATAGTCATTGCCCGACCTGCTTACGGTAATAGGCAGGTCGCTCAGGAACTCGGGCACTTCACAGGCCGACAGTTTCAGTACTATCTTCTCGCCTGCGGAATGGTCTGTCCACGACCCTTCTGTGAGGTTCTTCACTGGATACTGGAATCTTACCATCACAGCCTCTGTCGTGTCTTTGTAGCCGTGAGCGCCCTCAACCAGTTTGTTGTAAAAGGTCTTCGCTGTCAAACGCACATAGCGGTCTCGCTCGCCTGTGCCGAGAAACTGGTAGTCGTTTCTTATCGTGGCGCCGCTCTTGGCATCTACCAGACTCATCTCACCTGCCGACATCGTCTGCCACGTCTTCTTGTCATAACTGCTTTCCCATTTGTACTCGAACTCATTCATTGCATACACTGTCAGAGGCACATCTATGCTACCGCCCTGTTGGGCACGGAATTCGTCCTCGGGAAAACTGAATATATAAGGCTCTTTCCGTATGTCGAAACTGTTTATTAGCCAGCATTGCTTGTCATATTCGTCTGCCGTGTAATACGATACGTATTTGTCCGTCACTTTGTCTCTGTAGAATGGCAGTACTACTACGTGCAAACCCTCTTCTTCCGGGCTGTATGCAGGACTGTATCTCTGATAGGCTTTCACTATCACATTCCGCAGTTCGCTGTTCGACACCTTGTGAATGCTGTTGCCTTTGCTGCCGGGTGCCAGTATCTCTATTTCATCCGACAAACGCACATGGTCTTGATATAGTTCCATGCGGTCATCCGTCACCGTGCTCAGAGCGCCGAACTCATAATAGTTTTCCGCCATTGTCTGCACATAAAACAGACCCACACTTTTGTAGTAATGATAGAAATTTATCACATATTTCCTGTCAAGAGTCTCAGCCGGCATAAACACGTCCTTGAATGTCATGCCGAAATTCTCCTTGTTGTACTTGAAATCTGTGATATATCTCTCTGCCGGAATGTTTTCGATACGAGTCACTTGCCGTGCCTCGGCTACCAACATTCCGAACACTGCCAAAAATAAAACCAATGCTTTTTTCATAATATAGTTGTGTTTTTCATTTGAAACCACATTTTGCCTGCAAAGATACATATATTATTTTACAATTCCAAATATATTGTTCTCTCTGTTTCTTTCATACTTTTTCCCTGCTTTTCCCCCGCTCATTCTATGCTTTTTCCCCTGCTTTTCCCGTTCTTTTCCCGTTCTTTTCCCCTGCTTTGACCAAGCATACTTCATAGTGACCTCATAGTAACCTCATAGAGACCTCATAGTAACCTCATAGAGACCTCATAGTAACCTCAAGCATAGATCATCGTGACCTCATCGTGACCTCATCGAGACCTCATCGTAACCTGAAGCAAGGATCAGCCTTGTTTCAGGCTTTTCTCTCCCTTGCTCAGGCATACCGCCGTCTGAGCTGCAAGCCGCGCATTGTTGAGCACGAGTTGTATGTTGGCGTCAAGGCTCATACCGCCTGTCAGTTCTTTAACCTTGGCAAGCAGAAACGGTGTGCATTGTTTGCCGTGTATGCCTGCCGCCTCCATCTGACCTATGGCCTCATCGATGGCTTTGTTTATCGTCTCCTTAGGCATCGAGTACTCTTCCGGTATCGGATTTGTGACGAGCATTCCCCCTTTCAGCCCCATATCTGTCTTCGCCCTGAAAGCAGCCGCCAATTGTTCCGGACTGTCAAGTCGGTAATCCACGTTGAAACCGCTGTGACGTGTGTAAAATGCGGGTAATTCTTCGGTCTGATAACCTATCACAGGCACGCCTTTTGTCTCGAGGTATTCCAACGTGAGTCCGAGGTCAAGAATAGACTTCGCTCCGGCGCATATCACCATTACCGGAGTCTGTGCCAGTTCTTCGAGGTCTGCAGAGATATCCATACTCGTCTCTGCTCCGCGGTGTACTCCACCTATGCCTCCTGTGGCAAATACGCGTATTCCGGCCATGGCGGCTATTATCATCGTTGTTGTCACGGTGGTCGCTCCGTCTCTCCCTTCCGAGACAAGCACGGGTAGGTCACGGCGCGATGCTTTGGTTACAGCCTGACCCTGTTTGCCGAGGTATTCTATCTCCGCATGCGTGCAACCTGCTTTCAGTTTGCCGCCTATCACCGCTATTGTAGCCGGCACTGCTCCGTAGTCACGTATGGTCTGCTCTACGCGTAACGCTGTTTCTACGTTCTGAGGATACGGCATGCCGTGACTAATTATCGTTGACTCAAGAGCAACAACCGCTCTGCCTTCTCTGAGTGCCTCCTGCACTTCTTCTGATATACTCAGATATTTATTCATAGTACATTGTTAAATATTATTCTTAAACCTTGAACATTAAATCTCAACCCTTATAGCAGTATGTTCGCAATATCCGGATTCACTGCTCGTTCTGAGAGTAGTGTGGCGCGTGCTGCCATCAGACCATATTGCGCTGTCTGTGGGAATGGAATACCTTTGATGTATGCAAACACAACTCCTGCAAGAAAGGCGTCTCCTGCTCCGGTGGTGTTAACCACCTCTACTGGTAGCGCAGGCAGTAGCCACTCCGCCTCCTGACTTCGACAATACACTCCTTCACTACCGAGCGTTATATATACATGCTCAACTCCGAGGTCGATAAACTGTTGTGCTGCCTCACCTGTTGTGGCACACTCGGTAACGGCAAGAGCCTCTTTCTGGTTGAGCTTCAGAGTGTGCAGATGCGGCAGTTTCATATTCCTCAGTGCGTTCACCACGCGGTGTGCCTTCGTACTGCTCACTCCATCGATGAATACAGGGGCGGTACTGTTTTCAAGCAGAAAACGGATACTGTCTTCTGGCAGGTTGGTATCTGCTATTACAGCGTCCGACTGGTTAAGTTCACCTGTACGCCGCTCAAGGAATGCCGGTGTGATAAACCTGATTATGTCTGTGTCTGCCACTGCGGCTATCATCTCACCTGCATGGTTGTTGATGCAGAGATACATGCCTGTGCGCTCGTCTTGCATGTGGTCACTCAGACTCATATCCATCCCTATGTGTTTGCATTGATCGTACAGCATTCCGCCGAAGATGTCGTTACCGAACACACTCAAGAAGCGTACCTGACAACCCATCAAACATAAGTTGTGAGCTATGTTGCGGCCTACACCTCCGTGACCCAGACTTACGTGACCGGGATTGGAGTCGTTGGCAATGAAGTTGGTTGTGAGTGCCGCTGATATGTCGAAGTTGGCACCACCGATGACTGAGATGAGGTTATTCATATTTCTGGAATAGGAAGTCGTTGTATGGATAGCGTTGGATGTGTATCTCTTTTATTTTCTCATACATCACATCCTTTAAACGCTCTATACCTGCTTTGCTCTTTGCGGAGATAAACACGCATTTGTCACCAAGACGCGCCATCCATGTCTGCTCCAGTTCTTCCAAAGGTATGTTCTCTCTGCGCACTGGCGTAAGGTCATCTTCTTCTTTGGGCGTATATGTGAATGCGTCAGTCTTGTTGAACACTACAATCTCCGGAATAGGAGAATCGGCTTTTGTCTTCTGACTCTTGTCTTTTGTCTGCACTGTTATCTCTGCGATAGTCTTCTCTACCACTTCATACTGCTCTTCGAAGTTAGGGTGGGAGATATCAACCACATGTATCAGCAGGTCTGCTTCTCGCACTTCGTCAAGTGTTGACTTGAACGATTCAATCAGGTTGTGAGGCAACTTGCGAATAAAGCCTACGGTGTCGCTCAGCAGGAAAGGCAGGTTGTCAATCGTTACCTTGCGCACTGTGGTGTCAAGAGTGGCAAAAAGCTTGTTCTCTGCAAACACTTCTGACTTGCTAAGCAGGTTCATCAGGGTCGATTTGCCTACATTGGTATAGCCGACCAATGCCACACGCACCATCTTGCCTCTGTTCTGACGCTGCGTCATCATCTGACGGTCTATCTTCTTCAACTCTTCACGCAGTAGAGCAATTCGCTGGTTGATGATACGCTTGTCGGCTTCTATCTGCGTCTCACCCATACCGCGGCTTGTTGTGCCTCCGCCTCGCTGACGGTCAAGGTGAGTCCACATTCTTGTCAGGCGCGGGAGCATATACTGCAAATGCGCCATCTCCACTTGTGTCTTGGCATAACTTGTCTCTGCACGCTGAAGGAATATCTCGAGAATGAGTATTGTCCTGTCCATTATGCGCACACCGAGTTCTTTTTCTATGTTGCGAAGTTGGCGTGGTGATAGTTCGTCATCAAATATAACAAGGTCAATAGCTTCGTCTGTGTCTTTCTTATTATCAATGTATTCTTTAATCTCTCTTATCTTGCCGCTGCCTACGTATGTGTTGGTGTCTGGTTTGTCTGTGCGTTGCACAAAGCGCTTAACAGGCAGTATGTTGTCAGTATCTGCAAGAAAAGCGAGTTCGTCAAGATATTCTTTAGTCCTTTCTTCCGGCTGAGTAGGAGTAATCAGACCTACGAGTATTGCATGTATCTGTGTTTCCTGTGTCATGTCTATAGTCTCATTGTCAGTGTGCCAATAGCCAGTTCTCTCCGCTGCCGCAATCTGCTATCAGTGGCACTGAGAGTTTTGTAACGTTCTGCATCTCTTCCACTACTATTTTCTTTGCTTTCTCCACTTCTGCTTCTGGCACATTGAAGCAGAGTTCGTCGTGTATCTGCATTGTCATTTGTGTATGCATTTGCTCATTCTTCATACGTTGCCAGATGTGCACCATCGCCATCTTGATTATGTCTGCTGCTGTGCCTTGGATAGGGGCATTGACAGCATTACGCTCTGCAAAGTTTCTTATTGTTGCGTTTCTCGAGTTGATGTCTTGCAGGTAACGGCGTCTGCCGAACAAGGTCTCCACATACCCGTGCTCGCGTGCAAACTGCTTCTGGTGCTCAATGAACTCTGCCACCTTGGGGAATGAAGCGAAATAGCCGTCAATAAGGTCTTTCGCTTCTAAACGCGATGACCCTAATTGCTGACTCAGTCCGAAAGCGGAGATGCCGTATATGATACCGAAGTTGGCAGTCTTTGCACGTCGACGCATATCCTTTGTCACCTCTGATATCGGGCATGAAAATATCTTCGCTGCTGTAGCCGCATGAATATCCTGACCTTCGCGGAATGCCTGAATCAAGTGCTCGTCTTGCGAGAAATGTGCCATCAGACGGAGTTCTATCTGCGAGTAGTCGGCAGAGAGAAATACACACCCTGGGTCTGGTATGACCGCTTGTCTGATTAACTTGCCGCGCTCTGAGCGTATAGGCAGATTCTGAAGGTTAGGATTGGAGCACGACAGTCGTCCTGTGGCTGTAACTGTCTGATGATATGTGGCATGTATCTTGCCTGTCTGCGGGTTGATATATGTAGGCAGAGGAGCGATATATGTGGATATGAGCTTTTTCAACTCGCGGTAATCAAGAATCTTCTGCACCACAGGGTGACGTTCTGTGAGCTCTTGAAGCACTTCTTCTGATGTGACATACTGACCCGACTTGGTCTTTTTCGCCTTACTGTCGAGTCTGAGGGTGTCGAAAAGCAGTTCTCCCACTTGGCGTGGAGAGTTCACGTTGAATTGTGTACCTGCGAGTGCAAGTATCTCCTGCTCAAGAGCGTTGAGTTCATCAGTCAGTTGCACTTCTGCCTTCTTCAGTATGTCAACGTCAATGCGAACACCTGCCTGCATCATGTCATCAAGCACTTTCATCAAAGGCAACTCTACATTTTGATACAGACTGTACAGTCGCTCATTCTGCTTCAGCAGGTCTATACGCGGAGGCTGATACGGGTTGAACGAGAGTTCCGGATTAAGCAGATATGCTATGATGCGGTTCTCTGGTGTGTCGTATGTAGTCGCGGAATTAGTCTGCTGTGTGATAGTGGCATTGTTGCTGTCTGCAAACAAGTCAAGTTGTGCACCTGCTTCTGTTGGTTGTGTCGTGCTTGTTGTCTGTTCCGAGGCTGTAAACAGATTGTTGTCGTTGTTTATGTTTCGTAGCAGACTACGGAACTCGAGACTCCGGTATATCTTGGCGAGTGATACATTGTCAGGTTGCTGCTTCTGCAGTGCTGTTTCGTTGAAGTCTATTGGCACATCAGTGCGAATAGTGGCAAGAAAACGCGAGAAACGTATGTCATCAACCTGTGTCTCCACCTTGGCGCGCAATGCGCCTTTCAGTTGGTCTGTGTTATTCAGCAGGTTGTCTATACTGCCGAAGTCCTGCAACAACTTCACTGCTGTCTTCTCTCCTACACCCTTGCAACCTGGTATATTGTCAGAGGCGTCACCCATAAGTGCAAGAAGGTCGATAACCTGCTCTGTGCTTTGAAGACCATACTTGGCGCATACCTCTTTCGGACCCAACTCTTCGAAACCTCCAGAGTGGCGTGGTCTGTACATGTGTACACGTTCAGTGACCAGTTGGCCGTAGTCTTTGTCTGGTGTTGCCATCAATACGCTGAATCCTGCTTCTGCCGCCTTGCCTGCCAGTGTTCCTATCACGTCATCTGCCTCGAACCCCGCTACCTCAAGCACATCTATATTCATCGCCTTCAGTATCTCTTTTATTACAGGTACAGCGGCATGAATGTCTTCAGGCGTAGCCTGACGCTGTGCCTTGTACTGCTCGTATGCCTCATGTCGGAATGTCTTGCCTTTCGGGTCGAAAGCAACACCTATATGGGTGGGCGAAGTCTTCTTCAGCAGGTCGTCCAGCGTAAGCATGAAGCCGTATATGGCAGACGTGTTCCTGCCGTCAGAGGTAATGCGAGGGTGCTGCATGAATGCATAGTACGCGCGGTATATCATCGCGTAGGCGTCTATAAGAAGCAGTTTCATATCGTTTTCTCACTTAAAGTATTCCTTGAATGTGCTTTCGAAGAGTTCAACGGCTTTCGCTACGCTCTCGTAGTTCTCTCCTCCTGCTGCGTTCTTGTGACCTCCGCCGTTGAAGAACTTTGCCGCATACTCATTCACAGGTCTCTCACCCTGACTGCGGAAACTAATCTTTATTTTGTCTTTGTCTTCGCGCATGAAGACGCTGTAATACACGTCTTTTATCTGTAGTGGCAGGTTGACAAGACCTTCGGCATCGCCCGATGTGAAGTTGAATCGGTACAACTCACGGCGGTCAAGAGCGATAAGAGCGGTATGATGCTCCAGATACAACTTCATCTTTTTGTATAGACAGTAACCCATCAAACGCATGCGGTCGGCGGAGTACGTGTTGAAAACCTTGTCGTATATTGCGTCTTTGTCAACGCCGATGCGTACAAGCTCCGCTATTATAGAGTAGGTGTCAACATGGTTACTGTTGAAAGAGAAGTTACCCGTGTCTGTCATCATACCCGTGTAGATACACTCCGCTACGGGCAGAGTGATGCACTCAGCATGACCCTGACTGCATATATAACGGAATACCAACTCCGCCGTCGAAGGACTGTCAGGATATGACATCACTACATCAGGAAATGAAGCGTAACTAAGATGGTGGTCTATCATTATCTTCTTTGCGGTGGCGTTGTCTAAAACATCGGCCATTTTGCCTATACGCTTCTGCTCGTTGAAGTCAAGACATAGTATAAGATCTGCATTCGCCATGATAGTCTTACACTCTTCTTCATGGTTCTCATAGATGATGATTTCATCCGATGCCGGCAACCATGACAGAAAGTCGGGAAAACTGTTAGGTACGATAACTGCAACCGTCTGTTTGCCTATGTTATGCAGATAGTGATAGAATGCAAGAGCGGAGCCTAACGCATCACCGTCAGGAGACATATGAGTCACTATTGCTATAGCATTTGACTTATCAAGCAACTTACGCGCTGACTGAAGTTGGGACTTTTGTATCTTTTCTGTAATCATGCCGCAAAGTTACAAAATAATACTGAAAGCAGCAAGATAAAGTAGCAGAAAATCACCAGAGTTCATATGCGACCGCAGGGGCGAATGTGAGCAGTAGTCCGAGTAGGAAACCGCAGACGGTCTGCATAGGTGTATGCGCCTTGAGGAATATGCGCGCATACATAAGGAGCAATGCTACGAAAAGCAATGTCGGTAACAACCACAGGTTGAATGAACCTGTATACCATGAGTAGCCTGCCACAGCACCACACAATGCTCCCATACAACTCAGGTGCGCGGATATTTTCCACCATCGGTTGATAACAGTTACAATGACAAGCGCAAGAGTAGCACCTGAAACCATTAGAGTGACCACAGCAGGCATCTTCATAACACGCCACAGGAACAGACACCACGCGATGGTGGCGGCAATGCTGTAGATGTATGGCACAAGCCGTAAATCCTTGTTATCTATGTATGCATCACGGAGCTGTCCCTGCCTAATCATAAGCAGAATGACAGAGAACGGAATGATGCACGTCAGTAGCAATGTGCCACCCAGAAGCAGCCAGATGTATGCAGAGGATAGGGCGGCGCCTTTGTATGACACAGCAGCAACCAGCAAGAGCATGGCGTATACCGGCATGAGCATAGGATAAAGGAGTATGCTCAGCGAGTTGGATATGAAAGTAAGTGTTTTCATACACGGGTGCAAAAGTAGAGCGAAGGTGGCTCGGAAGTAGCACCATGTTCCGTTCATGTTCCGTTCATGTTCCGTTCATGCTGCGTTGATATGATATCGGAACAAGGGTGTCATATACGTTTTCTCAGGCGGGCGACAGGTATGCCGAACTGCTTGCGATATTTAGCAATAGTGCGCCGTGCTATAGGAAATCCCTTCTGCTTGAGTATGTCAGCCAGTTCGTCATCGTTGAAAGGAGACTGAGGGTTCTCGTTGCTTATGATTTCCTGTAGTGCGTTCTTTATAGCCCTTGTAGCCACCTCTTCTCCCTCGTCATTAGTCATACTTTCGGAGAAGAAGTAACGCAACGGATAGATGCCGTATGGAGTCTGTGCATATTTGGAATTGCTTACGCGGGAGATGGTGCTGACATCGTAGCCTGTGCGGTCAGCGACGTCTTTGAGTATCATAGGCTTGATGAGCGCCTCATCTCCCTCAAGGAAATATTCGCGCTGGATAGCAACTATGGTGCGCATAGTTCGCAGGAGTGTCTCGTTGCGCTGACGTATAGCATCGATAAACCAGCGTGCCGAATCGATGCGGTCTTTGATGAAGGCGATGGTATCCTTCTCCTGCTTAGTGTGGGTAGGTTGAGCCTGATACGCTTGCAGTATGTCGTTGAACTCGCGGTTGACGCGCAACTCCGGAATGTTGCCGTTGTTGAGAGCAATGCTTATGTTGCCTTCTTCAACTTCTATGATGAAGTCAGGAATGACGGCTGTGGCGGCATATACATCAGCTGAATAGGTATTACCGGGTTTGGGGTTGAGTTTCTGTATCTCGGTTATTGCCTCACGCAGTTGTTCCTCAGTGATGGAGAAACGCTCAAGAATCTTTTGATAGTGGTGTGCGGCAAACTCCTTATACCGCTTCTCAAGAATGTCTTGCGCAAGAGTGACTGACGGTGTCTGCTGCTTTCTGCGCAACTGCAGCAAGAGACATTCCTGCAAGTCGCGTGCGCAGACTCCCGGAGGTTCGAAGGTGTTCTGAATAAGTTGAATTATCCGTATCATCTCCTCATCGGAGACGTTGATATTCGCCCTAAAGACGAGATCATCGACAAGTTGTTCAGGTTCGCGGCGGAGATAACCATCCTCATCGATGTTTCCAATGACATATTGTGCTATCTTCTGCTGCTCACTATCAATTTTGAGAAGTCCCAACTGACTGAGCATCTGCTCTTGAAAAGATTGTCCTACAGAGAAAGGAATGTCTTCCTGCTTGTCATCCGGCGAAGTGTTGTTGGTGCGCATACGGTAGTCAGGCACATCGTCATCGTCGGAGATATAGTCGTTTAGGTCGAAGTCGTCGTTCTGCAAGGCATTCTCCTGCTCCGAGTAGTCATCCTCATCGTTCTGCACCGTCTCGTCTGCTCCAGCCTCAAGACCCGGATTCTCTTCTATCTCACGTTCGATGCGCTGTTCAAGCTCGAGAGTGGGATATTCGAGTATTCGGATTTCCTGTATCTGAAGCGGCGTGAGAGTGGTTTTCTGCTTCAGAATGGTTTCTTGTGTGAGTAGGTTCTTTTCTGCCATAGAGTGTATGAAGTGGTAGCGAGGTTAAGATGTTAAGAGGTTAAGGGTGCGTATGATGTATTGCTGTTGTTCGTCAGTAAGACACGTGTGCATCGGCAGCGAGAGGACACATGAAGCGAGATGCTCCGACACAGGGAAACAGCCTTTTTGAGAACGTTCGCTCTGATATGCCTTCTGCATGTGCAGAGGTACGGGATAATAAACCATAGAGGGAATACCTGCTTCTGCCAAACGCTCTTTCAGCATGTCACGCTTTATGTCTTTCAGTTGCAAGGTGTACTGGTGGAACACGTGAGTGGAGTAGGGCGCTCTCGCAGGTATAAGGAGATGCGGGTTGTCTCTAAGACCTTCATCATAGACAGCCGCCGCCTCCTGTCTGAGCACAGTGTATCGATCGAGATGCCTTAGCTTCACATCAAGTACCGCAGCCTGAAGACTGTCAAGACGTGAGTTGACGCCTACAAGGTCGTGGTGATAACGTACCGTCATGCCATGATTTGCGATAGACTGCATACGTGCTGCCAGTTCATCATCATCGGTAAATATAGCGCCTCCGTCACCATAACAACCGAGGTTCTTTGATGGGAAGAAAGAGGTGCAACCTATTTGACCTATAGTGCCTGCTTTCAAACTCTTACCATTGCTGAACCTGTATTCTGCACCAATAGCCTGACACGCATCTTCTACAACGAACAGATTGTTCTCGCGTGCAATCTGCATGACAGGTTCCATGTCGGCACATTGTCCAAACAAATGCACGGGTACGATAGCTTTAGTCCGAGGTGTGATAGCACGACGTAGAGCGTCAATGCTTATGTTCATAGTGCTACTGTCAACATCCACGAGTACCGGCGTAAGACCAAGCAACGCCACAACTTCTGCTGTCGCAATGAAAGTGAAGTCTGGTGTTATGACCTCGTCACCATGTTTAAGTCCAAGCGCCATGAGTGCTATCTGCAGTGCATCGGTACCATTGCCTGTGGGTATGACATGTCTGACGCCCAACCATTCAGCCAAGTGACGAGCAAAATCTGTCACCTGCCTTCCTTTGACAAAAGCACCGCTGTCAAGTACTTCTTGCATGGCAACGTCCAGTTCGCTCTTTATCTCAAGATACTGCGTCTGCAGGTCACACATTTGAATGGCTTTCATCGCTTCTCTATAATATATTCCACTTCTGCAGGATTGACTCTAGCCTGAATTATGTTGCTATTGTTGTAGTGCAATGCGACAGGCAATGTCGCTGTCGCCTCACGAGGATATTGGCATACTGCCTCTATACTGCTCTCGCTTACTTCATTAAAATGAGAGAGTGCTATGCGTATAGTGGCTTCTGCCGTAGATGGGAAGATGCGCAGTTTTTCTCCTTCTGGTACACCTTTGGTATGAATCTTAAGAGTAAATGTCTTTTCCGTGAACTGCTCCGCGACTACCATCAGTGAAACAGAGTCAACAGACAGACGAATGCCTTCCGGAGTCTGCAATGCCACTTGTCTAAGAAGGGTATCTCTGATATCAGTCTCGTTGACACTCTCAGTAAACACTTGCTTTACAGAGTCAAGAACCGCTTCCTTTCCATAGATGGTGACAGAGGCCGGAGTAGCAACTGCTTCACCGGCAAACATATATTGTGTTGCAGGTGTGAGCGTACCTGTTACGGTCACCGGTACCGTCTTTTTGGAGAGGGTATAATAGTCAGAGGCAATAACTTCAGGCTGTACTTTCTGAATTTTAGCAGTACCTTGCAGTTGATCAGCAATCTTGCTGCGCACATGATCAGCGGTGATGTGTATATGACCCTCCTTGTGAAGCAATTGCTGAGAGAGGTCGATCTCTATTGGAGCGAATGACTCCTCTCGGTATTTCTGCAGACGTTTACCCTGGTCGCGAATTGTAAGGCGGAAAGCATCAGGCAAGTTCTGTTCGAAAGCTATATTGTCAGCCACACCGGTATACACAATACTTATACTGAGTGTGCGTTCGCGAACAGCATTCATGGCATGACCATACCAGAGTATTGCTGCGAATATAATAAACAGACCGAAAGTAAGCAGGTTTCTGTCGCGCAGAAACCCCTTAAACTCTGCCCAGATACGTCGTAATATGTCTTTGAAGCGGCTCAATATGAATAAAGACAAAGGGTTACTTCTTAGGTTCGGCTTCCTTCTTGGGTTCGGGTTCTTCAACTGGAGTGACAGAAGACTTGTCAACCTTGATAGTCACATCTTTAGCTATAGTGATGATGAAGGCATTCTCCTGAATGTCTTTTACTTCACCATATATACCACCTGCGGTAATCACTTTGTCACCTTTCTTTATTGCATCTCGCTTCTGCTGCAACTCCTTCTGTTTCTTGGTTTGCGGACGAATCATAAAGAAGTAGAACACAACAAAGATGGCAATCATCATTACCCAGAATGACCAGTTGCTGGCACCTGTATTTTGTGCCGCATCTGCTGCCGGAGCAGCTTGTAAAAGAATGTAGTTAAGCATAATTTATAATTTGTGAGGTTATTGTTTCAATGTCTTCAGAATGTTTCCTTTGGCTACCTGCTCTTTCACTATCTCGTCCAGAATGCCATTTATGAACTGCGGACTATTGTCAGTGGAGTACTCACGAGCGATGTCAAGATACTCGTTGATAGTGATTTGAACTGCTATTTCTGGGAAACAGAACAATTCTGCGAGTGCTGTTTTGAGAATAATCATATCCATGAAAGCTATTCTGTCAGCATCCCAGTTCTTGAGTTTCTCCTCAATCAGTGCCGCATATTCGTCGCTGTGGTCAATAGCAAATTTGAGCAGTCGTTGTGCGAACTGCAACTCCTCCTCGCTGTCGAACATCTCAAGCAAAGGCTGGTCAGCACCATTGTCCTCTTGGAAACGCTTTATAGTCTTGACGATATAAGACATCACAACATCCATGTCCGACATCCAGCAACTACCGTCAAGCGCCACTTCAAGTTCTTCAAGTGCAGTCTCAAGGTTCTCGTTGTCCGGCAGGAGGAAAGTGAACAATTTGCGCCACAGAGTCTTATCTGCATTGTAGGAAGACTCTGCAGACGACATGTATTCTTTGTAAATATCAGATTCAACGAGTTGCTTGTAGAGCAGACCGATAGACTCGTGTGCAGTATCCCATCCGAGTTTGTGTTCTTCCAGTTGCCTGCGCAGTCGTCGATTGGTAAACAGTTGTGCTGCAAAGCGGTTGTTCACGAAACGTGGGTTGGGGTTGTAGTCAACATGCATTGCCTGTGCTTTCTCAACACCCTCGTCTATCTTTGTCTGAGCATAGGATGTAAGCTCGTTTACCAAGTCAAGAAGGAGATAATAAAGATTGTACGTGTCAGAAAATGAGCGAAGCAACTCTTTTTCTGCAGTGTGTATGGTTTTGTCTGCGTTCTGAAAGAACGAGAAAAGAGTCAGAATGACTTTAGTCCTTACAATAGTCCTATTTATCATAGTATTACATGTTTGTCTAAACAATACTGATGCACCACTATGCACCTCTATGAAATATGCTGCAAAGATAAGTAATTGTTTTCAATTCGACAAACATTATCATACATTATTTTGTTGTATGCCGGATAATGTACTTGCACCAAGGTCTAAGACCGCATTCGCTGCATCGCGGATTACGTGCCTGACATATGTACCGTCCGTGGAGCAACAGCCAGTGGTGAGCTTTGGGAATAAGTTGCTCGGGAATAAATTGTACCAGTTGTTGCTCTGTCTGATAGGGATTCTTGCTGTTGGTAGTAAGACCAATTCTCTCACTAACTCGGAATATATGCGTGTCAACCGCCATTGTGGGTTGCTGCCAGATGACAGCACATACCACATTGGCTGTCTTTCGGCCTACACCGGGAAGGGTCTGCAAGTCATCGATGTTGTCAGGAACTTCGCCTCCATATACTTCTACCAGACGTTTTGCTGTAGCAACAAGATGCATGGCTTTGGAGTTGGGATAACTGACAGAATGGATAAATTGCAGCAGGTCTTCTACTGTAGCTTCAGCCATTGTTTGAGGAGTTGGGTAGGCATTAAAGAGAGCGGGCGTTACCATATTCACACGCTTGTCAGTGCATTGTGCAGAAAGCATTACTGCCACAAGCAATTGAAAGGGATTGTCGAAGTGGAGTTCACTCTCGGCAACCGGCATGTTCTGTTCAAACCAACTGAGGCAGCCTTCAAATCGTTGTTTCGTTGTCATCTCTGTTCTCTTTGTACACTCTGCTCAGATATGCAAGCAGTCGGCTGACTTGTTGTTGCAGTGCGGCAGTGTCGGGTGTAACTGGTTTCTTCTGCATATGCAGAAGCATGATGTTGTACAGAAAGACAAACATCATGCTTATGTCAGACTGAAGCGGGTTGTCGGACTTGCTCTTGAGCAGGTTCAGTTGTGGCAACAGTTGCATATATGCCGCGCGATAAGAGGCTTCGGTGTCAAGAAGTTCTGCATGCAGTTCTTCCGCCTCGGAGATAGCGTTTTGTGCTAACTGCACATGCCCTTGTACCATCACACCCTCTGTCCGCATCATCTGCTGAAGGTCGCGTAGGAACTGATTCTGTTGCATGGCTTCGTCAGTTGAAAATGCTCTAACCACATCCTCCATCTGCCACATGTAGAGTATATACTCTGCTATATTGTCACGCTTGGTCTTCATCGTCAAAATCATCAAGTTCATAATCGTCAGAGAAGAAAGTCTCTATCTCACGACGCTCCTTTTTTGTTGGTCGCCCTGTGCCACGGTCTCTGCCCTGTTTGCCTGCCAGACGCGCAAGTTCAAGTATCTCAAGTTGGTCAGGAGTAGTGATGTCTCTCAAGTATTCGGGTACAAGTTTGGCACCGAAGCGGTTCTCACTCAGTTGCAATATCTGATAGGTGAAGGTGACAGGGTTCTTGCGTACAGAGAATATGTCGCCTACCTTGAACGTTCGTGACGGCTTCAGTTGAGTGCCGTTCATTGTTACACGTCCTTTCTTGCATGCGTCTGCTGCTATGCTACGCGTCTTGTAGATGCGCATGGCAAACAAGTATTTATCTACACGAACTTCACTCATTTTGCGGTTAGTTGATTGTTAATCATGCGGGATATATATTGTTGTATATAGGCTTTCAGATAGGTCTCCATGAATTGAGTTTCTTCTGTTCTGGATTCTATATTGTGTTGCAACATTTTGTCATGCTTGAAGTTATATACTGCCGTGGTTTGTCTGCCATCGAATTGCAGGAGCAAACTGTCGGAGAAAATCTGATAGACAGGATGGTTGTAGCAAATGGCGTAAGGATGCGATTTCTCTTCCGTCAGGATATCCTCTCCAAAAGCAAAGAACGGTTTGTCGTAACCTAAATATGCAAGCACGGATGGCATGATATCGGTTTGCGAGGTTGGTTGCATGTCGCTGCCTGCAAGCGAGTTGTCCGGCAAATAGAAGAACAGAGGCACTTCGAAAAGCCCTTTGGCAGTCGTATATTCGGGATGAGTAATCTGGTTGGTATGGTCAGCGGTAAACACAAATAATGTGTTCTCTTTTGCTCTACGGAAGAACTCTCGCAAGGCATTATCGCTATATCCGATGCACTGGTGAATAGGTTTCGTGCCTTTCGGAAAGAAATCCGTATAGCGCTCAGGAACACGGAAAGGATGATGCGACGAGGCTGTGAAGACTGCAGTGCAGAAAGGTTCATGCAGAGTATTCATTGTTCGGGCATAATATTGCAGAAACTCCTCATCCCATATAGCCCAAGTGCCGTCGAAGGCATCCTCTCCGTCGTATTCATCCATGCCGTAGTAACGCTGGAATCCGGCAGAACGTGCGTATGTCTGGAAACCCATACTGCCGTTTGGCGCACCATGGAAAAAGGCAGTAGTGTAACCCTCTTGATTCAGACAATCGGCAATGGAGGAGATGGCATTGGTGGAGTAGGGAGTGACGATATAAGGCTCTATCAGCATCGGAATACCGGAAAGCACCGAAGGCATTGCATCAATGGATTTTCTGCCTGATGCAAAACTTAACGGATAACTCCTGCTATATTGCAAAAGCGAGTCAAGAAAAGGAGTGTAACCTTGGTAAGTGCCGTTGTCCAAGTCATGATTGAAGAATCCTATGTATTCCTTCGAGAAACTCTCAAGGATGAATATAACTACATTTCTTGAACTGTTTTTGCAGTTTTGCCGCTCGCTTGAGGCCTCGTCAGGATAAGAACCCTCTGAACCTTTCAACCTTTGAACTGGTTGATGCACAGGGGTGAAGATGGCTTCAAGTTCTTCTTCTTTTGGGAAATACTTGGGATTGATATATGTCTCATTCTCAAGCGATTTCATCAGAGAGAATGGAGTGTTGAGCACTATTGCAGTCTCGTTGGGTCGGTCGGCATACTGCATGGCATTGCTGATGGTGATAGGACGGGTGTATTTGCCGAAACCTCCGCGTATGCCTATCACTATGAAATATATGCTGAGCGTAAACAGGGCTGTTTCTGTAATGTAATACAGCCACTTTGGTCTACAGTCATCGGTATGAGTGTTTTTCCTGGTGCATAGTATAATTGTTACTATTGTGGCGATGGCGAACAAGGTTACGTACCAATATTGCGCCATGCTTTGCAGAAAGATGCTCATGAGATTATCATCGTTCTGAAACTCAGTGAATATACGGCATGTGGTACGGCGGTCGGTGAAGCGGAAATACACAATGTCGGCGCAGTTGACCACAATACCTGTGATATTCGGAATCCAGTAACACCACTTCGCGGCAGTGATATATTTGGGGTTGCTGCGGAGGCGAAGTGGCACCAACATGAGAATAAGATAAAGCGAGTTCAGATACAGGATGGCAGTGAGGTCAAAACGCATGCCTCCACTTAGCAATTCCCAAAGATGAGTACCGCTTATGTCGGAAAAAAAATCCCGGTTGACGAAGTAGAAGAATAGTCTTGAAAAGGTGTAAAGAAGCATCACCAGCGTCAGATTGCATGCCGCCACTAACCACGGGTGGTACCATAATTTGCGAAAAGAAGTCTTCATTACTTTCCGTTGAACTGATTCATGGTTCTTTCAAGACCTTGCAGACAGAATGATTCAACTAGCAAACTGCATGTATTAAGCCGCTCAGGCAGGGCTTTCTCTTCCTCCTCACTCCATTCGCCGAGCACATAGTTGATTTGTGCACCGTGAACGAAGTCGGCACCGATACCGAACTTCAGTCTGGCATACTGTTGCGTCATGATGCACGACTCGATGTTCTTGAGTCCGTTGTGTCCGCCGTCAGAACCTTTGCCGCGCAGACGCAGTGTGCCGAAAGGCAGGGCAAGGTCATCAACAATGACAAGAAGATTCTCCACGGGTACTTTCTCTTTGATAAGCCAGTATCGGACAGCCGTACCCGAGAGGTTCATGAAGGTGGAGGGCTTAAGGAGAACGAGTTCCGCATTCTTGACACGGCAATGAGCAACAAAACCATAGCGGCAGTCCTGAAAGGTGACATTATGCTCAGCAGCAAACCTGTCAAGCACAAGAAAGCCGATGTTGTGACGGGTATTCTGATACTCGTCGCCAATGTTGCCTAATCCTACAATCAGATATTTCATGATGTTGTTTTTGCAGTTGAAAGAGAAAAGCCGAAAGAGAAAAGCCTATAATGTGATTCATCAGGCTTTCGTCTTCCGACTTCTGACTTTGTTCGCGAGAACGGGATTACTCTGCGGCAGCCTGTGCACTCTGACGTGTAGCCTTAACCTGAGCAACAATCTGAGTCTTCACGTTGGTGATCTCGATGTTGTCGAAGTGGAGGTCTGCCACCTGGAGTTTCTTACCCAGTCCGAGAGGAGTAACATCGATGACGATACGGTCGGGCAGGTAGGTGTAGATGGCTTTCACTTTCAGTTTGCGGGTAACGAGTTGCAGTTTACCACCGGCTTTCACACCTTCGGCGTGACCTTCAAGTTGTACAGGAATAGCCACTGTTACAGGCTTGTCCTCAGTTACCTGAAGGAAATCGATATGAAGCAGAGCCTCAGATACAGGGTGGAATTGGAGTTCTTTTACAACAGCCTTGTACTCTTTGCCTTCGATAGAAAGGTTAACAATCAGAGTGTCGGGAGTGTAGATGAGTTTGCGAACATCGTTAACGTTAACGGTGAATGTGATGTTCTCGCCATTGCCATAAAGGTTGCAAGGCACGAGTTCCTGCTTGCGCAGACCTTTTGCGGCTTTCTTGCCGTACTCCTTACGAAGAGTACCGGTCAGGTTGAATTCTTTCATTGTCTTGTTTGTGTTACTTCGTTTCGGGCAGTTGTTAGTAGTGTTTGGTGATGCTGCCCTACTTGTCATCACACTAAAAGAAACAGTCCATCGGTTGACGGACGTTCTAATTTTTTTGTTGTCCAACCCGGAGTCGAACCAGGCTTTTCAGAACCAAAATCTGACGTAATACCGATATACCATTGGACAGTGCTTTCTTCAAAAGCGGCTGCAAAGGTATAGCAAATATTTTGATTGTGCAAGAGTCGGTATCATTTTGTTGTTATTATATGTGAAAAATCATGTTGACAGTTGGCTTGTTTGTTAAAATTTTATATCTTTGCACCCACCTGAAACTTGAAACCTGAAACTTGAAACTTGAAACATATAATTCGCAGTATGAAGAAGTTTTTGTCAGTCGTTGCCGTCATCGTGCTTTTGTTGCTTGTCGTTTCGGCAATCGACCAGTATTACCGGATGTTCGTGAATAACATTTCGTCTAATGACGGAGAGAAGCATTTGCTGTATGTATATCCGGGTTTTTCGCTTGACAGCGTGATAAATGCCGTTGCCGAGACTCATACCGTTGCTTCACCGTGGAATCTGCGCTTGCATTGCAGAATGATGAAGTTCTCCCGCCCCAAGACAGGTTGTTATTTGCTTAATGAGAAAGAGGGCGATGTGGCGTTAATACGCCGTTTGCGTGGTGGAGAACAGACTCCTGTGGAGGTGACATTCAACAGAATACGTACGCGCGGACAACTGGCGAAACGCTTGTCGGAGCAACTGTTGCTTGACTCTGCCGAAATAGGCAGTCGTTTGGAGAGCAATGAGTATATGTCGGAATACGGACTTAGGAAAGAGACTGCCGTGTGTCTCTTTATTCCCGATACCTATCAACTCTATTGGACTATATCTGCCGATGCCCTCTTCGAGCGGATGGGGAAAGAATATAACAGATACTGGACTCCGGCTCGTGAACGCAAGGCAAAGCAGGAGGGACTCAGTCGGGTTGACGTGGCGACAATAGCCAGTATCGCAGAGGAGGAGACAAACAAGGATTTTGAATATCCGATAATTGCCGGTCTGTACTTAAACCGACTGAGGCAGGGAATGCCGTTGCAGGCATGCCCTACCATCAAGTTCGCTTGGCAGGACTTTACGCTTAGACGCATACTGAACAGGCATCTTGAGATCGAGTCACCATATAACACCTATAAGAACAAAGGACTCCCTCCGGGTCCGATACGTATTCCGCGTGCTTCGACCATGGATGCCGTACTCAACTACACGCATAGTACATACTTGTTCATGTGTGCATCCGCCGACTTCAACGGCACACACCATTTCTCATCCTCATACTCTGAGCATGCACGCTATGCCAGAGAGTATCAGACTGAGTTGAACAAGAGGAACATACGTTAATGATACGATAACTTAAAACGAATATTCATCCTAACATTATATTTATGAGAAAACTGTTCATTATTTCATTGGTGCTTCTAATGGTTGCACCTGTAATGCAGGCGCAGGAGGATAAACCTGCGCAGCGTCTCGCGGTTCACCAGCGTACTGGTGAGAAAGTA
The DNA here is from genome assembly GCA_905234685.1 of Paludibacteraceae bacterium. Classification (GTDB taxonomy): domain Bacteria; phylum Bacteroidota; class Bacteroidia; order Bacteroidales; family Paludibacteraceae; genus Colicola. Next base: position 49,877 of record CAJOIR010000005.1, read on the forward strand.
TTCTTCGACCTCGAAGAAGAACCTGTCACCACCTTTGACAAAGGCAATCTGGTCATCAAGACTTCAAAGACAACCGTTATCTATCTGCTTGAGAATGTGCAGAAATACACCTACGAAGGAGTAAGCACAGGCATTGAACAGCCTGCGGTTGCGCCAGGCAATCTACTTGTTCGCCAGAACAACGAGATGATGACCATCGACGGTCTAAAAAATGACGCACTCGTGGAGATATACTCCGCTGACGGCAAACTGCTTCAGAGTACACACGCCAAACAGAAACAGACCACTGTACTCTCGTTGCAGAACTATTCTCCTGGAACTTATATTATTAACGCAGGCGGAGCCTCATTCAAATTCGTGAAACAATGAGAAGGTATATTTCAATAGCCTTACTGCTAATCGGAATGTCGTTGCAAGCCCAGGAGGCTTTTTACGTATATCGCAACGACGGAGACTTCAACGGTTTCTTCTATGATGAGGTTCTCAGCATGGGTTATTCCAAGATAGGCATCGACTCCGTGGAGTACGACGAATATGTTGTTCAGGAGGTTGTGTTGGCAGATACTACCTACCGTATCCCTCTTGCCGCTATCGACAGTATCGGGTTCCAACAGCCGGAGATTAGATTCAACCCGAAGGTACGTTTTCTAGTAAGAGATGGTTATGAGCCATATCTGGCACATGTGAAGACAAATGGTTGTACATTCCAAGACCTACCGGGCAACAAGCCTCTTGCAGTGGGTGATATCATCGTAGGTTTGCCTACCGACCCACGTGCAGAAGAGATGTATATCAATACTCCTGGAAATCTGGGTTCCGGCAGTTTCACATGTATAGTCGATGAGATAGAGACAGGTTCATACAACGGCAGTACTATCACTTATATTACGGGGCATCCTGTTAGCAAGATAAACGAGGTGTTTGACCAATATATAACAGTGGAACAGGTTACTGTTGACAAGAACAATCAGGTCCGCAGGCGTATAGCAGGTTGCACAGATGATGGTTTCCCGCGGAAAGTGGTGTCAGTTTCAGACGGAGGCGAAATGGACTTGTTCGATATCTCCTTCAACTTAACCCGTGAGTGGCAACCCGGAGGTTCGGGAAAGGTGGATTTGTCGGCGGAGATAGGGTTGAAAGACAGGATGCGTGTGGCATATAACATCACATGGAAAAGATTCTATGCAAAGTTGACAAACGAACTGACAGCAAAAGTTAAACCCTCTTTGGGTATTCAGTTGAATACGAGTTACGAAGTTACTTCCGATGACTGGGCGAGTCTGCCGCATGTGATGTTTCCGGCTGCATGTCCTGTGTTTGAGACGAATCCCCAGCCGATGTTTTTCTTCCGTGCGGACGGTACAGTGGAGGCACGTTTGAACATGCCGGCAGTACAGTTGGGTTTGGCAGCGGATTTCATCATGGATACTGATAATCTTTTCCCTGTAAGTTTCGGCATGCACATGGTGCCAGACGAGTCCACAAAAGTTGATGAAGACATGCTGGACCTTTCGGCAGGCGTAACATTTAAAGGTATGATTCAGACTGGTATCAAGTTTCAACTGAATGTTGCAACTGCCAACTGGTTCAAGAAGGTATTGATGACGGATTTAGGTTTGCATCTGTATATAGGACCTAAGTTGCAAGGTGCTATCACGTTTACTTCAGATATATGTGCAGGCTTGACAGAGGATATTTATCCGACATTGAGTATAGCAGAGTCGTTAAGCAAGGCGAATATCAATTTCTCATTGTTGTCAATAGACTTAGAGGCAAAAGCGAAGGCTGCGGCTTTCTGGAAAGACCCTGTGGAGAAAAAGTTCTTTGACACCAACCTGTCTTTGATAAAAGACACCATTTTCTTTGCTCCTGCTTTTGACCCAATAACGATTGATTATGACTCCACGACCTTTGATCTTACGGTTCATCTGCATCCACGCAAACGATGGGTGATGGGTGGTTCACGTATCCAATTGGCTATGCGTACTACGTATGAACATAATGTATATCATTTGATAGATCCTATTTATGATGTCGGTCCGAAAGATGCCGATACAATAGTGGACTATACTTTCAATGGTATCCGTTGTGGAGGTGAACAGTATCATTTTTTCCCTGTTGTGCATGTAGGTACATTCGGGAAAGTAAGAGGCCTTTGGGAGAAGTATTATGTACCGACTTTGTACTTGGAGTTGGATAAAGACTCTGTTGTTTTTGGTGCGAAGGACAATCTAAAGCAGGAGATAATAATAAAAACCAATACCATTCGAAGCGAAATACAAACATGGAAAAAACCTGCCTATCCGGGTTGGATAGACACCAATAACAGCGGTTTGGAAACAGTGGATGACGAAGCTGGAATTTACAAGATGTTGTATGAGGCTACTCCGAATGAGACGGTGTTTGACAGAGAGACTTTCGCCGCAGATTCATTGCATCCGTATATTGGCGCATATCCTGATATAGGCTATCATAAAAATTATTCCATCGGTATGTACCAAAGTGCACCGGATCTGTCGAATGTGACAATAAGTATATCAGCATCGTTCAAGGACACAGGGAACAAGGCGCGCGGCATCAGTTTTTTAGCACCGGCGATTGTGACACCCAAAGGCAAGGACTTTGTTCATGTGGAAGGCACATACGTTGACACTGGCATAGTGAGAACGACAAAGACATATACGGTATCTTTGGACTTTGAACGCACGAAAGATTACGACAAGAACGGCTACCGTATGACATTGGCATCAGGCACAGTGACGTATCATTCTATTTCTGAACTCACTTCTACAAAGAAAGAAATACGCACAGAGGTAAGTTTTAGCAAAGATAATGTAAAAGGCACAACCAACGGTGCAAGCGGTGCGCTGAGTAGCGGTACACATCAGGAGTGGGATGACGATTCAATGACTGTTGATGCAGTGATGGGAGAAGGCGGCAGCGTGAACTTCTCACTGACGGCGAAATAGGGAGAACCTATGCCAAGCGGAGAGCAAAATCTATATTGAACTTTTTTAGTTAATATTTTAAACCATATATGAAAAGACTGATTTTTATGGTGTTAGCGGTGCTCGTGTTTGAAAAGTGGGGACTTTTCAAACACGAGCCGCACTTACTCCTCGCTCAATGCACTGCATTTCTTATCTCGCTACGCTCGAACGATCATACTGTGCGCTCGGTGCGGCTGTTCCGCTTCATAGATGTGAGCGAGGAAATGTCCGGTGTATGACTGTTTGCATTTCATGAGCATTTCTGGTGTGCCTTCGAACACGATGCCGCCTCCTTTGTCGCCTGCTTCAGGCCCGAGGTCAATAACGTGGTCTGCCGCCATGATGACAGCTGGATTGTGTTCAATTATTATGACGGTGTGCCCTTTGGCAATGAGTGCATTGAGGGCTTTGAGGAGAACCTTGATGTCATGGAAATGCAATCCTGTGGTAGGTTCGTCGAAGATGTATATTGTTGGTCTCTGCTTCTCGTCGGCAAGAAACGCTGCGAGTTTAACACGCTGACTCTCACCTCCGGAAAGAGTAGATGACGCTTGACCGAGTTTGATATATCCTATGCCCACGTCTTGCAGCGGTTTGAGTCGTTTTACAATCTTCTTCTCCTCTGCAAAGAACTCTACCGCCTGGTTGACAGTCATGTCAAGCACGTCATAGATGTTCTTCCCTTTGTATTCCACTTCAAGTATGTCTTGCTTGAACCGTTTGCCGTGGCATTGTTCGCACTCGAGCGTGATGTCAGCCATGAACTGCATTTCCACAGTTACGTAGCCGTCGCCCTTACATTCCTCACACCTGCCTCCGGGGGTGTTGAAGGAGAAATGTGCGGGAGTGAACCCCATCTGTCTGGCGAGTTGCTGTTCTGCAAAGAGTTTGCGTATCTCGTCATACGCCTTGATGTATGTGACGGGGTTGCTGCGTGTGGATGTGCCGATAGGGTTCTGGTCGACGAGTTCAATGTCGGTGGCAAGCATCATGCTGCCAGTAAGCACACGGTATGCGCCTGTGTGTTCGGCTGAGCCTCCGTAGTATTTCTTCAAAGCGGGGTAAAGCACTTCGGTTACAAGTGTTGACTTTCCGCTGCCTGATACGCCTGTCACAACAGTCATCACATTGAGCGGAAAGCGCACATCGATGTTCTTCAGGTTGTTTTCTCTTACGCCTTGCAACTCGATATAGTTGTGCCACGGTCTGCGGAACCGCGGCGTTTCTATCACCTCCTTGCCGGTCAGGAAGTCGAGAGTGTATGATTTGCAGTCGGTGGCAGGCGTGATGTCGTCTGTATTTCCCTGCCAAACTATCTCTCCTCCGTGTCTTCCCGCTTCGGGTCCGATGTCGATGATATAGTCGGCAGCCCGCATGATATCCTCATCATGCTCAACAACGACCACGGTGTTTTTCAGGTCGCGCAACTGCCTGAGTACGCTCACCAGTCGGTGTGTGTCGCGCGGATGCAGACCTATGCTGGGTTCGTCAAGCACATAGAGTGAGCCTACCAGACTGCTTCCGAGCGACTTAGCCAGATTGATACGCTGGCTTTCTCCGCCAGATAGTGTTGCTGACGGGCGGCTCAGAGTAAGATAGTCGAGCCCTACGTCAAGCATGAACTTGAGCCGCGAGTTGATTTCTGCCAGCAACTGCTTTGCTATGTCTTGTTCATGCTCAGTCAACTTCAACTGACTGAACCAAGCAGCCAAATCGGCAACAGGCATTTCTGCCAGTTGGGCGATGTTTTTCCCGCCTATAAATACATATGTTGCCTCTTTGCGCAGTCTGGTGCCGTTACATTCAGGGCATAAAGTCTTACCGCGATATCGTGCAAGCATGACTCGGTATTGAATCTTGGCGTATTGTTGTTGCTCAAGCATCCGGAAGAACTCGTTGAGGCCGTGGAAATACTCGTTTCCCGCCCAGATGAGTTGTCGCTGCTCAGGCGTGAGGAGGTAGAACGGAGTGTGAATAGGAAAGTCGAATTTGCGTGCATTGTTTACAAGTTCGTCTTTCCACAATGACATCTTCTCTCCGTGCCAGCACGCTATCGCACCTTCATAAATGCTTTTAGTAGTGTCAGGCACTACGAGTTCAGGGTCGATGCCGATGACATTGCCGAAGCCGTTGCATACCGGGCATGCTCCAAGAGGGTTGTTGAAGTCGAATAGGTGTTCTGTAGACTCAAGGAATGCAATTCCGTCTGCTTCGAAGCGGGTGGAGAAATCTTCAGTAATGGTCTTTTCTTCAGTCTCTGCCAGTATTCTGCAGTAACCCTTGCCTTCAAAGAATGCTGTCTGAACTGAATCGGCGAAGCGGTTTGCAGTGCTCTGCTCGTGGTCAACGATGATTCTGTCGATAAGCAGACAATCGGTGTCAGAGGCTTTGTCGTTGTACGAGATGTCGCTGAAGCGTACTACTTTGCCTGAGCGGAGGAGTCGTGTGAACCCCTGTTGCTGCCAGATGTCGAGTTGTTGCTTGAGAGTGCGTCCTTCTGGCAGAATGACAGGTGAGAGTAGCATCAGCTTGGTATTAACAGGCAGCGTAGTAGCATAGGTCACCACATCCTGCACCTGATGACGCTTCACCTCACGACCTGAAACAGGAGATACGGTTCTGCCTATACGCGCAAAGAGGAGTTTCAGGTAGTCATAGATTTCAGTCGAAGTGCCTACAGTGGAGCGTGGGTTCTTGCTTGTTGTCTTCTGCTGAATGGCAATAGCAGGCGGTATGCCATCGATAAAATCCACTTCAGGTTTTTGCATTCTGCCGAGGAATTGTCGTGCATAAGATGAGAGCGACTCTACATACCGGCGTTGTCCTTCGGCATACAAAGTGTCGAAAGCGAGACTTGATTTCCCGCTTCCGCTCAGCCCTGTGATAACAACCAACTTGTTTCTCGGAATGTCAACCGTGACGTTTTTCAAGTTGTGTGTGCGTGCTCCCTGTATGTGGATTACCTGCTTCAAGTTTCAAATGTCATGCTTTCTTCAGTATCTTCTTTTCCAACTCTTTAGCTTGCTTCATTGAACGCTCGTTCTTAGTGTCAATCAGGAAGCCGGGTAACTGAGGAATACGCAATTTGGTGCCGATACCAATTCTGTTGGGGTCTTGTATTCTGTCGCGGTTGGCCTCGTAAATATATACCCAGAAATAAGATGCTCCGTAGTATTTGCGTGAAATGTGCGTGAGTCGGCTACCTTCGGTGAGAGTCTCTACCTTTATGAAGGTGTCGTAGGTGCGCTCTGCGCCGTACCATGCCTGCTCAGGGTCTGCTGGTATAGTCTGCTCCTGTGTCGTCTGCTCGTCGGCAGGAGAGAACTGACTCTGTTCGATGGTGTTAATGTCGTTGACGGGAGTGACATCTGTGTTGTCGTCAATAACATCAACCGGTTGTGGCTCGGAGACTACGTTCTCTATTTTTTCAGGTTTGGGGTCAAGCAGATGGTCTGCCCACGTTGTGAGTTTGTGACGCAGGAAGAAGTAAGCACCGACAAGGAGCAGGCAGAATAACAATATGGTGATTCCTGCAACTTTCCAAGGGTGAAACTCATTCTGTTTTCTCTTCGGTTCCGACTCCGGCGTTCGAGGCTCTGGTGTTGACTCCGAAGTAACAGGCACTGAATCCGGTTCAGTGGGCTCAGTACTCTCTGTGGTCTCAGTGGTCTCTGGCGTTTCAGTACTCTCTGTGGTCTCGGTGATTTCAGGAGTATCAGGCGTTTCAGGCGTTTGCTCTGTTTCCGGTGTGGTGGCGAGACCTATTTCAGCGAGTATGTCTTTTATCTCCTCAGCCTGTTCTCCGAGTTTTTTTAGCGGGTCAACGGCTTCGTCTGCTATCGGTGAGTGAGTGTTACCGGGCAGTTTTACGGAAGCAAGGTGTGCGAGAGGCGCATTGGCTTGTTCGCTTATAGTCTTTTCCGGCGTGAACACCACTTTGTTGTAGCCTTCGATGATGATACTCTCGCCTGTCTTTATGTTGACACTCTTTCTTGGTTTTACACTTTGTACTTTGAATGTGCCCAGACCATTGAGTTTTACTTGTCCGTCTTCCTTCAAGCCTGCCACTATGGTGCCGAAGAAGAAATCAAGAAACAAGGCGGCTTTGCTTTCCGTAATGCCTGCCTGCTTTGCCAACAGTTTTCTGAGATTGGCAGTTGTCAGTTTTTTCTCTCCCATAGTTAAATACTTTTAATGTCGTTTTTAAGACTTGGTGTCTGCTTGAATGTGATTTGTCTCTTTGCAGGTGTGAGAGTGCGTTCTCCTGTCATAGGATGCACAGTGACGCGTTCTCTCTTGTCCTTCAGACTGAAATCACCGAAGTCCTGAATGTGCACAGGTGTACCTTCAAGCACAATGTTAGCAAGCAAGCCTGTAGTAGCGTCAACCAACTTGGCGACTTCTGCTTTGCTAATGCCACTTGCAGCAGAGATGTCTGATATGAGTTCCTTTGTTGTCATGCGTGAAGACTGGTATATAAAGATTTATGTTGGTGTGTTATTTGTTACTGTTGCGTACAAGTCGAATGTGTCGGCTTCTGTTATCTTGGCCGTATAAAAACTGCCTGTTGTCAGATTCGGGTTAGTCTTTTTACTGAGAAGCACTTCTCCGTCCACCTCAGGCGAGTCGAACTCCGTGCGTCCGATATAATAGTCAGTTTCTTCGCGGTCGATTACAATCTGCATTGTACTGCCTACTTTCTCAGCATTTATTTCAGCCGCAATACTCTCCTGAAGACTCATCAGACGGTCAAGTCTCTGTTGCTTGACAGACTGCGGAATGTTGTCGGTGTAATGCGCGTTGGCATAGGTGCCTTCTTCATCGCTATAAGCAAATGCTCCGAGTCGCTCGAAACGCATATCGCTAATCCACTGACAGAGTTCCTCGAAGTCTTTCTCAGTCTCATCGGGGTGCCCAACGAGCATGGTTGTGCGCAGGTGAATGCCTGGTACTTCGCTGCGTATCTGCCTGATGAGGGCAGTCTGACGCTCATGGTTGATATGTCGGCGCATGAGTGAAAGCATGTGGTCGGAAGAGTGTTGGAGTGCGATATCGAGATACTTGCATACGTTGTTTTTTTCTCGTATGACACTCAACAGGTCAGTAGGGAAATCAGTAGGGTAGGCATAATGCAAGCGTATCCAGCGAATACCCTCAACATCGCTAATCCTGTCGATGAGTTCGGCAATCTTGCTCTGTTTGTATAAGTCGATGCCGTAGTAAGTCAAGTCCTGTGCAATGACTTGCAGTTCCTTCACTCCCTTATCCGCAAGCCAGCGTACCTCCTGAACGATGTCTTCTATCGTCCGACTCTTGTATCTACCCGTGATTACAGGAATAGCACAATAAGAGCAGAAGCGGTTGCAACCCTCTGCAATCTTGAGATAGGCATAGTGTGAAGGCGTGGTGAGAGTACGGCCATACGACAAGGAGAGGTTGTCGCATGCTACGGGTGCCTTCTGCATGAGGTCAGATACTAGATTCATAAAGTCGAACTTGCCGTAGAACTTGTCCACCTCTGGCAATTCTCCTTTGAGTTCAGCGAGATAACGCTCCGAAAGACACCCCATGACATAGAGTTTGCCAAGCTGGCGTTTCTTTTTCCTTTGTGCAAACTGGAGAATGGTATTTATACTCTCTTCCTTGGCATCACCTATGAAACCACAAGTGTTGATGACAGCAATCTCACCATGTGGCTCAGGAGAGTCGTGCACACAGCGAAATCCTGCTTGCTGAAGCCTGAATATCAGCCGCTCGGTGTCAACGAGGTTTTTTGAGCAGCCAAGAGTTATTATGTCGATTTCTCCTTTATGCAATGTGTGTGTATAAATCAGAATAGGTTGATCTATGCTTCAGGTTACGATGAGGTCTCGATGAGGTTACGATGAGGTCTCGATGGTCTATGCTTGGTTTGAGGTTGGTTTTTGGTCGGTTTTGCGCTTGTTTTCAACTGCCGAGTTCACACTGGAACTTGATTCTGACGAGCCTGACTTCTATCTCTGTGAAGTCGTCTTCACCGAGTGCCACAAGCGCCTTGGCTATATTGTCGGTTTCGGCATTCTTGAAGTAGTCGTAAATCTCCTCTTCCTTGTCAGGGTCAACCACTTCTTCAATGAAATAGTTGATGTTGATTTTCGTACCTGAGTAAACGATTGCCTCGATTTCTTCCAGCAACTCCTCCATAGACATGCCTTTCGACTCTGCGAGGTCATCAAGGTCTTTCTTGAGGTCTATAGCCTGAATGATGCTGATTTTCAGTTGCGACTTCTTGGCAACTGTTCTAACGCGCAGGTCTTCCGGGCGTATGATGTCGTTCTCGTCAACGTACTCTTTGATGATATGTATGAACTCTTCGCCATATCTTTTTGCTTTTCCTGCACCGACACCAGGTATGTTTTGGAGTTCTTCAATGGTGATGGGGTAGGATGTCGCCATAGCTTCGAGACTGGGGTCTTGGAAGATGACGAATGGCGGCACGTCAAGCTGTTTGGAAATCTTCTTTCTGATGTCTTTAAGAATAGAGAAGAGTACCTCGTCGGCAGCAGAGCCGCTTGCGATAGTCGGCTCAAGGTCTTCTTCGGCGTCCTGAGTGTTTTCAACAGGCACCTTGAATTCACCGCCTTTCTTCAAGAACTTTTTGCCTTCGGCGGTCAGTTTGAGGTCGCCATACGACTCGATGTCTTTTCTTATCAGTCCTACAAGCATTGCCTGCCTTATAATGGCTTGGAGGGTACTTTCCTCCTCATCGTCAGCAGCGCCGAAGTTTTCAAGTTCGTTATGCTTGTAACTGATTACGGTGGCGGTTTCGTTGCCTTTTAGAATGTCGATGATATGTTCAGACTTGAACTTCTCGTTGAGTTGCTGAATGGTCTCCAGAATGAGTTGCAACAACTCGCTCGCATCGATTATGGTATAAGTCTTTCGGCAGTTGTCGCAATTGCCGCAATTATCCTGATTGTACTCTTCTCCGAAATAGTGCAGAAGCAGCTTACGGCGACAGAGAGTGGACTCGGCATAACTCTGTGTCTCAAAGAGCAACTGGTTGCCAATCTCCTGTTCTGCCACAGGTTTGCCCTGCTGGAACTTGCGCAGGCGCTCAATGTCTTTGGGCGAGTAAAAACAGATGCACTGTCCTTCGCCGCCGTCACGACCAGAGCGTCCGGTTTCCTGATAGTATCCTTCAAGCGACTTGGGTATGTCGTAGTGCACAACAAACCTGACGTCGGGTTTGTCGATACCCATACCAAAGGCGATGGTGGCAACGATGACCTGCGCTTTTTCCATGAGGAAGTCATCCTGGTTCTGTGTTCGCACTGCGGTCTCCATGCCGGCATGATAAGGTAGAGCGGCGATGTTGTTTACCTGCAATGTCTGAGCGAGATCTTCTACAGTCTTGCGCGATAGACAATATACGATGCCGGACTTACCCTCCATGGATCGGATAAACTTGATAAGTTCTTTGTCCACGTCATCGGTTTTCTGCCTTACTTCGTAATAAAGGTTAGGACGGTTGAAGGAAGACTTGAAGACCTGGGCATTGAGCATGTCGAGGTTCTTTTGTATGTCGTGTTGTACTTTAGGCGTAGCAGTGGCAGTGAGCGCAATGATTGGCGCGCGCCCAATGCGCGTGACAATAGGCAGTATGCGGCGGTATTCAGGACGGAAGTCGTGTCCCCATTCGGAGATACAATGCGCTTCGTCCACAGCATAGAAGGAAATTTTCACGTTTTGCAGGAAATCAACGTTGTCGTCCTTGTTGAGTGACTCAGGTGCCACATACAGAAGTTTTGTCTTGCCAGCAAGGATATCATCTTTTACCGACAGTATCTCGGCTTTTGACAGCGAAGAGTTGATAAAATGTGCAATACCGTCTTCTTCGGAGTAGTTGCGCATAGCATCAACCTGATTTTTCATGAGTGCTATAAGGGGGGAGATGACAATAGCTGTTCCCTCCATGAGTAGAGACGGCAACTGGTAGCATAAGCTCTTGCCCCCTCCCGTTGGCATAAGGACGAAAGTGTCGTTGCCATCCATCAGATTGCTGATGATAGCCTCCTGATTGCCTTTGAATGCATCGAAGCCAAAATTCATTTTCAAGGCTTCTATTAGTTCTTCGTGTCTGTTCATAGACTATGATAAAGGTGAATTAATTTCCTGCTGCAACAAAATGCTGCAATTGTTTCAGTGCACAAAAATAATACAAGTTTAGAAAACGTACAAGGAAATTCTGCATTATCAGTGAGTTTTTTTTCAGACTACTGTGAGTATAAGCAAAACAGACTGATTTTTACATGATACGACATACGCAGATTAATGGTGGAAAATAACTTTTTTCAGGGTATATGTAAAAATATTTTGCAATATAAAAGAAAAGCAGTATCTTTGCAGGTCCTAAAAATTGAAGAGATATTCATGGAAAAACGCGATTTGTCCTTTGGGCAACTATTCAATTTGAGTTTCGGCTTCTTCGGCGTACAAATAGCCTATGCACTTCAGAGCGCGAACATAAGCCGTATATTCGCCACACTTGGTGCAGATCCGCACCAACTCAGTTTCTTCTGGATTCTTCCGCCTTTGATGGGCATGGTGGTACAACCGCTGATAGGTATATTGTCGGACAAGACCTGGTTTGGCAAGTTCTTTGGCAGGCGCAAGTTCTATCTGCTGATAGGTGCGCTGATAGCCGTTGCTGTGATGGCGCTGCTGCCCAATGCGGGTGACTTCACGTTTGAACAGCGTATATATCTGGGGCTTAACTCCGCAATGTGGTTCGGTCTGTTCTCCCTAATGTTTCTTGATACTAGTATCAACATAGCCATGCAGCCATTCAAGATGATGGTAGGAGACATGGTCAACGAGAGACAGAAAGGAACAGCATACGCCATTCAGTCGGCACTCTGCAATGCAGGTTCGCTGGTAGGGTACTTGTTCCCGATATTCTTCACATGGATTGGTATAGCCAACACTGCTCCTGAAGGAGTGATACCTGATTCCGTGAAATGGTCGTTTTATGTGGGTGCTGCGATATTGATACTTTGTGTGCTCTACACATTCTTTGCGGTTGAGGAAATGGGCCCTGAGGAGTATGCCAAGTTCCACGGCTTGAATGACGAGCATGCAAGCGATCAGGGTGAGGACTCTTCCACGAGTTTTATAGTAAGGGCTTTTCTGACTGTCGGACTCGTGCAGTTCTTCTGCTGGGCGGCATTCATGTATATGTGGACATATTCCAACGGTGCCATTGCAACACAGTGTTTCGGTTGGGACGGTGTGAACACAGCAGACGAGTCGTTCCAGTCCGCCGGCAACTGGGTAGGGGTATGTTTCGCAGTTCAGGCAGTAGGTTCTTTGCTTTGGGCGATGCTTCTGCCGATGCTTGAGAAATGGACAGGCAACAAGGGGGCATACGCCATCTCGCTTATCGTGGGCGGTCTGGGCTTTGCATCAACCATGCTGGTTACGAACCAGTATGTACTGCTTGCAAGTTATGCATTTATAGGTGCTGCCTGGGCAGCGATGCTTGCATTGCCGTTCACTATAATTACGAACGCCATATCAGGCAGCAAGTACATGGGTACATTGCTCGGCTTGTTCAACTGCACCATTTGTCTTCCGCAGATTATAGCAGCATTGCTTGGCGGCGTACTCCTTAAAAATATATGTTCAGGCAGTCAGGTGATGATGCTTGTGACAGCAGGTGTGCTTCTGGGTTTAGGCGCTCTGGCAGTGTTCACCATCAAGGAGAGGGGACACAAAGGATAAGGTTACAAGATATAATATGAGACAAAATACACATAACATTAAAATTATATCAGCATGAAAAACAAAACATTCTCTCTCAGCCGTATATGGGCGGTAATGTTGCTCTTGCTTCCTGCGATGGCAATGTTTGCGCAGACTACGGCTTCGGGTGTTGTGGAAGATGCGGCAAACGGCGAACCCATTATCGGTGCCAGTATTCTTGAGGTAGGTACTACCAACGGTACAATCACCGACTGGGACGGTAACTTCACGCTAAGTGTTGCTGCAGGTGCACAACTTCAGATTTCCTACATGGGCTACAAGACTCAGACTCTTCCGGCTGCAGCCAACATGCATGTGCGTCTTGGTGAGGACTCGGAACTGCTTGAGGAAGTGGTGGTAGTAGGTTATGGTGTGGTAAAGAAGAACGATGCCACGGGTTCAGTGACCGCCATCAAGCCTGATGACATGAACAAGGGTCTTGTGACCAATGCTCAAGACATGCTGTCGGGTAAGATAGCCGGCGTAAACGTTACCACCTCTGGTGGTGAACCCGGTGCAGGCGCCAATATCCGTATCCGTGGTGGTTCGTCGCTTTCAGCAAGCAACGATCCTCTTATCGTTATTGACGGTCTGGCTATCGACAACAATGGTATTCAGGGCGTAAGCAACCCATTGTCGATGGTTAATCCGAACGATATTGAAACATTCACGGTGTTGAAAGACGCTTCAGCAACCGCCATCTACGGTTCACGCGCATCCAACGGTGTGATTATCATCACCACTAAGAAAGGTGCTGCCGGATCGAAACCTAAATTCTCGTACGAGGGCAACGGTAGTGCAAGTATTCTTACCAAGCGTCTGCAGGTTATGAATGCTGACGAATACCGTACATTCCTTACCAACAACGCAGGTGTATATGGTGACATTTATACCGGTCTCGGTGACCTAACAGGCAAAGGTACAGACTGGCAGAGTGCTCTTACACGCACAGGTTTTGCTACCGACCACAACTTCGGTATCACAGGTGGTACTGCTCACATGCCTTATCGTGCTTCTATCGGTTACACATATCAGGATGGTACTATCAAGAAGTCCAATATGCAGCGTCTCACGGCTTCTGTCAATCTCAATCCTTCCTTCCTTGACAAACACCTCACCTTCAACCTCAACGCCAAGGGTATGTTCATCATGAACACCTACACAGACGGTGGCGGTTTGATAGGCGCAGCTCTTGCAATGGACCCGACGCGTCCTGTTTATAGCGATGCACACAAGGCTGAATACGGCGGATACTACCAGACGGAGTCAGCTATCAAACCTGACGACCAGGGACGTTATTTCGATACTGTATGGCGTTATATGATAGACACCAACGTACCTCAAAACCCTGTGGCTACGTTGGAGACAAAAGATGACAAGTCAAAAGCCGGTTCTTTCGTAGGCAACCTCGAAGTGGACTACAAGATTCACGGATTTGAAGACCTCCGCCTGCATGCCAACTTCGGTGCTGACTACTCTTATGGTAAACAGAACACCGTGATTGGTCCTAACTCGTCTTCCAACAACTACTACGGTTGGGACGGTTACACCAAGAAGACCAAATATAATCTCCAGTTCAACGCATACGCGCAATACTATAAGGACTTCAACGAGAATCATCACTTTGATGCTATGGCTGGTTACGAGTGGCAACACTTCAAAAACTGGGGCAAAACCGAAGGTAGCGGTCACTATCTTGACACATACAACGATGCAGAACTTGGTACTCACAATGCCGGTCAGATATACAACTATTATATGTCAGAGTGGGCAAGCGAAAACTACCTTGTTTCATTCTTCGGTCGTGTCAACTACATCGCTCTCAATCGCTATATGATTACTGCTACAGTCCGTGGTGACGGTTCCTCACGTTTCGCCAAGGGCAAACAGTGGGGTGTCTTCCCCTCTGTGGCTCTCGGTTGGAAAATCAAGGAAGAGGCATTCCTGAAAGACGTGAACTGGCTTAGCGAGTTGAAACTGCGTCTCGGTTGGGGTATTACAGGTCAGCAGGAAATAGGTCAGGGTGACTATCCTGGACTTGTGCTCTACAGCCGCAGCCGTGAGCATGCCTCCTACACGTTAGGCGAGATAGACCCTGCAACAGGCGAATACATCTACTATCAGAGTTATCGTCCTGAGGCATACAACACCGAACTGACGTGGGAGAAAACCACTACCTACAATGCAGGTATCGACTATGGCTTCCTCAATGGTCGTATCACTGGTGCTATCGATTACTACTATCGCAAGACAACAGACTTGATTTCAGTGGTTGACGTTGCAGCAGGTATGAACTTCAAGAACCAGGTGGTAAGCAACATAGGTTCACTAAGCAACCAAGGTGTTGAATTCTCAATCAATGCTGTTGCTATTGACAACAAGAAACTCAAATGGGATCTTGGCTTCAACCTTACTTACAACGAGAACAAGATTATCAAGTTGACAACAGGCAAGACTGTAGATCCTAATAATCCTTATTTCGTTGAGACCGGTGGAATTTCTGCCGGTACAGGCAATACCATCCAGCGTCATCAGGAAGGTTTGGCAGCGGGTACATTCTTCGTATATGAAACGACAAAGAGTCCAGAAGGCTATTACGAGATTGTTGACTTGAACAGTGACGGCAACATAGATGAAAACGACCTCAAGCCTTTCCACAACTCAATGGCACCTGTAACAATGGGCTTCCAGTCAAAGTGGCAGTTCTACAACTTCGACCTCGGTATTACATTCCGTGCCAACATAGGCAACTATGTATATAACGATGTTAAGGCAGGTCGAATGAACTCTCTACAGACACCTCAACGTTCAGGCGGTTATACCAACGTGCTGAAAGGTACAGAAACAGAATACGCACGTATCTCCGGTTCGAAGACAGTATCAGTCAGCAGCAATGCATACAAAATGGATATCTGGGTTGAGAACGCCTCCTTCATGCGTATAGACAATATTACCCTTGGCTATACATGGAACAAACCCAAGATTAATGCACGTCTCTATGGCTCTGTTTCAAACCCTGTAGTCATTACCGGTTATTCAGGTCTTGACCCGGAGGTGTTTGGTGGTATTGACAGAAACATTTATCCGAGAAGCATGACTGCTCTTGTAGGTGTAAGTCTGCAATTTTAATGAACCCTAATAAAAGATACAGATTATGAAAAAGATATTTTCAATAATAGGAGCAGTGTTGATGCTGGGTATGACTTCATGTGTTCAGAATCTGAATGTGGAGTCGATTGACCCTAACAGCAAGTCAACAATTGACATGAACGAACTCTTTGTCAAGTGCTATGCCACTCTGGCGCTTACGGGTCAGAAAGGACCTGACGGCAATGGTGACGTGGCAGGTGTTGACGAGGGTACATCGTCGTTCTACAGAATGATGTTCGCTCTGAATGAGTATTGTGCCGACCAAATCTATTGGATTTGGCCTGATGTGGGTGTGGATGATATACGTAAGGCAACCTGGACGGCTTCCAACTCGCTTATCAAGGGCGTGTATTCACGTTTCTATTTTGACATCACTCTCTGCAACCTCTTCATTGATAAGTTTGCAGAAGAGGCTGGTCCACGCAAGACTGCAGAGGTACGCTTTATCCGTGCTCTCAACTACTACTATCTGCTTGACATGTTCGGCAATGTGCCCAAGGTATGGAAATCTGGCTTGATGGAATTGCCTGAGCAGTACAAACGTGCAGACCTCTATGCAGACCTCACAGCAGAGTTGGAAAGCCTGATGACAGACCTTGCTCCTGCAGGACAGCGTGACAGTTATTACCGTGTTGACCAAGCTGCTGCATGGATGCTCCTCTCGCGTATTTATCTGAATGCCGAGATTTACACCGGCAAAGACGCTGCTGCATGCAAGGAAGATTATGACAAGGCAGCAACATACGCTGATATGGTAATGAAATCCACCTACGACCTGGCAACCGAGTACCGCTACCTGTTCATGGGTGACAACGATAACCTTTCTGCTGTCAACGATGCATATAAGGAGATTATTCTGCCTGTCGGTCAGGATGGTGTAGAGACTCAATCGTGGGGTGGTTCCCTGTTCCTTATTGCTTCATGCTACACAAGCGGTATGCCCGCTTCGGGTGTAACTGAGGCATGGAAGTGTATTCGTACACGTGCTCAACTAATCCAGCTCTTCTGCCCTGAACTTGACCGTCCGAAAGCAGCCAAGTCTCTTGCCGAGGCTCAGAGCGTATATGGCAAGTATTTTGGTGGCGCGAAGGAAATCACCACTGCAGCAAAGGACAGTCGTGCTATGTTTATAAACTATGGTGACGACAGTTACATCTGCAATTTCTGGACACAGAACAAGGATGACGAGTTTTTGTCCGGTTGGGGGATTGTGAAATACAGCAACCTTATGGCAGATGCTAACCGCAATGCCCACGACACCAAGTTCCCAGATACCGACCTGGCCCTGATGCGCAAGGCTGAAGCATATCTGAACTATGCCGAGGCAGTGCTTCGCGGTGCCACACCTCTGTCAATGACTGCTGACGAAGCTATCAATGTGGTTCGTCACCGTGCAGGCGCAGTGGAAAACACAGGTTATACTCTTGATGACGTGCTTAATGAGCGCGGACGTGAGTTGTATGCCGAAGGTTTCCGCCGTAGCGACCTTATCCGCTTCCACAAGTTCACAGGCAAAGCCTATGCATGGGAGTGGAAAGGTGGTGCCATCCTTGGTGCGCAGGCTAATATAGAGGATTTCCGCAACCTCTATCCTCTGCCATTAGCTGAGGTTACAGCAAACCACAACCTGAAGCAGAATGAGGGTTATTAATCTATAGGAAAAACAATCTGTCGGAATATTCTGACGATGTTATAATAAACAACTTTATAAATCAACTTAATTAACAAACTAACTTAAAATTTCATTTATTATGAAAGCAAACAAATTTATGGCTATTGCCATGATGGCAGGTGCTCTTGCAATGGTAGCATGTAATCCCGACAATGGTGAGGGGAAAGATCCTGAAATCAAGGACCCCACTCCCAAGGTGGAGGCAACAGAAGGCGCTGTTACCGTAGTATGGAACATCGCAAACATTAGTGAAATGTGCGACGTACAGTATGTATTCGCCGGTAACTACAACAACTGGAATACCGAACCTGACAATATGGTTAAGTTCGTGGCTATTCCTGACTACGAAGGTTGGTACAAGGCTGTTATCACTCTCGGAGAGGGTGTTGACCACCTTGAAGGCAAGCCCTGTGCTCTCGGCAAAGACGGCACATTCCCCGGTGGCTGGGACTATCAGTGGATTGGTCTTGAGAACAAACCTTGCGAAGTTATCAAAGGCGCTGCTTCTTTGGAAGTTGAATACGATGTTGAGAGCAAGCTCGTTTGCGAGGCTGGTGCTGACGTTGTATTCGTGAAATCTCACGGCTTCAAGACAAATCCTTGCGTTGACGCTGTTTACGATGAAGTAACCTTCAACCTGACTGTTACTGTTCCTGTAACCGAGGGCGGTACTGTTTACATCGTTGGTGACGCATTTGAGAAATCATGGGACAACACCGCTTATCCGATGACCGGTAGCGGCAGCAACTGGACTATCACTCTGCCCACCGTTGTTGGCAAGAGCTACAAGTTCTGCGTTAACGCTGACTGGGAGAACGACCAGATGAATGCTCCTGAGGAGGAAGGCGGCTGCGTAAAGAAAGCAGACAACATGAGTGTTGACTTCACAACCATGAATGATGTTGTTTACGGCTTCAAGAACTTCGGTATTGCTCCCGAGGATGTTTGCGCCGACGAAGAGGAACAAGGCGGAGAGACTCCTGAAGTTAAGGTTGGCGACGAACTCGTTGTTAATGTTAAACTCGGAGAAGGCTTAACCGTTGAAAAAATGTATGTTTACTCATGGGGTACCGGTGACGACCAAAAGGACTTCAAAGAGATGACTCTTGCTAGCGGTGTCTACACCTACACATTCACAGTAGTTGAAGGTTGGGACGAGAGCGGCATGCTCTTCGTTGATGCTGACAACTGGGACGGCAAAACAGGTCAGTCTGGTGACATCAAGCCTGTTCAGGCTGGTACTTGGGTAGTTGGTCCTGCTGCTACCGAAGGTGGAAAGTGGACTCTTACCAAAGAGTAATTGTCTCTGACAACGATTAAGAATTAATTACAAAAGCAACTCCCTTGTGGAGTTGCTTTTTTTGTTATGCAGGTTGCTTTTGTCATATTGAGAAAAAGTGATTTTTTAGCAGCCAACTCTTGTGAAATACAATATTATTGTATAATTTTGTAAACCTTTAGAAAAAGAGTAACAATAATAATACAAACATAAGAATATGATACGAAAGTCATTTACCCTTCTGCTGCTGTTTTCAGTGGTAATCAGTTCATGGGGTGCCTATTATGTGGCAGGCAACGGCACAGCAGGCAACTCCTGGTGCGACGGCAAGTCTTGGGTTGTTAACGGCTCTGCAATGACTGAAAATTCAGGTGTGTGGAGTATAACCTTCACAGGTGTAGGTATAGGCTCATACGAGTTCAAAGTGACTAACGGTAGCAGCACATGGATTGGCTTCAACAAGTTTTCTGCCGAAGGCTCCAACCTCTATGCCGTGTCTGCGGGCAATGATGCCAATATTGGTTTCGCACTTCAGCAGGCTCAGGATGTGACAGTCACATATGACGGTTCGAAGATCTGCCTGAATGGTTCTGTCGGCAACGATTATCCGGACCCGACAAAGTATGCAGCAGTGGGTGTGCCTTCCGAGTATGAGGGTGTTATGCTCCAGGCTTTTTATTGGGACTCGCATCGTCTAACTACCTATTCTGACACCAAATATGCGACTCTCGAAGGGTATGCTGATGAAATTGGTGCCACTTTCGACTTGGTGTGGTTCCCGCCTTCCGGCAATGGCGGTGGCGTGGGCTACTACACCAAATGCTATTCCAACATGTTGAGCGACTGGGGCAACAGGATAGAACTTCAGAGAGTCCTTGACAAACTGCATGCGCGCGAGTGTAAGGCACTTGCAGATATTGTCATCAACCACATGCAGAGCAATTCAGGTTGGGCAAAGGGCTTTGCTACGAACACCTTTGGCTCGTATGGGCAGTTTACTATTACGTCCAAGCATATATGTGCAGGCGATGAGGCTTTCACCAGTTCCGACTCTGACAGTCGTTCTCTTCAGCACGGCAATGCTGATACAGGCACCAATGATGCCGGTTGCCGCGACCTTGACCATACATCATCTTACGTACAACAGATGTGCGAAGCGTACACCAAATGGATGCTGAATGATGTAGGCTTTGACGGTTTCCGCTATGATATGACTCGCGGCTATTCAGGTAACTATCTTTCGCAATACAACCTGGCATCAAAGCCATTCTTTTCTGTATCTGAATTTTGGATGGATGATGTGCCGTCTGTCAAGACACATCTTGAGTCGGTTTCATACAACACTCTTGCTTTCGATTTCCCTCTGAAGGCAAAGATCAAATCCTGGAATGGAGGGTCTTCGTACACCAACCTCAAGAACCAGGGACTTCGCTCTGTAGGTCTCTCGCGCTTTGCAGTGACATTTATTGACAATCATGATACTTTCCACCGCTCTGACAACAAGGGTGCAGAGTTTCTTGGATATAACACCACGATAGAAAACAAGAAGAAAGAGATTCTGGCGGCTAACGCCTACATACTGATGTTGCCCGGCGTGCCTTGCGTGTTCTGGCCTCACTGGTACACTTTTAAAAGTGATATCAAGCGTCTTATTGCCATACGCAAGGCTGTTGGAATACATTCCGAGTCGGAAGTGTCAGACGAGACCGCTGCCTCCAATTCCTATTCTGCAACCATCACAGGTCATAACGGTAGGGCTATTCTCCGCATGGGCACTGCGCGTGATACCCAAGTGCCTTCAGGCTATTATCACTCTTACAGTGGCGAAATATTTGACATCTACACTACTGTTGTTATCACGGGAGTAGAGCAGACCGAAGTGCAGGCACAGAAACCTGAGAAAGTTATGCATGACGGTGTTTTATACATAGAGCGGGACGGGCATCGTTACACACTGCAAGGTGCATTGGTCAAATAATTTCTATAAATGACAGATATATTAGGTTATGGCAACTGTTTCAAAATTAGTAGAAAAACTGTCTCCTTCTTCCACACTGATGATGACGCAGCGTGCAAGTGAGATGAAGGCGGCAGGCATAGATGTGATAAACCTGTCAATAGGTGAGCCTGATTTCCCGACTCCTGACCATATATCTCGTGCCGCACACGAGGCAATAGACAATCATATTACTCATTACACCCCAATTGACGGTTTCCTCTCTTTGCGCGAGGCTATATGCCGAAAACTCAAGAATGAGAACCTGCTTGATTATTCCCCAGACCAGATTGTGGTTTCAGGCGGCGCAAAACAGGCTATATGTAATGTGATATTGTCTCTTGTTGACGAAGGTGACGAGGTTCTGCTACCTTCCCCCTGCTGGCTCTCATATCCGCAGATGGTGCTTATGGCAGGCGGCACTCCGGTGGATATACCGTCAACGGTGGATGACGACTACAAACTTCTTCCCTCTGCTCTGGAGGCTGCTATAACGCCACGTACAAAGCTGATGGTGTTGTGCTCGCCTTCAAACCCGACAGGCAGTGTATATACCCGTGACGAACTGGAAGCGCTGGCAGAGGTGCTTCGCCGCCACCCGCAGGTATTTATAGTGTCAGACGAGATATACGAGCATATCCGCTACAATGATGCGCCATATTGTTCGTTGGCACAGTTTGCCGACCTGAAAGACCGCGTTATCATCATCAACGGTGTGAGCAAGGCATACGCCATGACAGGCTGGCGCATAGGCTGGCTGGCGGCAGAGAAGAGTATTGCCAAGGCGTGCAAGAAACTGCAGGGTCAATATACTTCATGTGCTTCGTCTGTGTCACAGATGGCGGCTTTGGAAGCATATAACGGTGACCAGACTTGTGTGCGAGAGATGCGTGACATCTTCCGTCACCGCCGTGATGTGGTACTGCAGTTGGCAGCAGAGTTGCCAGACGTGCGATACAACAAGCCGGATGGAGCTTTCTATCTTATGCTTGATGTTTCGGCTTATATAGGCAGGCAATACAACGGCAAGGTAATTGCCAATTCTTCCGAATTGACCATGTTTCTGCTCGAGACCAGACATGTCACATGTGTTGACGGCGCTCCATTCGGTGCACCAGGTACTATACGTCTCTCTTATGCTACGACAGAGGACGACATTCGTGAGGCTTTCCGCCGCATAAAAGATGCTCTCGGCCTCCTGAAAGCATAATTGACATACAGTCGAAGTATCAGTGAGCTTGGGATGAGCATAGGATTGAAGTATTGGTGATGTCAAGTTTAGTTTGACTTATAGTATAAAAATGTGCAAAGGGTCGCTTCACAGCGACCCTTTTACTATAAGGTATTAGTCTGTTTTGATTTTAAGGTACAAAAAAGATTGTGTTGTTTTGATTACGGATGCAAAGTAACTCAAATTATTCCATTCCCACAAC
Source organism: Paludibacteraceae bacterium (assembly GCA_905234685.1). Lineage (GTDB taxonomy): Bacteria > Bacteroidota > Bacteroidia > Bacteroidales > Paludibacteraceae > Colicola. Next base: position 72,180 of record CAJOIR010000005.1, read on the forward strand.
ACCTATTTTTATGTTATACAACATGATTTTGCAGCACGGTTATATAGCATAATATATTGTACCTGTTCTGTTAATCAGCGTGTTGCTATCTTCTCTCCAACTCAATAATTTCCAAATCGCTTATGTTCCTGCCGTCAATTTTAAGACGCAGAAGTGTCTGAACTGTGTGAATGCCGTATTTTCCCGCCGCTCCGGGGTTCAGACATAGCATGCCTAACTGTTGGTCATATTGCACTTTCAGTATATGCGAATGTCCGCATACAAACAACGCAGGAGGGTTTTCTGAAATCTTTCTGTAAGCAACCGGGTTGTAGTGCCCAGGATAGCCGCCAATATGTGTTAGCAACACGTCAGTGTCCTCCACTTTGAAGCGGTAGAACTCGCTCAACGACCAGCGTACATCGCCCGAGTCACAGTTGCCATATACGGCTCTCGTCGGTTTGAATTCACGCAACTGCTGCAGCACTTCTGCTGTGCCTATGTCGCCTGCATGCCATATCTCGTCAACGTTCCTGAAATGCTCAAGCACGCGGTGGTCGAGCAGACCGTGAGTATCTGAGAGTATGCCTATCGTTGTCATTTCTTTTCCATTGTCTTTATGGAGAGCAGTACAAACAATATGCTCACCGAACAGAAATATATTACGTCTCTAAGGTCGAGCACGCCTTGTGATATTGATTCATAGTGACTGCTCAGGCCTATCTGGCACACGATGTTTGCTGCTGTGCCGCTTGTCAGCATCATTGACAGCAGGTCGAAACCGTAGAACAACAGGAAGCAGCATGTCAAACCAGTGATGAAAGCCACTATCTGACTACGAGTCAATGTGCTTGCAAAAGTTCCTATAGCACAAAAGGCGGCAGAGAGAAAAAGCAGTCCTATGAATGAGCCGAAGAATGCACCCGAGTCAATGTTGCCTACAGGCTCGGCAAGACGGTAAACCAGCACATAATGCACCAGACAGGGCAGTTGGGCGAGCACTACAACCGTCCACGCTGCAAGATACTTGCCTGTCACTATGCGCCATAGCGCCACAGGTTTTGTCCTCAGCAGACTCCATGTGCCACTTTGTCTCTCTTCTGCGAACAGCCGCATTGTGAGGGCGGGGCAGAGAAACATGAAAAGCCACGGCGACAGAGCGAACAGACCGTCTGCCTGTGCATAGCCGGAGTCCGGTATGTTCCATTCGCCGGGTATAACCCAAAGAAACAGACTCACAGCCAGCAGATACAGACCTGTCACTATATAGGCGACAGGAGTGGAGAAATAATACTGTAGTTCCTTCTTGTACATTTCGCACGCAAAAGTAGTGTATTTTTTCGGAATGAACAAACTCCTGATAATATAGAATTGCACGAGTGGAGAATTATGCCTAACTTTGCACAGTTTTTCAGATAAAGAGTGAACTTATGAAACGACTGCTGTATATAGTCTCGCTGATATTGGTTGCCAACTTGTTGATGGCACAAACCGATGACGATGCGCTTTATGTTGATTATGAGTCTATGCCGGCATTCCCCGGAGGTCAGGACTCGTTGTTCAGATACTTGTCGCAGAATATCCGCTATCCGGAAGTTTCCAAGACGCAGAAAGAGGAAGGGCGTGCCATAGTGCAGTTTGTCATAACAAAGACGGGCGCGGTAGACAGCGTCAAGGTTGTTAAGAGTAGCGGATATACGGCTCTTGATGCGGAGGCATTGCGTGTCGTGGAGTCAATGCCCAAGTGGATACCGGGCAAAAAGTTTGGCAAGGCGGTGAATATGAAATATACTATTCCTGTCAACTTCAAGTTGCCCGAGAATAAACCTGCAGAAGAGAAGCGTGTGTTCACCAAACTTGAGCGTCAGCCTGAGTTCCCGGGCGGCAAGGAGGCTCTGCTTAAGTTCTTGAAAGACAATGTTCAATATCCGAAAGACGCACAGCGAAATAGTGAGGAGGGCAGGTCTGTCGTGTCGTTCATTGTGAATAAGGATGGCAGTATATCGGATGTTAAAGTGGTAAAGAGTTCCGGTAGCCCGTCGTTGGATGAGGAGGCAGTTCGCGTGTTGTCCTCTATGCCTGATTGGAAGCCTGGCCTTCAGGAGGGCAGACCGGTGAAAACTAAATATACCGTGCCGGTAACCTTCTCGTTGTAAAATATTAAAGATTAATCATATATGTTAGCGTTAGTAACAGGCGCCAGTAGCGGTATCGGACTTGAGTATGCCACCGCTTTGGCAAGAGATTATCATACCGACCTTCTGCTCGTTAGCAATCAGGAACAGGAGCAGATTGACGTGGCAAACAGTTTGGCTGAGAAATACGGAGTAAAGACTATTCCTCTCTATCGTGACCTTTCAAAGCAGGACGCAGCCGAAGAACTGCACCAGTATTGTGTTGACAACGGCTTGGAGGTTGATATCCTTGTCAACAATGCAGGCGTGTTTTTCTTCAATCCGCTGGTTGAGACAAGCATGAAGCGGTTCGAGCTGATGCTCATGCTGCATGTGGTCACAGTTGCCAAGATGTGCCGACTCTTTGGAGAGGACATGGTAAAGCGCGGCAACGGATACATACTCAACATGTCGTCTATGTCGGCATGGATGGCATATCCTGGCATTCAGACCTACAATGCCACAAAAGCGTTTATATATAACTTCTCCAAGTCGCTCTGGTATGAGTTTCGACCGAAAGGTGTTGGCATTACGGTCATGACACCTGGTGCTGTGGACACTGCTCTTTTCGGACTCGCACCAAAATACCGCAAACTTGCTGTCAACCTCACAGTCAGCATACCTCCGGAGAAACTGGTTAAAAAGGCTTTGAAGCGTATGTTCAAGAAAAAGAAATGGGGCATGCCGGGCTTCATAAACCACATCTCCACACCTGTTCTCAAGCATACTCCCGACTGGTTGGTTTTCCTCACATACAAATGGGTGGGGCAGTTCCAAAAATAATTATTGCGTAATACTTGTGTATTTCAAAACTTTGTAATACCTTTGCAGCCGCTTTGCGAAAACAGGTGTTTCTTGTAGGTGATGAAACAGGAGAATGACTATACAATCAACTTATATGCAGTCAAACAGTCAGTGTATGAGTGTGAATATGAGTTGGATAACGACTTCTTTAAGTCTCTTGACCAGCAGGAAATCCTCGGAGGTAATGTGCATGCTCAGGTGCAGTTGAATGCGCTGAGAGGCAGGTTTCTGCTTCGTTTGCATGTTGAAGGGGAAGTGCGTGTGCTGTGCGACCGTTGTCTCGACGAGATGTTGCAGCATGTCAAAGGGGAGGAAGAGTTGCCCGTAGAGCTTACGAACGACACAGCAGATGCTGATATTGTGCAAGTTGACCCTGAAACAGGAATGCTTGACTTGTCGTGGCTGCTGTATGAACTGACAGAAATTAGTCTTCCTATCGTGTGCCGTCACCAATCAGGCGAGTGCAATCCTCAGATGGAGGAACTTCTCCGGACTCACCTCTGCACCAATACGGAAGACCCCGAAGAATAACAGTTAAACTAACAACTAACTAATTAAACAGTTAACCAATTAAACAATAAAATATTATGGCACATCCTAAACGAAGACAATCGCATACCAGAACTGCGAAACGTCGTACTCATGACGTGGCAAAAGTGCCCACAATGGCTATTTGCCCCAACTGCGGGGCTACTTACCTCTACCACACTGTTTGTGGTTCTTGTGGCTACTATCGCGGAAAACTTGCTATCGAGAAACTGGCTGAAGCTTAAGCCTCTGATGGCAAAGGGTGATTGACGTTAGGCTCTGGTCTGCATGAGGCAGATTAGAGCCTGCGTTGTCAACTTGAAACATAACACATTGACTCTTAAACATTAAACCTTTACCCTTAGACAGGGCATGTCCCTGCAACATTAAACCTCCTAACCTGAAACTTTAACTTAAGGTACAAAAATGGATAACAACAATCATGGCGGTAATCCGTCTTCGAGAGGAAGGCGTGCCGCAAACAATTTCTCGGGTCAACCCCGCCAGGGCGGCAGAGACTCGCGTTTCTCACGTAACAACAATTTCAACAATCGTACTGACTACCCTTATGGTGGTGAACCCGGTGGCAACCGCCGCCCGCGTTTCAGCGACTACCAGCAGGAGTTCCCGCGTCGCAGAAGGGAAGGGCAGGAGACTCTTCCTGCCGACGGCTATCGTCCCCGTCGCCGTGCTCAGCAGGATGGGCAACCTACTGAGGCGCCGCGTCAGCGTCAGCGTTTCCAGAACAATAGTAACCTCTACTCCCAGCGCAAGCAGCGTGAGTTCCGTCAGCGCTATGAGGACCCCAACAAGGAGATTCGACTCAACAAGTATCTCGCCAATGCAGGTATTTGCTCACGCCGTGAGGCTGACGACTTCATACAGGCTGGTGTAATCACCGTCAACGGCGTGGTTGTCGATACTCTTGGTGCAAAAGTTAAACCTACTGACGTGATTAAGTTTCACGACCAGCCGGTGCGTCGCGAACGCAAGGTGTATATCCTCCTCAATAAGCCGAAGAACTGTGTTACTACCACCGATGACCCGCAGGAGCGCATGACTGTCATCGATATCGTCAAGAACGCATGCGCTGAGCGTATATACCCGGTTGGCAGGCTTGATCGTAATACCACCGGCGTCCTTCTGCTCACCAACGATGGTGACCTCGCTGCTAAACTGACACACCCCAAGTTCGGAAAGAAGAAGATATATGCCGCAACTATCGACCGCGACATTACGGATGAGGACTTTGCCACACTTATGGCAGGTGTCACTCTTGACGACGAGCTTATTGTGCCTGACGCACTTGAGTTTACCAAGGAAGGTGATCGCCGTCATTTGGGTCTCGAGATTCACTCCGGACAAAACCGTGTCGTGCGCCGCATGTTCGAGAAGGTCGGTTACAAGGTTATGCAGCTCGACCGCGTCTCGTTCGCAGGATTGACAAAGAAGAATGTACCTCGTGGCAAATATCGTTTCCTCACTCCCCAAGAGGTCTCCATGCTGCAGATGGGTGCTTTCGAATAATTGTCTGACATGGCTTTAGACATTAAACTTTAATCATTTAACACACAATGAGAATAGCAATCGTTGGTTACGGAAACATCGGCAAGGCAGCCTTAGAGGCGGTCATTGAGGCTCCTGACATGGAGTTGGCAGGCATCGTTCGCAGAAATGTGGCTTCTGTGCCGGAGGAAATCAGTCGGTATGAAGTTGTGGACGACATCACCAAGTTGAAGGATGTTGATGTTGCACTCCTCTGTACTCCTACGCGTCAAGTGCCGCAGTATGCGCGGCAGATGCTTAGTCTCGGTATATCCACTGTTGACAGTTTCGATATCCACACTCAGATTGCCGACCTGCGCGCCGAACTTATGCCTCTGGCTAAGGAGCATAATGCTGTCAGTGTCATTTCCGCAGGCTGGGACCCGGGAAGCGACAGCGTTGTACGCTGCCTCATGGAGGCGATAGCGCCGAAGGGTGTCACATACACCAATTTCGGCCCCGGTCGCAGTATGGGGCACTCAGTGGCTGCACGCGCAGTTGATGGGGTGGAGGACGCTCTGTCTATGACTATTCCGCTTGGCACTGGTATTCACCGCCGCATGGTATATGTGCAACTTGCTGATGGAGCCGACTTCAAAGAGGTGGAGCGCCGGATTCTTGCCGACGACTATTTCTGCCACGATGAGACTCACGTCATTCAGGTGTCTTCTGTGGCTCAACTCAACGATGTGGGGCATGGTGTTAACATGGTGCGTAAGGGTGTTAGCGGCAAAACGCACAACCAGCGTTTCGAGTTCAATATGTCTATCAACAACCCCTCACTCACTGGTCAGGTCATGGTGGCATGTGCTCGTGCTGCTGCTCAGCTTGCGTCGGGAGCATATACTATGATTGAGATTCCGCCTGTTGCCTATCTACCCGGCTCAGACGATGCCGAACTCCGCACTTCTCTTATACGCCACATAGTATAAAGAGTTTTTGTGGCGTAGTCCAAATTAAATCATAATCTTCTTATACGCAGATATTCCGAGTGATTATCTGCGTATTTTTTTATAGATACCATATTCCATTCACGCACGCGCGTAACGCACACACACGTGTTAAATAACGTATGTCCAATGTATGCGTTGGTATTATATGGTATTATGTTTGTCAATTTCTGGGTTTTGGCATGCTTTATTCTGATTTTTCCCGTGCCTGTTCCTGCCTTGTATATATGATTTACGTAAAAAGGACGTAAAAAAGACGTAAAAAGGACGTAAAAAGGACGACAAAAACACGACAAAAGACTATATACTCTCTGTCTGCCCTCTATAAGTGTGTTATATCGCCTTTGCTGTTCTTTGTGTGCATTTTTTCTATGTCTGATTATCAGCCTCTTATAATTTATTTTACAATAAAGTGTAGTTTTTTGTATAAAAAATTTGTGTATGTCAGAAGTTTGCAGTACTTTTGCACCCGCTTTTGGGAAGCAAGTGTGCTTCGCCTTTTCCCTCCTGGTCAATGAGTGCGAGTTCATGACCGAGGAGTGTTTAAAAT
>CAJOIR010000006.1 GCA_905234685.1 Paludibacteraceae bacterium
AGCGGCAGTCAAAGACGGTGTTACCACTTTCGACCAAGGCAGTGTTGCTGATGCTGCTTCGTCTTCTCGTCGCGGCATGATAGCAGGTAGCGGACTCAGACCTGATTACGACCCTGCCGACCCTTTCAAAACTCCTCTTGACGGAGAATTATGCATGATTATATTTGTTATTATTTTTTGTTTCACAAAAAAATGCTTAACTTTGCAAGGTGAAATAAAATAACAATAACTTATATAATCTGCCATGACACTTACTTTTTGTATCAACTATCGTGCAGAATGGGGACAGACCCTCTGCGTCATCAGCGATAATCCTCTGCTCGGCTGGAATGAGCAGACTCCTCTCAGTCTCAATTGCCAAGGTGGTGACTATTGGACAACCACAGTGCCTGTAAGCGACTTCGCAGGTAGTCTCTCCTACCGTTATGCCTTGCGTCTGCAAGACGGCGCTTATCTTTATGAGTCGGGTGTTGAGCGCCATATAGAACTTAACCCCGCAGCAGGCAAGATTGTCTTTCACGACTTCTGGCAGGCGGTTGACTATGAGAAGGCGTTCTATAGCACAGCCTTCCTCAAGGCACTCTTCCACAGACAACCGTCAAGCAAAAAAATAGTACACAAACACGATGGCAATCTTCATTTCTCTATCGATCTGCCTCAGATTCTGCCTACGCAGGGAGTAGCCGTGATAGGCAACATACCCGAACTCGGTGAATGGGATTACAACTGCAAATTGCCTATGTCAGATTGCTGTTTCCCTGTATGGCATGCAGACATCAAAGTACAGCCTGATCAGGTGATAGAGTATAAATACGTTGTCTATGATCTCAAGTCAGGCAATGTGATTGACACCGAATATGGCGAAAATCGTCAGGTGTGGGGTCTCTCCAAAGGGGTGACAGTATATCAGAACGACCGCTCTTTCCGCCGCACTCAACCGCGTTGGAAAGGAGCAGGCGTGGCAGTACCCGTCTTCTCTCTTCGTACTGATGAAGGCTTCGGCATAGGTGAATTCCAGGACTTGAAGAAACTGGCAGACTGGGCGGCACTAACAGGTCAGCGTATGATTCAGACTCTGCCTATCAACGACACCACTCTCCTTCACACCAACCGTGACTCCTACCCGTACAATGCCGTGTCGGTATTCGCTTTGCACCCCATATATCTGAACATCGAGAAAATGGGTCGCCTTACTCCGGCTGAGAAGAAACGCTATGAAGCTAAGAAGGCGGAATTCAACAAAAAGGCCATTGCCGACTACCAGACTGTATATGACGAGAAGATGCGTTACTATCTTGCCATCTTCAAACGGGAGAAAGACGCTGTATTCTCCTCTGCTGAATACAAATCTTTCTTCAGTAAGAATCAAGAGTGGCTTGTGCCATACGCTGTGTTCTGTTACCTGCGTGACAAGTACGGCACTCCGCATTTCTACGACTGGAAACGCTACAGCAAGTTCTCAATGAAAGACCTTGCTAAACTCTCCTCTCCCGAGTCGAAAGACTTCGATAAGGTTGCGCTTCACTATTTCCTGCAATTCCATCTCGACAAGCAGTTGAGCGAAGCAGTGGAATATGCTCACAGTAAGGGTGTGGCTTTGAAAGGTGACATACCCATCGGCATATCACCCGACTCTGTTGATGCTTGGACGGACCCGCAACTCTTCAACCTCGATGCTTCTGCAGGTGCTCCGCCTGACGACTTCAGTATCTCTGGTCAGAACTGGGGATTCCCCACCTACAACTGGGATGTCATGGCTCAGGATGGTTTCCGCTGGTGGCGCCGCCGCTTCACCAAGATGCAGGACTACTTCGACGCATACCGTATCGACCATATCCTCGGCTTCTTCCGCATTTGGCAGATGCCTAAGACCGCTGTCTGGGGACTCTGTGGACATTTCTCCCCTGCTATGGGCTACTCCATGCAAGACCTCTGGAACATGGGTGTAGCCGTGGATGAGGACCGTCTTGTTAAGCCTTATATTCGTTCCAACTTCATGGGTGAAGTTTTTGGTTATGACACAGAATATGCTAAACAGACTTTCTTCCTGACCAACGACAACTACATCTATTGGTTCAAGCCTGAGTTCGACACCCAACTCAAGATACAGGAGTGGTTCGACAGCTTGAGTATCACCGAGCAGGAGCAGAAGCGCAACATATTTAATGGTCTGATGTACTTGCACTGTGAAGTGCTCTTTGTCCGCGACAAGGATAATCCTTCCGTGCTTCATCCTCGTATCGCCCTCTATCAATCCCACTCTTACAATGAGCTTTGGGAAGACCAGCGCACCCTGCTTGCACGCATTCACGACGACTACTTCTATCACCGCCACAACGAGTTCTGGCGTCAGTCGGCTATGCGCAAACTGCCTACTCTCATCAATGCCACCGACATGCTTGTCTGTGGCGAGGACCTTGGCATGGTGCCTGCATGCGTGCCAGAAGTGATGCATAGTCTGCAGATTCTCTCGCTTGAGATACAGCGTATGCCTAAAGACCCGACCATCACCTTTGCACACCCTGCAGATGCACCTTATCTGAGCGTATGCACCACAGGCACACACGACATGAACCCGCTTCGTGCGTGGTGGGAGGAAGACCGCGAGAAGACACAGCGCTTCTATAACGAACAGATGGGTTGGTGGGGCGAAGCTCCCAAGGAGATGTCGCCTGAGATAGCATCTTTCATCATCAACCAGCACATGTATTCGCCTGCCATGTGGGTGATACTGCCTTTGCAGGACTGGTTGGCTATCGATGGAGACTTGCGCCTCAGTGACCAGCATGCCGAGCGTATCAATCTGCCTGACAATCCTCGCCACTTCTGGTGCTACCGTATGCATCTGCGTGTTGAGGATCTCATCAAAGCTGATGACTTCAACAATAAGGTTCGCACACTGACACAGGCAAGATTCTGACATTACATGCAATATATCCTTACACAGACTGACACCGGTATTGAGGTGCATGATGCCGGCGGCAACAAGGTGCCTGCCACTGCTATGCTCGGGGTTTACCCGGAGAAACGGGTCTATGCCTTCTTTGGACAGATGGGCGCTGGCAAAACAACCTTCATTAAGCAGCTCTGTGAGGAGATGGGTGTGACAGATGTTGTCAACTCGCCCACTTTTGCCATTGTCAATGTCTATGAGACTGACACACAAGGCGCGTTTGCTGACACCGGGATATACCACTTCGACTGTTACCGCCTGAAGAACATTAGAGAGGCGCTCGATCTCGGAGCAGAAGAATATCTCTACTCGGGTAACTACTGTTTCATTGAGTGGCCTGAGATGATAGAAGCCCTTCTGCCTGACGACACTGTGCGTGTGGAGATAAAAGTCAACACAGATGGTTCAAGAACACTCACAGTGAATTAGATGAACAGACTGCGGGTCATATTGTTTTCTCTGATGTGTGCTGCAGCATTGTATGCACAGGAGAGTGTCTATGAAGGCATTTTGCACGAAGATATACTCTCTCTGCGTTGGGGAGGCATCAGGCAGTATGACGAGTACCTGAGTCCGCTCCGCTATGACGGACAGTTCATAGCAGTGCAGAACGAGTGGTGGCAGAACTTCAAAAACGAGGACTGGCAGCATGTAGGCAAGGTAAAAGTGCAAGGTGCAAGGTTGTACAACAAGGCATATACCAACATGGTGTATGCTCTCGGTGTTCAAGGAGGGTGGGGTGCACACTACGACTTCTCACGACTGATGGGAGTCAATGGGCTGCACTTCTTCATAGGACCCTGTCTCGACCTTGACTTACTGGGCAAGGAACTTATCAACAACGTCAACAAGCCTTACTCCGTAGACCTTAGTATTGACCTGAAGGCGCATGCCGGCATCAGTTACTCCTTCAGTGGCAGGAAGACCTCCTACCGCCTGCGCTATACAGTCCTCACAAGTCTCGTCGGAGCACAGTTTGTGCCTGAGTACGGACAAAGCTACTATGAACTGGCTGAAGGCATCATTGGAGGCACAGTTGGCTTGAGCAGCCTTCACAACCACCTGACACTGCGGCACGAACTCACATTCGACTTGCAGTTCCCGCACTCTGCATGGCGCATAGGAGTAGAGCACGAATACATACGTCACAACATGAACAACCTGCATTTCCAGCGGGAGCAGGTAAGCCTTGTTGTAGGTACTGTGTTTAACTATAAGACCATCATACACAGGATGAGATGAACAGAACAACCGTCATATTGTGTTTTTCCTTGCTACTGCTTTTAGGTTGCACTCGGGAGCCGGAGTTAAACTACAGCAACACTGCTCGCGGCAATGTGGAGGCTCTGTGGAACATCATAGACAAGAAGTACTGTTTTGTCGAGGAGAAAGGCATTGATTGGAACACCATCCACGACAAATACATGCCTCTTGCTGACTCTGTCAAGTCTGAAAAAGAGCTCTTCGACCTTATAGCAGACATGCTTAACGAACTTGGTGACGGTCATGTGAACCTATATAGCGATTTCAATGTGTCGCGTTGCAGAAGTTGGTATGAGAGTTACCCAGACATATACAACGAGAGCGTAGTTTATGGGGAGAAATACCTGACCAAGGACTACAGGGTGGCAGGCGGCATACAATATAATCTCATTGACGAAGGCAATATTGGACTCGTCCGCTATCCTTCCTTCTCGTCGGGTTTCGGAATGATGAACATGTACTATGTGCTTGACTTTTTGTCATCATGCCGCGGCATAGTGCTTGATGTGAGACACAACGGTGGAGGAAGCATAGAGTATGCCAAGAACCTTGCCTCACCCTTCTTCTCCGAGCCGCGTCAGGTAGGATGGTGGAATCACAAGACAGGCGAAGGGCATTACGACCTCTCTCGGCCTGAGCCAATGAGTATTGATACCTCTAATTACAGGTATTTGAGGTGGGTCAAACCTGTGGTAGTGCTGTGTGACCGCCACAGTTATTCTGCCACAAATTTCTTTGTCAACGCCATGCGGCATGCTGACAATTGTATTATCCTCGGACAGAAAAGTGGTGGCGGAGGCGGTATGCCGTTGTCGTACGAACTGCCGTGCGGATGGATGGTGCGCTTCTCGTCTGTGAAGATGTATGACATCGATATGAATTCAATAGAAGATGGTATAGTGCCTGACATTGAAGTGCCTGGCAAAGGTGTGACAACAGATGTGCAGATAGATGCTGCCGTATTTCTAATCAATGAGTTGTATGATAAGAATAAGTAACATAGAGAAGAGTTTCGGCGACCTGCACGTGTTGCGTGGTGTGAGCCTCGAAGTAAACAAAGGCGAGATAGTGAGTATCATCGGCAAGAGTGGCGCAGGCAAGACCACTCTGCTGCAGATAATAGGCACATTGCTCACTCCCGACAAGGGGCGTGTAGAGATAGACGGCGTGGAAGTATTCTCTCTTCGTCAGCGTGAACTTGCTGCATTCCGCAACAGACATATAGGTTTCATCTTCCAGTTCCATCAGTTGCTGCCCGAGTTCACAGCGATAGAGAACGTCATGATGCCGGCGCTTATAGCAGGTGAGGACTACAAGAAGGCGCAGGAGCGTGCTTCGAGTCTTCTCTCCGATCTTGGACTGCAGGATAGGATTGAGCACAAGCCTGCTGAACTGTCAGGCGGCGAGAAGCAGCGTGTGGCGGCGGCAAGAGCCATGATGATGCAGCCCGATGTAATACTTGCAGACGAGCCTTCCGGCAGTCTTGACAGTCAAAACAAGGAGGAGTTGCATCGTCTGCTGCTTGACATGCGTGACAGATACGGACAGACAATAGTCATTGTCACACACGACAGTGAAACGGCAGGCATAGCAGACCGCGTGGTAGAGATAAAGGACGGAGTAATATGAGCCTGAAATTCCGATACAATCATGCATTATACACGATGCATTACCTATTGTTAATGTGTCTCTTTGTTGCATGTAGCAGCGGGAGACGCTATTTTCCCGACAACCTACAGCCGGCAGAAGTCAGCATAGTCCGTTTCGACAGTGCGTTGCTTAGTATCGACACTCAAACCGAGCCTGCCGCCGTTGCAGTATGCAGGCTGTATGAAGAATATCCTGATTTCATGCGTGTCTTCGCCGAGGACATACTCGGCATTGAGGCTGCCGACACTGCCTTCATGATAGAAGCATTGCCCAACTACTTGAATGACACAGTATATGGCTTTGCCGCCACCAACAGCCGTGTGCGCGCCGTGTTCGCCGACATCACTGACATATGCCGTGCTCTCGGTATGGCGTTTGCAAGACTTCAGTATATCTATCCTGATTATACCGTACCTGAGATAACCTTCTTTGTGAGTGGCTTCAACGCCTCTCTCTTCTTCTGGGGAGACATGTCGCAGAAGGTGGCCGTGGGTGTGGATATGTATCTCGGTGCCGACTGGGAGTACTACAACCGCGTAGTGTGGAACTACCAGAAGCAGACCATGCGCAAAGAGTGTATACCCGCCGACGTGGTGTCTGCCTGCCTGTTCCGCCTCATACCATTTTCAAGCAGCAAGAGCCGTCTGCTGGAGAACATGGTTTACCGTGGCAAGGTGATGTATCTGCTCTCACTTCTGCTGCCGGAAGAGCCGCAGCATGAGATAATGGGCTACACAAAAGAGCAGTGGCAGTGGGCAGTGAAGAACGAAAGAAATGTGTGGAACATGATAGTGGACAAACGCGACCTTTGGAAAACAGAAAGTCCTGTGCTTACTTCGTATCTCAACGACGGACCTTTCACTACTGAAATCAGTCAGGAGGCGCCGCCACGCTTAGGCACGTTCATAGGCTGGCGTATTGCCGAGAGTTATATGACCCGCAACACCGGTGTCCGCCTTCAAGACCTGATGTCAGAAGGTGATGCGCAGAAAATTCTTGAAGAGTCAGCCTACAGACCCTGATTCCGCATTTCTATAAACCTCTCCGTCTTCTCCACTCTCACCTGCTTGGGGTCATTTCCCGGACTCTAATTCCTGCTTTGTCCATTTTTTCGGCATATTATGCCGTCTTCATTCTCTTTATTTATTTGCTTAGTTTGCTTTTTTTGCAGCTTTTACAGCCTTTTCCAATAATTTCAGTGTCGTATGGCTTGCAGGTCTGTATGAGCCTTCTGCTATTTTGTTTTGCATGTAGGTCTCCATGTTCAAGTTGTCCAACAAACCGTTATTGAGAAGACCAAGAATAGGAACTGCTGACTGAACAGCACCAGAGAAGCTACTGTTAATAAATGCCTTATAAGTCTTTGCCGCCCATATGGCATCATCTATAGTGCCGTATGTTACAGTAATTACTTTTGAACTGTTCAGTTCTAACGATTTATAAAGTAATACCTTCTGCCCGTTAGGATTCGACACGATGATGTATTCGTTCATTTTAGCTTTCTTATACCATTTCTTTATAGTTTTATATGAGGCAGTAACATCATCAATCGACTTACCCATATATAATTTTATGAAATACTTGTCTTCATACACTTGTGTAAGTCCACAGCAAAAGTCATAAAGGTAATAATAGTATACGTCTTCCTCCTTGACGATATTGCCCATCTTCTTCTCTGTGTCGAAACTGTAATACGAGTTTGTGGCAAGTTGGGCGCCCGAGCCTTGTGATTCGATTTGTAATGCCGAGCTGCTGTTTTGTGCTATCAGCGGCATTGCCGCCCATGCAAGCATAATAATCAAAAAATGTTTCTTCATTGTGTATGTTTTATTTTCTTCGTTTATTTTTCGCACTGATTCAAGAGTAATCCTTTTTGCTTCTTCTGTTGACACTACCTCATCCACAAACGATTCGGTAAGTTTTGCTTTATTTTTTTCGTACTAATAAATACAAATAATTTCAAATCACACTGCAAATATACAACTATTTTTCTAAAAAACACAAAAAAATGCCTCATGGGGTGATAGATTTAGGCATTTTTTTGCCTTATATATGGAGGGGTATATACAATTGACTTTTTGTATTTGATATTATTTGCACGATACAGTTTTTTTCTATAATTTTGCAGGCAGAGAATACAGAAACAAACAAACATATTAACAATTAACTATAAATCATTTCAATTATGGTAAGTTACAAAGATTTAGGCCTTGTGAACACCCGTGAGATGTTCAAGAAGGCAATCAACGGCGGTTATGCTATCCCCGCCTTCAACTTCAACAACATGGAGCAGCTTCAGGCTATCATCAAAGCCAGTGCGGAAACTAAGTCGCCCGTCATACTGCAGGTGTCGAAAGGTGCACGCAACTATGCCAACCAGACTCTGCTCCGCTATATGGCACAGGGAGCTGTGGAATATGCAAAGGAACTCGGCTGGGAGAATCCGCAGATCTGTCTGCATCTTGACCACGGCGACTCGTTCGAGCTCTGCAAGAGTTGTGTTGACTTCGGCTTCTCAAGCGTGATGATTGACGCTTCGTCAATGCCTTATGAGGAGAACATCGCCCTCACAAAGAAAGTTGTTGAGTACGCCCATCAGTACGATGTTACCGTAGAGGCGGAACTCGGTGTGCTGGCAGGTGTGGAAGACGAGGTGCAGGCAGAAGAGAGCCACTATACCAAGCCAGAAGAGGTTATCGACTTTGCCACTCGTACAGGCTGCGACTCACTTGCCATCTCTATTGGCACCAGCCACGGTGCATATAAGTTCAAACCGGAGCAGTGCACACGTGATCCGAAGACAGGACGCCTCGTGCCTCCTCCATTGGCATTCGACGTGCTTGACGCTATCATGGAGAAACTGCCTGGCTTCCCCATCGTGCTTCACGGCTCGTCAAGTGTACCGCAGGAGTATGTTGACATGATCAACCAATACGGCGGCAAACTGCCTGACGCAGTAGGTATTCCTGAGGAGCAACTCCGCAAGGCTGCAAAATCGGCTGTATGCAAGATAAATATCGATAGTGACTCACGTCTCGCCTTCACCGCTGCCGTGCGCAAAGTGTTCTGGGAGAAACCGGGTGAATTCGACCCGCGCAAGTATTGCGGACCTGCACGCGACCTAATGACAGAACTCTACAAGCACAAGATCATCAACGTGCTTGGTTCTGACGGTAAGGCATAAGCATCATACCTATGACAGTTGACAGTTGATATTATTATATGTTGATAAAAATCAGTAGAATGATACCAACTGTCAACTGTTACTTTAACTTGTTAACCTTGATATCATGTCCGGCAGAAGATTCACACTGGCAGTATTGACCGTCTGTATGACGGCGGTGTCGTTATGCGGTCAGGTGAAACATGAGGTGCGTATAGGCTGGGGCGACATGATGTTCGAGACCATGGCGTTTCACGACTCTCCGGCTCATCAGTGGGTTGCTCCGGACAAAATAACTCCAGGCTATCAGACCACCGACAAGTGCAACCACCGCTATACAGGTCATCTGTTTGCCGACTACCACTACCATGTGCTTCCGTGGCTTGCTGTAGGCGGACAACTTGACTTCGAAGGTATATTCTGGGATGAGATAATCTACGACGAACACCATGTGCAGGTAGGGGCAGCAAGGCCGGTACAGTGCTACAACACATGCATCATGCCTGTTGTCCGGTTCACCTATTATCACAGTAAGTGGGTTAACCTGTATTCGGGTGTAGGTATAGGTGTGAACATAGCAAGCGACAATGCCGGTGCGGCAGAGGCTGCAGTCGGCTTCAACCTCAACTTCTTCTCGGTGGCAGTAGGCAACGAACACTGGTTTGGCGCAGTGGAACTGGGTATGCTCAATTCGCTGCAGAACCAGAACAGAGTGTATATGCTCGGCTCACGACTGCTCTCGGCAAGTGTGGGTTACAGATTTTAACGGGTGAATCGATATGACAATAAAGAAACTGCTATACATAGTGTTTGTCCTGCTGCTTGTCGGTTGCAGGCAGGGGGAGGTGGAGTATGTCGATTTCGACACCTTCAAGCCCACATCCATCAAGTCTGGTAAGATACTGATGGACGACGGCAGTCTGAACCCTGAGATACAGATGTTCGATGATGGTAACCTCAATGCAGATGAACAGGTAGCCGAAGGCTCCGGTTCTCCCAGACGAATAGCCTCCACCACATTGACCGACATGGTGCGCGACCTGCTTGGGTCTGCGACATCAAACAACGTAGTGCAGATAGCAGGTACTTATACGGGGCACGATATTGACGGCAATCCTCTCACGCAGTCTGGCAAGATAATCATGCCCAAGTCAGGCAAGATACGCAACATAGTGCTTGTAAGCCATTATACCATTGGTGCCAACTACGAGGCACCTTCCGAGACGTTCTCCATGGAGGGTATTTTCGCAGGCAAGGGTTATGCCATAGTGCTTGCCGACTATATAGGTTTCGGAGTCACGCAGGACCTTATCCATCCTTATCTGCACGCTGAGAGTACCGCCCGAAGCGTGGTTGACCTTGGTCTTGCCGTCAAACCTTACCTCAAGCATATAGGCAGAGAACCGGAAGACGAGAGGGTTATTCTTCTCGGTTACTCACAAGGTGGCGCTACCACTCTGGCTGTAATGAACCTCATTCAGCAGGAATATAGTGCCGAACTGCCTATAAAGCGGGTGTATGCAGGTGCAGGACCATACGACCTGACACGCACATACGACTTTGCCATGAGTGAGGACAAGACGGGTATCCCGTGCGCCATACCGATGATAGTGCAGGGTATAAGTGTCGGCGAAGACCTGCACCTGATGATGAAGGACTTCTTTCAACCCAAGTTGCTTGAGAACTACGACTCCTGGATAAACTCCAAGCAGTTCACAGTGCGTGAGATAAACCAGATGATTGACGTAAGGAAGTTGAGCGAGATAATGACTCCTGAAGGCTGCAACAAGAAGAGCAAGCAGACCGCCATACTCTACAAGGCTCTAATGCGCAACTCGGTGCTCAACTTCAAGCCTCAGGCACCCGTGTATCTTTTCCACAGCCGTGAGGACGACACGGTGCCGTTTGTCAACTCCGAGAGTGCCGAGAAGGCGTTCAAAGGGTATGATGTGGAATACAACTTCGGTGACTACGGCAGTCACATGAGCGGCTTCCTTAAGTTTGCTGCGGCGGTAGGCAAGGAACTCAACTGACACATAAGCAGAATGAAAACGACAAGATTCATATTATTCACCATGCTGCTGTTCACGTTGGCTGCCTGCCACAAATATGACAGTGATGCATACAAGAAAGGTGGCATCGAAATAGTGGTTGATACGGTTCGTGCTACGCAGATACGCGTCACATATATCCCTGAAAGTGATGAGGCGTTCTATTTCTACGGCTGTATGTACGCCGAACAGATAGAAGAGTCAGGCTCTGTTGATTCTGTTATAAGTATGACATTGAGGGATTTCTACTATATCTATGAAGATATGGTCTCTTCGGGCGAGATATATTCTTCTTTCGAGGAGATGTATTTCTATCGCGGTAGGCAAAATGCATCTTTCTGTTTCCTCCCCTCCGAGACAGCCTTCACTGTGTTTGCAGTACAGGTTAACCCCGAGACACTCAAACCGCTTGACAAAGCGGTATATGTAGATGTGGTTACTTCACCTCTTATCAAGTCGGACAACTATTTTGGTGTATGGTCTTACGAAGATACGCTTGTCATCTCACCGGCAAACGATGACCCTTACTGGTGGGATTATGTTTCTATGAGTGAACTGAGAGACACCTATGACAACGATGCAGGCACATATTTGTCTAAGGTGATGAACATGTATGAGGAGTACGGTTTCATGGAGTATGATGTCTCCGTAGGT
The DNA here is from genome assembly GCA_905234685.1 of Paludibacteraceae bacterium. Taxonomy (GTDB): domain Bacteria; phylum Bacteroidota; class Bacteroidia; order Bacteroidales; family Paludibacteraceae; genus Colicola. Next base: position 11,735 of record CAJOIR010000006.1, read on the forward strand.
GAGACGCGCTGGGCGATGCTGCCCAACGATCCGTCTCTGGAGGAAGAAGAGGAGTATCTGCTGTATGTAATGGGGTACAATGGTGAGATATCCACCGACATAACGATGGTGTCATTCATATATACTCAGCAGGGGCTTGTCTTCAATCAGCGCCCGGGCGATGCTACGGGTACAGCCAACTGGCAGCGCCGCAGGCAGACTCCGCACGGAGTGATTCAGCATTAAAGTCTTATTCGCAGCAATGCATGTATGTCTGTGCGTGTGCGGCTTGTCATGCCGCGTTCGCTCATTGTCCTGTCTGTGAATATCGTCTCTGCGGCTTTAAGGTAGAGCGACACATGCTTGCTTATGCTGTATCTGAAGTTTACGTACCATCTGCCGCCTGCTCCATACATTGCCGGCACGGAGAAGACGTACAGCACATCGTTTTCGTAGGTGTATATGCGGTTGTCGTAGTCATGTGCTGAGAATGCCTCAAGGCGCAGTTGTACCACCAACGGATAACTGCGGGCATGATACTCCACTTGCTCGTATATCACGCCTCCCAATGTGGGCTTTTCCGACTGCTTCTTGACTATGTTGCCTTCCATGCCTGTCCGCATCTGCCAACAGCCAGTCTTTGCATTGAGTGTGTAGCGCAGCGAATACTTGTCCGCCTCTCCTTTCCTCTTGCAGCGGAACAGCCACTGCATGTCTATGTTGTCGTCTGGCATATAGTTGGCACTAAGGCGTATGTCGAAACCCTCAGACGGAGTTTTTATTCCGTATTTGGGCATGCTGAAGCGGAAGATGTCGGCGTAAGCGGCAAGCCGCAGACGTCTGCTTGGGTTTACTTCTGCGCCGAGATATAGTCCTTGCTCGTCGTTCAGACGTGACACCTCTAACAGCGACGAGGCAAGCATGTTGTCATAATGTCTCGAGTAGTAACGGTATATTGCGGTGAGATTCACTTCGTTCACTGGCATCACCTTTATTCCTGCCAGGCCAGCAAAACCCCATTTGGTGTTCTGTGCCGTCGCTGCCTCGCCGAACAGAGTCACGCGCTTCAGTTGCCAGTTGAAGTTGACACCCGCGGCGAACTGCCTGATGCCTGTGAAGTAGTTGGCGTTATAGTATGTCGGTTTGGCACGCAAGGTGTCGGAGAGTATGTTCTCTGTTGCGGTGATGCCTATGCGTGCATGTTTCAGTCGTAGTGTCACGTTGGCGCCTGCTATATGCTGCCAGAAACCCCGTTTTGCCTGTAACTCCGTGTCTGTACGGTGCAGACCTGTGTGCTGAATGGAACTGAACACGCCGTTCTCCACCTTGCCGTCGGGCTTGCGGCCGGAGTAGAACACGCTGATGTCGGCAATGCCCCAGCGCATGGTGGCTCCTATGCCGCGAAGAAAGTCATATTCTGCTGCTGACGACTTGCGCCTTAGACCCTCCTGACGAAAACCCTTTCCCAGCATGTACTGCGTCTTGCCTCCGTATGTCATGTCGGTGTTGATGACAAGACCTTGTCCGAAGCAGGCACGGTAGTCGCCCGCCACTATGGTCTTGAAGCAGCCGATGTCATTCAACTGTAGATAGCCTCCGTAGAAGTCGGCTCCGTATGTCTTTTGAGGGTAGTAGAACGGCTCGTGTGGGTCACGGTCAAGCACTATACCTGCCTCTACCTTCTGCTTGTAAGCGAACCGGTAGCGCAGATAGCAGTGGAACGGGTCGTTGCCGTTGTTCTCTATGTTGTTGGCGTCAAGGCGCAGATGTATCTCATGCCTTGCATAGTGTAGTACCTCTTTTATATAGACATGTTCCTGCTGCCTGACAGGTGCCACGCATACGAAAGGTAGCATGTTGCGTATCTCATAGTCGGCAAGCGAAGGCACAAGCCGCAACTCGTACAGGCTATTCATAGGTCTCTTGTAAACGAAAAGCAGTATATCGTCTATTTGCCTGTCACTCAGGAAACGCAGTCTGCCAAGGTCTTCAGCAGTGACATCATTCAAATTCAGCGGTTCTTCATGCAGACGTGCAAGGTCTTCTGTCAGTTGTTCAAGGTCAGGTTCCCGCCATTCTTCAGTCAACTCTTCATATATGTCCTGCACTATGAGGGAATACATGTCAGGTGTATAGTTTACTCCGGCAGTCAGCCTTAGTGCTAGACAAAGCAACAATATGACGTTCAGCCTTCTCATCTCCATGAATATGCTATTCTGCCTGCAAGGGTCACTCCGAGCACCGGATGCAGAGCTGCATTGACGTCAAAGCAGAAACCGGACAGGTTTACGCCGATGCCGAGACATGGCACCAGATATTGTTTGTAATATACGCCAGCTTTAAGGCACAACTGTTCTATTGCCTGCCATTCCAGACCCGTGGCTATGCGGAATGTGCTGCTTGCATCATACTCTGCCTGAAAGTCCCAGCGCAGACCTTTGTAGAAACGCCAGTCGGTTGCCACGGCATATACTGCCGGCAATGCCCGCTTGTTGCTGCCTGTCTTTAACTTCTGTATAAAGGGGTTGAAGGTCTGTATGCCTATGGTGAGGTTAGGTGTGGCGTCAATGGTAAAACCTATCTGAGGTACCGCTGTGGTGCAATAGCCGAGCGTAGGACCAGTATATACAGATATCACGTCTGCTACAAGACCCAGACTGAATAGTCCGAAACGGCGGGCGAGAGTCACCGTTGCCATCAGTTCGTGATACTCCGCAAAGCCGAAGAAAGACACACCCATGCCCACATTCACGTAACTGTTGCAGTATGCAGCCTGCACCAAGGCAGTGGAGAGTTCTGCCGTCAGGTAGCGGTTCTCGTATTGTGCCGCAACCTGCCATTTGGCTGTCTGTACAAGCGAGGCTGGATTTTGAAATGCATACCACCGGTCTGTGCGTGCAGTGCTGGCGTCTGCTATTGCAAATGAAGAGGGTAGGGCGTTTGCCTGTGCTCTGATGCAATAACACATAGTTACCCATAGCACTATGAGACAAAGCCGTTTCATGGTTAACAGAGCATGCTGATAGCCTTCTTAAGCGATGAGATGAAGATGTCGATGTCTTCCTTGGTGTTGTAAATGGCGAAACTTATTCTTACTGTGCCCGGAATACCAAGCAGATCTATTAGTGGCTCTGCACAATGGTGACCCGTTCGGACTGCTACTCCCTGGCGGTCAAGCAGCATACCTGTGTCGTAGGGATGAACACCGTCCACATTGAACGATATCACACCCGCCTTGTCTTCTGTTGCGGCATAGACAGTGACGTTAGGTATGTCTTGAAGCTGTTGCTGTGCATAACGTGTGAGTTGGGCTTCGTGGGCAGCGATGTTGTTAATGCCTTTGCTGTTGATGTATCTGATTGCCTCGGCAAAAGCATAACTGCCTATGAAATCGGGTGTACCTGCCTCGAACTTATAAGGCAGAGTGTTGAACGTAGTCTTCTCGAAACTGACGTGCTTTATCATCTCGCCTCCGCCTTCTGCTGGAGGAAGTCTGTCAAGCCACTCGCGCTTGCCGTAGAGCACACCTATGCCGGTAGGACCGTACATCTTGTGTGCCGACAGGGCAAGGAACTCGCAGTCAAGTTGTCTGACATCTATCTTCATGTGAGGAGCCGACTGCGCCGCGTCCAGACAGACAGGGATATTCTGTTCGTGTGCTATCCGTATCATGTCACTCACGGGGTTTATGATGCCGAGCACATTGCTTACATGGGCAATACTTACAATCTTTGTCCGTGAGTTGAGCAGGTTGCGGAATGCGTCAATGTCAAGGGTGAGTCTGTCGGTCAAAGGTATGACGCGCAGCACGGCTTTCTTTCTCTCGCACAACATCTGCCAGGGTACTATGTTAGAGTGGTGTTCAAGAGCCGATACAACTATCTCGTCTCCCTCCTTTACACATGTCTCGCCGAAACTGAAGGCAAGCATGTTTATCGAGTCGGTGGTACCTTTGGTGAACACTATCTCCTCTGGCGAAGAGGCGTTGATGAAGCGTGCAACTTCCTGACGCGACTCCTCATGGTGTATGGTTGCTACCTGTGCCAGATGATGCACACCGCGGTGTATGTTGGCATTGAAATGTGTATATGCGTAAGTAAGGGCGTCTGTCACCTGACGTGGCTTCTGTGTTGTTGCGGCATTGTCCAGATACACAAGCCGCTTGTCATACACCTTTTCGCTTAATATGGGAAACTCTTCGCTGAACATGAATTGTCAACTGTTCTTGTTTATTCTCGCCATCCAGATGCTGGTGCTTGTCATCACTACTGCCAGCATCAGCCATACATACCTCTGAGGCAGCATAAGGGTCAGTCCGTAATAGGTTACCGAAGCACCAAGCATGAAGATGAAACTTACCTGATTGAAATAGGCGAGCACTGTGTTAAGTTGATCTTGTCTGACAGACCTCTGTATGAAGGCGTCAAGAGGCACCTTGAACATACCTGCACATATACCCACTATGAATATCAGTATGGTGAATATCACATAATGACCGGCATTAAGCATAAACATGCCCACCAGTGCCAACGATAGCAGTCCGCCGTACAAAGGCACATGCTTTATCTCGTTCAGACGCTTGTTGCCTATCTTGCCGCTTATCACGCAGCCTATGCTTATGCCTATGGCGGCAATACACATGATGATACCGGGTTCACCCTTCTCCAAACCCATGGCGTCTTGACAATAGACTATGGTGCAGAGCTGGATTGTAGTGGCAAACCACCAGAATATGCTCAGTATTATTATCACTGCATTCAGGTGCTTGAATCGGCTGCACAGCAGATATGTCGAGCGCATGTAGGCAAAGGGGTTGAGACTCTCCCGCTTGTCAGTATTCACTTCTTCGGCACGTATAATAAGTGATGCTATATAGCCCGCTATGGCAAGAACCAATAGCAGACTGCTGTAAACAACCGGTTGCTCCGAGAACTTGTCAACCATGAAGGCTGCCAACGCTGTGGCAAGAAGCATGCCGAGGAAACTCAGACTCTCCATGCCGCCCATACCACGACTCACGTTCTCTATGCCGCCTATGTCGCGTATCAGACCGTATTTGGCTGGAGAATACATGCTGCTCTGTATGCCTATTAGGAAAATAGAAAGAACAACCAAAGTCGTCGCTACAATAGTTGACCATGAATACTGTGGAAAAAAGTCAGGGTCTTTTATTAGAAAACCTAATACTGCCAGCAGTACTATGGGTATCTCCAACAACTTGCATACCCTTACTACGCGCATCTTGCCGTACAGTTGCGCCGCACGGTTGGCAAGGGGAGAGCAGAAAATGTATGGTAGCACCAACGCTGCACCTGTGATGCTTATCACCATAGGTTTCCATTCCGACGACACCCAGCCTGTTACCACCAGCATGCCAAGCATCTTCTGGTAGTTGTCATTTAAGGTTGAGAGAAAATTGGTTGTGTATAGTGCGTTGTACATGTTCTATGTCTTTATTACCTCTGCCTTAACGCCCTATAGGAAATATCTTTTTGAGACTGCGAAGACAGTCTATACACAGACATTCGTTGTTATAGTGCAATTGCATATGCAGTTGCATACCAGGCGTTATTTTTATGCCTGCACATTGACATAGGCTGATGTCATCATCGTGGTGACATTCAAACTCCTTTCCGCAACGCGGACATATCTTTATTTTCATATTTTTGTTAGGGTTTTGTTTTCTGCCTGCAAAAATATGAATAATTCTTCACATGCCCAACAGAAAAACATTCGCCTCTGCTTTTGGCTCTTGATAATGTCATCAACTACTGATATATTATTCATACTTGAAATGTTTAATATATTTTAATGCTATTCGTAATAATCATAATGTATTTACCCGAAAAATAGCATTATTTTTAAGATGTATTTGCAGAGATAAAACTTTTTATTATCTTTGCAGCCTGTAAAACGAACAATGTAATTGTTATTAATACCCTTTTTGCGTATGGAACCTAATATACCACTTCTTGACTGTCCTTCCGACTACTTGATTGGCGATGCCAGCGGTAAGATAATGAATGAATACGGACGTTTCCCGTGTAAAATCAAATGCGGAGTCTATGCTCTTATGGTCCGTGGAACGGCCAAGGCTACACTTAACATTACCAAGATGGATTTCCGCCAGAACGACATGCTTCTCATCGAACCGGGCACTTTCCTTCTCATACACGAGTTCTCTGAAGATGCATTGGTATATTATGTCCTGTTCTCCTCTTCATTTCTCGACAAGTACTCCTATAGCGCACGTATATCCACGCAGACTCTCCACCTCAACTCCCCTATTGTCCACCTCTCCGAAAGCGTGGCAAGTTGCCTTAACCATACTTTCTCACTCCTCCTCGAGGCTATCAACTGCGAACCGTCTCTCTTGAATACCGACAAGATGGTCCATGTTTTCAACATCTTCCAACTGTTCTATGTTGACTTCGCTAAACAGCAGTCGCCTTCGCCTGTGCGACCTTTGGACAGAAAGACAGAAGTGTATCAGGAATATCAGAAACTTGTCCTTGACCACTACAACGAGTGGCACCATGTTGCGGAATACGCTGAAGCGATGCGTCTCTCTTTGCCACACCTCTGCTCTACTGTGAAAGCGGCTTGTGGCAAGACGGCTGGTGACCTCATCAACGATGCAATTCTTACCGATGCTAAAGCACAACTGAAAATCACTAATCTGCAGGTCAAGGAGATTGCTATGTCGCTTGGATTTGATAATGTGGCGTTTTTCAACCGCTTCTTCAAGTCACATACAGGAACTACTCCCAAAGAATACAGGAAGAGTTAGTAGTCCTCTATCCTAAGCTCATCCTAAGTTCATCCTAAGCTCAACTTGAGTCTACTCTCGCCTCGTCAACTGACGGGGCGACTTTCGGAATCTCGCTGATAAATGTCAACGTTCAACTACAGTTGTCCTGCCTCTACCAGCAGGATGATACGTTCGGTTATCTTGTCTTTGTCGTTGCCGTCATATTCTTCTTTCAGGTCGTTGCCAACCAGTTTGGCTATACCTTGCCAGAAGTTGGCAACAAAAGAGCCTTTGTAGTATTTTATCACTTCGTATGAGGTCCTGCCTGACTCCCTGTCTATGAGCTTCATCAGCATTTGCCCTTGTGAGGCTGTCATCTGACGGAACTGGTCTTCGTATTGGTCATAAAGCACCTTCTCGTATCGTTTCCAGAACTTGCGTTGCTCGCGCTTTGTCATGCGCGACATCACCTTGTCGGTCTTTATCATTTCCTTGTTCAGTATCTTGGCGATAGGAAGAGTCTTCTTCACGTCACGTACCGTACGCCAGTAGAATCGCTCTTGTTTCTTGTTCTTGAACTTCATCTTGGGAAACACATACACATCATGAAGGTAGGCAAGAAACAGCGTGTCGCCGTTGCTGATGCTTACTGCAAGCGAGTCTATGTGAGCCTCCTTCTGCATGTCTGCTTTCGCCTCTAATACGAACAACGACAGGCTCGCTATCAATGCAATATGAAGAATCCGTTGTCTCATCTGCTTGCAAAGATACAACATTTGTGCCAATTACAAAAAAGTACTACCTTTGCAGTGCAAATTTGTGTGACATTCAATGGTTATCAACTCGGAAAAATTGCAGACTCCCGTCTTCCGTCTTGTTGGCGAAGAGGCTGACAGGCTCGGTCTTGAGTGTTATGTCATTGGAGGCTGGGTGCGTGACTTGTTGCTCCATCGCCCGTCTAAGGACATCGATGTAGTAGTCGTCGGCTCAGGCATCTCACTCGCCGAAGCTGTGGCAAAACGTCTTGGCAGGTCGGCACATCTGGCTGTATTCCGAACTTACGGCACTGCGCAGGTTAAGCACCGTGACATCGAACTTGAGTTCGTGGGGGCACGTCGTGAGAGTTACCGCCATGAGAGCCGCAATCCCATCGTTGAGAATGGCACTCTTGAGGAGGACCAGAACCGTCGCGACTTCACTATCAATGCACTTGCCATCTGTCTTAATGCCGACAGGTTCGGTGAGTTGCTCGACCCCTTTGGCGGCATTGGTGACCTCGAAGACTGTACTATTCGTACACCGCTTGATCCCGACATCACCTTTTCCGATGACCCGCTGCGTATGATGCGAGGAATACGCTTCGCTTCGCAACTCGGCTTCTCTCTTGCTCCCGATACCTTCGATGCTATTGCGCGCAACCGTGAGCGCATCAACATCATTACACGTGAGCGTATTGCTGACGAATTGAACAAGATTATGCTCTCTTGTCGTCCCTCTGTCGGCTGGAAACTGCTTGACAGAACAGGATTGCTTACAATCATTTTCCCTGAACTGGCTGAGTTGAAAGGTGTGGAGACAAAAGACGGCAGAGGACATAAGGATGTCTTCTTGCACACTTTGCAGGTCTTGGACAACGTGGCGGAGAATTCCGACAGTCTCTGGCTTCGATGGGCGGCGTTGCTGCATGACTTAGGCAAACCAAAGTCCAAACAGTGGGAACCGGGTGTCGGGTGGACTTTTAGAAACCACAATTATATAGGCGCACGCATGATACCGCGTATCTTCAAGAAGATGAAATTGCCGCAGAACGAGAAGATGGACTATGTAGTCAAGATGGTTGACCTCCACATGCGTCCTATCAACCTTATTGAAGACACTGTCACCGACAGCGCTGTTCGCCGTCTGCTCTTTGAAGCCGGTGATGACATCGAAGACCTCATGCTGTTATGCAATGCTGACATCACCTCCCGCAACGAGGACAAGGTGCGCCGTTATCATCAGAACTACGAACTTGTCCGTCAGAAGATGCGCGACATCGAGGAGAAAGACCGTATTCGTAATTTCCAGCCGCCTGTCAGGGGAGAGGAGATTATGCAACTGCTGCACCTTGAGCCATGCAACACTGTCGGAGAACTCAAGTCTGCTATCAAGGACGCCATCCTCGATGGCATCATACCCAACGAATACGAGCCCGCAAAGCAGTACCTGCTGCAACTCGCAAAAGAGAAAGGGCTGACAGTTGAGAATTGATAGTGGAAATCTAACAATCGAACACTCAAATACTCATCTTACCAATCGGACAGAAGAACCTAATTCCATAGTTCCCCAATTAGACAGTTCCACAATTCCCCCTTAGCCTCTTAACCTCTTAACCTTTCAGTCCTTATTCCAGGTTCCCGACTTTCTGCCCTTGCAGCGAATACAGTTGCTTTTTGTTTTTGATGAATAGTTGTCCGTTCATCATTACTATGTGGCTCTCGCTCTTCTTCTCTGCTGCCACGTATTCTACTGCTGTCGCGTTGCTGTTTCTGTATTTGTAGATGGGTGGCTCGCCGTCATCGTCGCTGGTAGTGTAGAAGGTGGTTGTGTCAAGCCAGCATATAGCCTCACCCTGCCATTCCTCTTTGTATGCTTCTATTTCCAAAGGTTGGCGTTTCAGGGTCTCGCTCAGGTCCTCGTCACCATCTCTTTCCCATATCAGGGTTACCGAGAGGCTCGAAATGTTGTTGTTGTGATTCTTTATCAGCACACGGCTGCCGTCAGGCGATATATCTGCTCCGGTAACAAGGTGGAAACCGTGCTTCCCGTCTTCGCCGAGGTCGCTCTTTACACCGAGGTCACATACCTTTGTCATAGTCTGTATGCCGGTGTACTCCGTGCTCATTGGCAGGCTGTAAACAGTGCAGACATCATAATACACCTTGGTGATGACATATATCGTCTGTGTCAGGTTGTCGTACATCATAGCTTCTGCATTATGCTTGCCGTCTGGGTATTCGTAGCGTATGGTGTCTGCCTTGATGGTCTGCTTGTTGCCTGTGGTCGAAGGTATCTCAGGCTCCTCAAAGTATATGATGTAATACTTTCCGGTAGTCTCGTTGTTGTCGCCGAAAGCACCTACAAACAGGTAGTTCTTGCCTTCATACACTCCACCGCACATGTCTTCCCAGTCTCCTCTTGAGGCTATGCCGGTAAAGGAGAGCCTCAGGTAACTCGATTCACCCTTTTCAGTGGTGGCTACTACATTCTTGTAGTCGTCACTTTCCATCCACAGATACCCGGGTGTCACTCTTGAGCAGGCAATACCCGATATCTCGGGCAGTGACATCGTCTTTTTCACTGTGCCGCATTGCGAACGCTTGAATTCCTTACTCAAAAGCAATGTGTCGCCATTGTAGAGTATTGTCGGTGACTTCGCTTCTGTTGTAGCGGCTGTCATCATTGCCGCTGTCATTGCTAATACAAGATACAGATTTCTCATAATATTCGGGTTATAGTGTTTATAGTGTTACTTCTTCTCCTGTCAGTGTATACGTCTTGCCCTCTTTCTGGATATACAGGGTGCCGTTGTGTAGTGTCATTTGTTTGTTGGGCGAAGCAGGTGCCTCTATGTCCTCAACTGCTGTGGAGTACTCGCTCGTGTATCTGTAAACAGGTGGGTCTCCTTCGCTGTCGCTGGTGGTGAAGAACATGTAGTTGTCAAGCCAGCATATTGCTTCTCCCTGCCATTCAAGCCTGTATGCGGATATTTCCAATGGTTGGCGCTTCAGTGTCTCTGCTATGTCTTCATTGCCTTCTCTCTCCCATATAAGTGTTGCCGTCATACCCGTCTTAGTGTTGTTGTGGTTTTTTATTAGAATGCGGCTGCCGTCAGGCGAGATGTCTGCGCCTGTTACCAGATGAAAACCTCTGTCGGGTTTTGCACCTTCACCAAGGTCTGATTTCACACCAAGCGTACATACTTGTGTCAGAGTCTGCATTTCTGTGCCGTAGTCAAGACGCATAGGCAGCGAATATACCACAGGAACATCATAATATACCTTGGTTATCACATACAGAGTCTGCGATATGTTGTCATACATCAGTGCCTCTGCGTTGTGCTTCTTGCCGTCTGGATACTGATAACTGATCGAAGATGCCTGTATCGTTTTCACAGAACCCGGCTCCGAGGGTATCTCAGGCTCTTCGAAATAGTGGATGTAATACTCACCGTCTGTCTCGTCGTTGTCACCAAATGCACCTACAAACAGGTAGTTCTTGCCTTCATACACTCCTCCGCACAGGTCTTCCCAGTCCCAGCGTGTGTGTTTAAGTTTGAGGTTGAGGGTAACCTGACATACGTCTCCTTTCGTTGTTGTGGCTACAATCTGGTTCTCTTTCTCTATTTCATCACTCTGCATCCACAGGTAGCCCGGAGTCACCCTTGAGCATGCAATACCCGACACTTCGGGTATCAGAATCGATGTCTTCAGTGTGCCGCATTGTTTGCGCTTGAACTCGTCCGTGAGTTGCAGAGTGTCACCGTTGAACACTATTACTGGCGCTGCCGACGCAGATGTCAACAGGGCAAGCAAAACGAAAGATAATATAAATGTCTTTTTCATATATGATATTGTTTTTGGGTTATCCGCTTGTTATTAAGCACAAAAGTACTATTTGACATCTTATTCTGCCAAGTTTTCATGACATAATTTGCTGATTGTGCCTTTGGGTAATTGTTCAAAATACTGATAGTATTGTCATATATGTATATTTTACAGTGGGTTATGTAATACGGCAAAGCCTTTCGTTTCGCAACCTTTCGCAATTACATGGCTTTTGAGGTATTGTTACAGACATCATATTATCTTAAATAAAAATAGAAAAATGCATTTTCTTCTTGTGTATGTAAAATGTTTGCTTTACCTTTGCACCCGCTTTCGAAAAGAAAGAAGCTTCCTTAGCTCAGTCGGTTAGAGCATCTGACTGTTAATCAGGGGGTCCTAGGTTCAAGTCCTAGAGGGAGCGCATGAGAGATTGCTGAATATGGCAGTCTCTCTTATTTTTTTTGTGTCAAAGATATGATTTTTCGGAAATATATATTATCTTTGCACCAAATATTCTCATAACACTATCTTTTCTTATGAAAAAAGTATTAGGCTTGGGTAATGCTCTTACTGACATCTTGTTGCAGGTGTCGGAAGATGACCTGAGAGAATTGGGTCTGCCCAAAGGCAGTATGAATCTTATTGACTTCGACACCGCCATGCAGGTGCAAAACCGCTTTATCAGTGTAAGAAAGACAATGGTTGCTGGCGGCAGTGCTTCCAACACTATAAACGGAATAGCTGCTCTTGGTGGTAAGGCTGCTTTCTTTGGCAAACTCGGTAACGACGAGGTCGGAGATTTCTACCGTGCTGACCTTGCAAAAAACGGTGTGCAGCCGATATTGTTGCCATCGTCATTGATGTCAGGTTGCTGCACTGTGCTTATCACTCCTGACGGAGAACGCACTTTCTGCACTTATCTCGGAGCTTCTGCTGACTTGCGTACAGAAGATATCCGTCCGGAGAACTTCCTCGGCTATGACATCTTTCATATAGAGGGCTATATGGTTCAGAACCATAACCTGATTAAGAAAGCACTACGTCTTGCCAAAGAGGCAGGCATGCTGGTTAGTATCGACCTTGCTTCATATAATGTTGTGGAGGACAACAGAGACTTCCTCGAAGGTCTTATAAAGCAATATGTGGATATAGTATTCGCAAACGAGGACGAGAGTTATGCGTACACACGTCTGCAGCCTGAAGAGGCCGTTAATACCATAGCACAGCAGTGCGAGATAGCTGTTGTGAAAGTAGGCAGAAAAGGTTCTTATGTGCAGCGTGGCGAAGAACACTGCCATATAGGCGCCATTACGTCGCAGTGCCTCGACTCTACCGGAGCAGGCGACTTGTATGCGGCAGGTTTCCTTTACAGCTTGAGCAACGGCTTCGACATCAGGCGTTGTGCCGAGATAGGCACGCTGGCTGCAGGGCGCGTGGTTGAGATTGTGGGTACCAAGTTGTCTGAGGAGACTTGGGACGAGATACGCCGTCTCTGTGCCTTGTATCGAGGCTTCATGATGATGGCAGGTATATAATTGAAAGTTTGGTTTTTTTGACATGAAACATATTGTTCAGTTCTTTTATATCATTTGGCAGTGGTTTGTTGCATTGCCTGTGTTTGCAGTGATAACGTTGTTCACGGCTGTTACTACCATGATATTCGTTCATTGGCGTAACAGCGAGTGGTTGCACCGTATTCAGCAGTTCTGGTCACGCAGTTTCTTCTACCTGCTGTTTGTGCCGGTAGAAATATCAGGCACAGAGAACATTCGCCATGGGCAGTCCTATGTCTTTGTCAGCAACCATCAGTCAATGGCAGACGTGTTTCTTGTGTATGGTTGGCTGCCTGTCATTTTCAAATGGGTGATGAAGCAGGAACTCCGCAAAATACCTTTCGTAGGTAGTGCTTGTGCTGCTGCCGGGCATATCTTCCTCGAGCGGGGCAGAACAAAGTCGGTCGTCTCTACTGTCAAGAAGGCGGAGAGTGTACTGCATGACGGTGTGTGCGTGGTCATTTTTCCTGAAGGCACTCGCACAAGAGACGGCAGTGTCGGCCGCTTCAAACGGGGTGCATTTGGCATAGCTGAAGACCTTGGATTACCCGTAATACCCATATCACTCACCAACTGCTACGAACTTATGCCTAAAGGCAGGTTCTATGCTAAGCACTGCAAGGTCCGTATGCATGTGGGCAAAGAAGTCTCTCTCACTAACTTTGCCGGTCAGGATGAGGCTATCAGCCGCATACGCGAAGAGGTGATAGCAGGTATAGGTGTCTGAAAAACTAATATTGGAATCTTCAAACAGGGCATTGCCCGTTCAAATCAACAATATGAAACGTAACATAGCAATAGTTGCTGGAGGTTACACCTCGGAGCATGAAGTGTCACTCCGTAGTGCGGCGGGAATCATGTCATTTCTCGACAAGGAGAGGTATAGTGCTCTTATAGTGGTCATAAGTGAAAACAAGTGGGAAGTTATAGTTGGGGACGCTCGTCTGCCGATTGACAAGAATGACTTCTCCTATACTCTCAATGGTGAGCATCATCTGTTCGACTATGCCTACATAACCATACACGGGGCACCCGGCGAAAACGGTCTGCTTCAAGGTTACTTCGACATGCTCGGCATACCTTATTCATGCTGTGACGTGCTCTCTGCCTCTATAACATACAACAAGTTTACCTGCAACCACTACCTTAATGCCTTCGGTATAAACATAGCCAAGTCGTTGCTTCTGCGCAAGGGAGAGACTATAAGCAACGAGCGTGTGGTTGAGGAGATTGGCTTGCCTTGTTTCATCAAGAGCAATGTTGGCGGAAGCAGCTTCGGATGCACCAAGGTAAAGACCGTTGACGACATACAACCTGCTGTCAGTCTTGCCTTCAATGAGGGTGATGAAGTCATCATCGAGGCTTTCATGAAGGGCACTGAGGTCACCAGTAGTGTGTATAAAACGAAAACTAAAGCAGTGGCATTCCCCTTGACGGAGGTGGTGTCACACAACGAGTATTTCGACTACAAGGCTAAGTACAACGGTGAGTCTGACGAGATAACGCCTGCTCGTATTTCTAAGGAACTCACAGAACAAATACAGCAGACCACATTGCGAATATACGACATCCTTGGTTGCAGCGGAATCATTCGTACTGACTATATCATTCTCGAAAACGGGCAGGTAAACCTTATGGAGGTTAACACCACACCCGGTATGACTGCTACCAGCTTCATTCCGCAGCAGGTAAGAGCGGCTGGGGTTGACATAAAAGATGTATTGACCGACATCATAGAAGACAGTTTCTGATATGACAGCATTTGAATATATAGCACAAAACATAAGCTTTCTGAACTGGAAGAAAGAGCCTTTCGGACTATACGAGCCTATAGAATACACTCTTTCTGCCGGCGGCAAGCGGCTCAGACCTGCTTTGGCTGTCATTGCTTCCGACTTGTTCGGCGGCAAGCGTGAAGAAGTGCTTCCTGCCGCTCTGGCACTCGAAGTGTTCCATAACTTCACTCTCCTTCATGATGATGTGATGGATAAAGCTCCCGTCCGCCGTGGCAGACCTACTGTGCATATACGCTGGAACGAGAATACCGCCATACTCTCGGGCGACCAGATGCTCATCGAGGCATACAAGTTGTTGTCGCAACTGAGAGTTGACATACAGCCTCAGGTGCTCCGCTTGTTCAACAAAATGGCAACAGAGATATGCGAAGGACAGCAGTATGATGTCGATTTCGAGACACGTGACGACATCACAATCAACGACTACCTGATGATGATTCGCCTGAAGACATCTGTCCTCCTTGCCAACGCTTTGCAGACAGGTGCTCTGATAGCGGGTGCGGACGAAACAGCACAACAGGCGCTTTATGAGTATGGCATCAACATAGGTCTGGCTTTCCAACTGCAGGACGACATACTTGATGTATATGGCAATCCTGAGACCTTTGGTAAGGCTGTTGGAGGCGACATACTCGCCGATAAAAAGACATATATGCTCCTTACTGCCTATGCTCTTGCTGACAACAGACAGGGAGCAGAGTTGAAAGCCATACTTGCTGACAACAGCATGAAACCTCAAGCAAAGATAGCCGCAGTAACACATATTTATAATGTGTTGGGTGTGCGCGAAAAGTGCGAAGAGGTTATGAGAGCCTATACGACGAAGGCACTCGCAGAACTGGAAAAACTAAATCTGCCAGATGACAAACTGCAGACACTCACAGCCTTGGCAGAGCATCTGCTTGAAAGAAAAGAATAATATCAAATATCAACTATAAACTATCAACTATAATATGCCGTACAGACGTCTTCCTAACACCGACCAGGCACGCCTTCGTGCTCTGCAGAACGCTATGCAAAGGGCAAGTGAAGCTGACTTCACTGAGCAGGTACTTACTTATAAGACTATCAATGAGGCACAGCGTTTCCTGCTGATCTTCGAGAATCAGGTGCAGCAGTATCACCAGAACTTCCAAAGCAAGGTTAGTGCCAACAAACGCTATAAGCATATTGTCAACAATGCTCGTATGTATATCAGCCATTTCATTCAGGTGCTCAATCTGGCAGTCATTCGAGGCGACATAAAGAAAGAGCAGAAAGAATTGTACAAACTCGATGTGCATAACCACATTCTGCCCGACCTTTCTACTGAGGAGGACTTGCTTGTATGGGGACAGAACATCATTGAAGGCGAGACAGAGCGTGTGCGCTTGGGAGGTTTCCCGATATACAATCCTACTATTTCAAAGGTCAAGGTGCATTACGACATCTTCAAAGAGCACCAGGTGACCCAAAAGATGCATAAGAGGACCACAAGCCGCACTTATGAAGACCTTGGCACTCTGCGCGAGCAGGCGGATGCTATCATCCTTGATATCTGGAATCAGGTTGAGAAGTACTATGCCAACTGTCTGCCTTATGAGCGCCTCCGCAACTGCCAGAACTACGGCGTCATCTACTACTACCGCCCTGGCGAGAAACGCCTGTCTTTCGAGACTGACCTGCAACTGAAACGCCAGCTCGCCCAACAGACCAAACTCGATTTGGAATAAACACATTCCGACAGAGGGGGAATCATAAGCAATAGATTTAAAGTAAGCAATTGAAATATATCATACATCCTGTTTGCAGATGTAAAATGCATACCTTCTAATACAAATAAATAGCGTATCAAATTGAGGTACGCTATTTTTATATACCCTGTTGTCTGTCTGAATTTCAGTGCAAATTAGTAAAAAGTTGCGATTATAAAGGAGGCCTATTCAAAATTTAGTACTAATTAGTATAAAAATTAGAACAGGCACTTGCTTAATTCAAGAAAAAATACTAACTTTGCGGAGTTTTTCTAAAATAGCAACTATGAACTATATCAAACGGGAGATTTATCTCAACAAATTGATTGCTCGTCGTGATAATGGCGAGGTGAAAGTAATTACCGGTTCGAGGCGAAGCGGCAAATCTTGGTTGTTATCGCACGTATTTATGGACTATTTATTAGAGCAAGGTGTGCCGGCAGACCATATTATTGCTTTGTCTTTTGATCAAGACGACGAGAACATGCGTGAGGATTTGTTGGATGTAAAGGTGCTGAAAACGTATTTATACGAACGTATCAAGGATGAAGGTAACTATTATTTGATGCTTGATGAGGTTCAAGAAGTAATTGGCTTTGAGCGTTTGGTGAATGGTCTGAATGCAAAACCAAATGTAGATGTATATATCACCGGAAGTAACAGCCACTTGTTGAGTTCGGACATCAATACCCTCTTCCGCGGACGCGGAGATGAGATACATGTTTACCCGCTTTCGTTTGGAGAGTTCTGCATAGGTAGAAATGAATCAATGAATGAACTATGGAAGGAGTACTACACCTATGGTGGTCTTCCTGGTTTAAGAAATCACGCGTCTGCAGAACAAAAAGTAAATTACTTGCAACGCTTATGGAAAAAGACTTATCTGGCTGATGTGATTGAGCGGCATAAATTGCGTAATACAGATTTGCTGGAGAACTTGGCTGACGTACTGAGTTCCTCAATAGGTTCTCTAAATAATCCGACAAAGTTGGCAAATACAATTCAATCAGTCAAACAGATGAAAGCCGATCGCTCTACCGTGGAGACTTATATCGGCTATTTGGAAGACGCATTCTTGTTTGAATCTGCCAAGCGATATGATATTAAGGGGAAACGGTATTTTGAGTCCATCAAGAAGTATTATTCTGTGGATATTGGTCTGCGAAATGCGCGACTGAACTTTCGCCAGCAGGAGTTGACTCATATTATGGAGAATATCGTGTATAATCATCTGCGCATTTTCGGGTATCTGGTTGATGTGGGGGTTGTTGAAGTGCGTGAAATGAAAGACGGTAAGCAGCAGAAGGTGCAATATGAGGTGGATTTTATCGCTACAAACGGACAGGAGAAATACTATATTCAGGTGGCATATATGATGGACGACACTAAACGCGAACAAGAATTGAAGTCGCTTAAGCGGATTGACAATAGTTTCCGTAAAATAGTTATTGTCGGCGACGATATCGCTCCTTGGATTGATGACAACGGCATCTGTTACCTCGGTCTATTCCAATTCCTCCGTGAGGGACTGATTTGATTACAATACCTGCAACACTTCTCTATTTCGAGACAGACATGCAATTGAAACGCCAGCTCGCCCAACAGACCAAACTCGACCTTGAGTAATCTGTACTTGTAACTTTTTATACCTTTTTATTTATAAAAAGACTACCTGGTAGCAAATGCTGTCAGGTAGTCCCACTAAATGAAGAAAAGCTATTTGGGTTGTATTAGATTCGGAACATCGCAATTAACTTCTGCTCCATTCCCCAAATAGATTGCTGTGAGTTTCTTACTCTTTAATTTTAATTTTTTAAGATTTTTGTTTTTACTTAAGTCTATCTCTGAGAAATAATTGCCATAAGCATATAATTGCTTTAAATTTACGAATAATTCTATTCCACTCATATCCTTGATACCCCAATTTGATACATCTAATTCTTTTACTTTAAGTATTTCATCTTCGGTCAGTATTTTATCATTATTAACATCACATAAAAGAAGACATGCCTTCATAAAAGCTGCATCAGGGAATTTAATTTGTTTATTATATTTCCCAAGAATATTGTCAGGTATTGATGTATTAACTGGATCCGATTGTTTTTCTTCTATAACATTTTGATTTGTGACGTTTTCTGTATTATATGAATCGCTTTCTGTCTTTTGTGTACGAGGTGCTGTTCCTTGTATTGCTACAGATTGTATCGGATTACCATTAGCATCCAAAAACTCTATAATAGTTGCTCTTGCGGCTACATGTTGAGTGTATTTCCTGAGTCCACCGGCAAATAACGATAGAAAAATATTTGTTCTCTCACGCCTCACTTCCTCTATAACAACATTAATAAGTGCCTGACTCCCTGTCAAATTCGCACGGCGAAGAAGTTCTGCATACGCGCTCTTTTCAACATCAGCACGCTTTAGATTACTATTGTTAATATCAATAACAACCTCCAAATTTCGGACAATACGGAAATTTGCTTGATTTAGAACGACCTGTGTTTGTGCACCGAATTGATTTACGTTGTGAGGAGCATAATAACCCGTAGCACAACCGGTAGTTAGTATAACTACCAACAAGAGATAATTAAATTTTTTCATTGCTTTAAATAATTAATGATTAATAATGTTAATAGTCTCATATAGTTTATCTATAGAGTTCGGCTTCTATTGTTACTCCTTCGCCATAGTCCTTCGCAAAGGCATTAAACAGATCTGAGTAAAAGTCTTTGTTAGGAGCGGTGGAATATGTTACATAGATGTAATTGGCACCTGCTTTGGCTGCTGCTTTTTGAAGAGAACGCAAAGCAGTATTATAAGCATCTTTAACTTCAAATGAATAATCACGGGGAACGACCTTAATAGTGCCAATATATTCGGCAGTATAAGGGACTGTTTCCACGAATTGTGCTGATTCAACAGGCGGATAACGCTTCAGAGTCTTCACTATTGGCATATATGAAGGAAAACAACTCGTTAGTAAAAATAAAATGTTAGCAATAAATAATAGTTTTCTCATTTCTATAACTCTATTCATTTTGCAGGCAGTCTCTTCTGCATTATCAGTATAATAAAAAAAGCGTGAGACTGTTATGCTCACACTTAACTGAAGGTCCTGAGAAAACCGTACACGAATATGAATACAACAGGTCACGCCTATATACGGCGAGTCTGTATGCTGTACTCTCGTGTATAGAAAAATTCTCAGGTTTTCAGTTACGAGTAAAGCAAACGCTTCCTAAAATATGTCTTGCAAACGCGGGCACACGTGCCTGTTGTTTACGTTTGCAAAGATAGGTAATGATAATGAATTACGCAAGAGGATAATAAAAAAGACCCTGCACCTGCACATAGCAGATAACAGAGTCAATATCGTAAATACATTTAATCGCTCAATTCTTTATCTATATATACGCTCTACCTTTACTCGCTTTTAACCATTGATTTTTTCTCGTGGACTCATTCCAAAGTAGCCGTAAAACACCGCAAAACCGCATTACGCCTATATATGCACGGTTGTGCGTGAACTGCGTGAAACTGTTGTTTGTATTTGGTGAATAGAAACAACAAGCTGAATGTTTGATGAAGAGAGCAGACCGCTATACTGACAGAATATAGACTTTAAGATTTGAAAATTGTCAGCTTCCTATTATCAACTATCCACAGCTTTGCCGATCGTGAGAACTGTCAACTGGTGAGAGGTTCCCAGTTCCCCAATTAGCCTCTTAACCTCTTAGCCTAATAACCTTTTAACCTAATTCACCCTTTCAACTCCAAATACCTTCTTATCGCCCTAAGGTCGTGCGAATACTGCCCTGTCTCGGTGTTGATGATGCCGTTCGAGTCGATACGCTCTACTTTCACTCTGCCTGAGCAGTGTATCACCGTGTCGGGCGAGAGCAGTATGCCCACATGAGAGATGCGCGTGTCCTCAGGGTCACGGCTCTGATGGTCGAAGAACACAAGGTCGCCGCATTGTGCTTCGCTAAGGAAACCTACTTCTGTGCCTTGGTTCACTTGTTCACGGGCGTTGCGCAGCAGTTTGCACCCGAAGAGGCTCAATACAATACCGCTCAACCCCGAGCAGTCAAGACCCATACAGTTCTTGCCTCCCCAGAGGTAAGGTATGTTGAGGAAATAGCGTATCAGTTGCATGAAGTTGTCTTTTGTCAGTTCAAGAGGCTTCTCTGCCACCATCTGCGGGTCAATCCTGAATACACTGCCAAGCACTTCAAACCTGCCCTCTTTGTAGTTGCTGAGGCGGGTGCCTGCCGTAAGCGGGAATGTCTGACCGTTGCCTTCCGACACGGCGTATGCCATTGGCATCTTTACCATTGCTGTCAGGTCCGAAGCAGTGTATTGCTCATATTCCTCGTCCGACATCTTGGTTATCATCTTGAAGTCAACCCAGCCTGTCTGACCGTCGTAGTCATTCACTATCTTGTACCATCTTGGCACTTCGTCTGTGATGCTGCATGTCTCTCCGAAAAGCAGTTGGGTCTCTTGCTCCGCACCCTCCGAGGGCTGGCTGCGGACGGGAACAACGGAATGTAATACTATCGCTTTCATTGCTTATTGATATCTTCTTATCTTTGCTATGTCGTGTGTCTTCTTGCCTGAGGATATTGAAATCAAACCCTCTGGTGTTATTCTGTCAATATGCACTTTGCCTGCACAGTGAAGCAGCAACCCGTCCGCGAGCATTATGCCCACGTGGGTTACTGTCGTGTCTTCTGGGTATGTGCTCACATGGTTGAAGAACACAAGGTCTCCTGCCTGTGCTTCGTCTATACTGCTAATTTCTTTGCCTTGTGTGGCTTGTTCGCGGGCATTGCGCAGCAGACGTATGCCGAACAGACTCATCACCACATTCGAAAAACCTGAGCAGTCGTAGCCCATGCAGCATTTGCCTCCCCAGAGGTATGGCGTGTTCATCAGTGGCTTTGTCAGCCTTCGGATGTTTTTCTCGCTTATGGCAAACGGCTTTTTGGCTACGTCTCTTGCCTGTATTGTATAATGCTTGCCTCCTGCGCTGAATCGGCCGTTTCTGTAGAAAGGCAGTCTGGTGCCGATACTGAGAGGTATCGTCTCTCCTGTCTCTTTGCACTTGGCAAGAGTTCTTGGTACAGCCACAAAAGCGGCATTGGCATTTGCCGCTACGTAGCCTTCATACTCCTCCTCTGTCAGGCGCATCAGGTGTTGGTTCTCCACCCAGCCCTTCTGACCATCGTAGTCGTTGACTATCTTGCACCAGCCGTCACCTTCTTCCGTAATCTGGCATGTCTCCGCAAAGAGCAGTTGTGTCTCCTGCTCTGCCGCATAGTCAGGCTCACTGCGTACGGGTACGACACTGGTAGTAACCAAGGCATACGATATGATAAGAAACAGATTCATTTCAATACAATACTTATGTCATATCCGAGATTCTTAGAAACCTTTCTTTTGCAGGAAATATCTGGGGTCAGCCTGCCTGCCTCTGAATTCCTGCCACAACTCGGCAGCATCACGTGTTCCTCCCTGCTCAAGCAGATGGCGGAAGCGTGCAGCCACTTCCGGGTTCAGTATGTCGCCCGTCTCTTTGAATGCGGCAAAAGCATCCGAGTCAAGCACTGCAGACCATGTGTAGCTGTAATAACCTGCTTCATATCCTGTGGTGAATATGTGGTTATAGAAGGTGCTGCGATAGCGTACAATTATTTCAGGTATCATTTGCATCTTGAGCATGCTCTCTGCCTCAAAGGCGTTCACGTCAATGGTGTCGGCAGAAGTAAGGCAGTGATAGTCCATGTCAAGTATTGACGCACTGAGCAGTTCTGTTTCTACAAAGCCCTGGTTGAATTGTTTGGCACGGTTTATTCGCTCAATAAGTGAGTCTGGCATCACTTCGCCTGTCTTGTAATGGAATGCGTATGTGCGCATGATCTCAGGCTCATAGCAGTAGTTCTCCATAAACTGCGAAGGCAGTTCCACAAAGTCGCGGGGCACATTTGTTCCGCTCAGTCCTCTGTATGTGGCTTTCGAGAGCAGACCGTGAAGGGCATGACCGAACTCATGGAACAGTGTCTCCACGTCATCCATCGACAGCAGCGAAGGATTGTCTTTCGTGGGCTTGTTGAAGTTGCCTACGTTGATTATTACTGGACGGTGGTCAACACCTTCAGCATCTACATACTGCGGACAAATCTCGTTCATCCAGGCTCCCGGGCGTTTGCCTGCACGGGGGAAATAGTCAGTGTAGAGTATGCCGACAAGGTTGCCTTCTGCATCAGTCACGCGGAATACTTCCACCTCTTTGTTATATACCGGCATATCTGTGAGTGGCTCAAACTGCAGACCATACAGACTGTTTGCCAGTTTGAACACACCTCTACGTACATTGCTGAGTTCGAAGTATGGTTTCAGTTCTTCTTCGTTCAGAGCATATTTCTCAGCACGTAGTTTCTCTGTATAATACCACCAGTCCCATGGCTGGAGTTTCTCTCCAGGCAGGTCTTTGTCCATCAGTTTCTGCAGTTCTGCTGCCTCACGCTTGGCTGCGGCAAGTGAAGGTTGCCATACTGACTGCAGAAAACTGTTGACAGTCTTCGCATCTTTTGCCATGCAGTCGTTTAGTATGTAATCAGCCGGGCATTCATAGCCGAACAACTTGGCTTTCTCAATGCGCAGACGCATAGTCTGGTTGATGACAGACTTGTTGTCATTCTTGTTGTCACGGTTACCGCGTATGGTGTAGTCCATCAGCAGTTGTTTGCGCAGTTCTCTGTTCTCACAGTACTGCAGCACAGGGGTGAAACTTGTGCGTTTGGGTGTGAATAGCCATTCTCCCTTGTGATTTTCCTCCTCTGCTGCTTCTGCTGCCGCTGCCTTGGCACTCTCAGGCAGACCCTGCAGTTCTTTCTCGTCTGTGATGAAGCGTTTGATGGAGTTGGTCTCGTCCACAACATTGTTGCCAAAACGCAGTGAGAGCAACGAGAGTTGCTGGTTTATCTCTTTTAGACGTTCTTTCTGTTCTGGTTGCAGGTTGGCGCCGTTGTTGACAAAGTTCTTGTATGTCTCGGTCAGCAGACGCATCTGTTCTGCATTGAGTCCAAGCTCGTCTTTCTGGTCATACACCTTTTTGATACGTGCAAACAGTTGCTCGTTGAGCATGATGTTGTCTGTGAGTTCTGTCACCAGCGGGTCAACAGTCTCTGCTATCTTGTTCATTTCGTCATTGCCGTCTGCTTCAAGCACGTTGAAGAAAGCTCCCTGCACCTTGGCAAGTAGCATGCCTGAGCGGTCAAGAGCCGCAATAGTATTCTCAAATGTCGGTTCTTCTGTGTTGTTAACTATGGCGTCTATCTCTGCTTCACATTGTGCTATTGCCTCTTTGAAGGCAGGCTCATAATGACGTAGTTCTATTTTGTCAAACTGAGGTACACCGTATGGTGTCTGCTCATTCGAGAGCAGAGGATTCTGTTTCTCACAAGCAATCATAGTCATTGCTATTAAGGGAATGAATAAGTACTTTTTCATATTTTAGTGATTGATAGTTTTATTATAGTGAACTTCTGGATGTGCCTGATGATGTACGGCTACTGCTTTGAGTCGCTGTGCGGCTGCTGCTCTGTGCACCTGAACGGCTTGCTTCTGTTTCCACAGTGGTGCGGGTGGTTGAGGTGGTACGTACGCGACCATCGTTGTTAACCTTTGTTGTTGTGTTGGTCGTTCTGCCGGTAGGAGTCGACGCTGCTGTTGAACGCGAAGTGGTAGTGGTGGTCTTTGTGGTGGTGGTTGAACGCGAAGGAGAGGTCGTAGTCGTCGATGTGCGCGTAGTGGTAGTGGTGGTCTCCTTGCGGGGGCTTGTTGTTGTCGAGGCGGTAGAACGTGAAGAAGACGTGCTCGCCGTGGTTGAAGTCTTTGATGAACTTGTAGAAGATGTCGTCGTTGCTGACGAACGTGATGAACCTGACGATGTTGATGTGGTCTGCTGCTGTGCAGCTGCAGTACGTGAACTTCCCGACGATGATGTTGTGGTCGAGGTTGCGGCTACTGCTTCACGCACATCGGCGGCATTGCGCACTCCGCGTGTAGCGGTGCTGCCTTGAGGCGTGTAGGTCATGTTTGAAGTCCTTCTGTCGAAAGCCTCTTCCGGGTGTGCTGTCTGATAGTCGTTGCGCGACACGGGTTGTATGATAGTGATGTAGTTGGTGTAGTGAACCACTGTAGGATAAGATACCTCATGGCAGTATTTGTGGTTGTGGATATAGGTATTCACGTATGCCTGGTAGTGGCTCAGATACTGAGGCTTCGGTTTCGCATACCATGTGGGGAATGCATCCCAGTAATATGGCGAATGCCACGGATTATACACTGGGCGGCGGAGATAACTGAACAATGGCGGAGTCTTCACGAACACGGGTTGTACAATATACTGCTTGCCGTAGATATACGGGTCTCCTATTATCTGGCAATACACTGTCTGTCCCATTTCCAGAGTTAGAGTGGCTACGTTTTGGTACACGTTATATGCCAGTACTGCCTGAATGACAAACACGTGGTTGTAGGAGTTCACTACCTCCATTACTCTCAGGTAGTCCACGAAGCCGTCGTGGTTCAGGTCGAGGTTGCTGATCATGTAGCGTGATGAGTTCAGTATCATCTCGAACTCTTCTACCGACTGCGACTGTGCAAATGCTGCGGCTACTGCCTGCAGGTCAAGATGAAGGCTGATGTCACTTGACATGGCGTTCACCTGGATAGTGGTGGTTGTAGGACGCGTGGAGACGGTCTTGACTGTAGTTGTTGTGCTTACAGGTGCGGTATATACCACTGGCTGGGGAGTGGTCACCACAGTGGTGGTCTTCACGGGTTGTGGACTCACTGCTGCTACGGTGAGCAGTGTAGTGAGACAACTTGAGAACATTGCGCCCACGCATAGCAGGCTTATTATACGTAATGCTTTCATATGTTTGGTTGTTTATTTGTTTGTTTCCGAGTCTGTTTTCACATTGCGTTTTAGTGCCGTGGCAATCATGCGCTTCAGCGAAGCGTTCTGTGTCTCTACGTCTTTGTGAATGATAGGTCTGAAATCCTGGGCGTAACGGCATTTGGCAAGACGTATCTTCAAATCATCAAACGTACCTTTCACGTCTGCGCCTATATATAGTGGCTTCAGTAACGATATGTGGTAGTCAAACGACATGTCAAGATTGTGGTGTCCTCCCACTGCTGCCATGTATTTGTCCAGCGTGATGCAGAACGGATAGATGTTCAGTTCATCCTTGTATGCGGTAATCTGTGCCGATACGCTGTCAACCTTGTTCTCTGTCTTCTTGTTGAACATCAGTATCTTTGCTATCTGACCGAAGGTCTCCGAGTCAAGCAGTACAAGGTCTTTGCCCTCTATAGAACATGCTCCGCGTATCGTAGAAGGCTTCAGTTCGTACTTGGCATTAGTATATGTCTCCGCTGCCAGATGGAACTGTGCAGCACCGCGGAAACTGCGGAGCATAGGCAGCATGGTGTCGATTTGCGGTATCATGCCGACTAACTCCTGTATGTTGATATCAGTCATGTGATAGTCAAGTCCCACGTAGATATGGTTGCGGCGCGGAGTCTTGTACATGGCTGTGAGTTGCAGCTTTGCCGCATTGCATATGAAACCCATCTCTTCGAGTATCAGCACACCGTCTTTTATGTATAGTTTGCCTCCCAGGTTGCGTGCTAGTTGGTCGAACACAACAGCTTCACGTATGTTTGTCACAAGCGACACGTCAACGTCTTTGGGCACGAGGAACGGATTTGCATCATCTTTTGATGCTGTCTGTTTGGCTTCCTCTGCAGTCTCTTCTGTACCCGAGTCGTCCGACACAAGTGCCATCAGTTCGTTCACGTCGGTATGTTTGCTTGTGAATGTGAGTTCGCCTTCAAGGTTGCCCTTTTTGTCTAACCATTTGCCTATGTTGCGTAGTTCGCCTGTAAGCGAGAAGTCGGAGTTGCCGAGTTCTATTTGACTTTGGCTTATGTTGAACACCTTGTTGGAATAGTCGAACGTAAGTTGCGGCAACAACACTTTCTCGGGCAGTGCGGCAAGCTCTGCCTGACCGTCGTTCAGGTCAACAGTGAGGCGTGGATTCCATTGTAGCAGCAGATTCTCTTTTTTCGGGTTACGGTGTGCATTCGCAGCAATCCGCAGTCGTCCTGTTTCTGCTTTTATGCTGTCACCCATGCTGGCTTTCAGCCCTTTGGTCTTTAGTGTGACAGATGCCTGTGGTTGCGCCTTGTCTTTCTTTGTGCCCGAAAGGGATGCTGTGATGTCAGAATTCTGCAATTCTGCTTTTATGTCGCTGTAGAAGCCGTTGAGAGAACCCAGACGGAGTGTGGTCTCCACAGAAGGCACGTAGTCTGTTGCCTTGGTGTCGTACTCCACGTACGCCTGCAGGTTTGGTTGTTTGATTTCGCCTCCCATACTGTCCATTTTCACTGACAGGTGCTCTGTTTGCAGTCCGAGATTGGCATATAGCATCTTGTCATTGGAAAGGATGTTGGAGGTCTCAAGGTTGATAACCGACGATGCCAGCTCCGCTTTCATGTAGTCAACCATCTCGAAGTTTACAGCTTCGGGTTTTAGAGTGATATTTGCCCAGTTTGCTGTCTTCTTCTGCGGTTTGGCATTGGGGATACGGAGCGAGAGTGTAGCCTTGGGTATGTCAACCAGCATGCTGTCATACACTACATTCAAACCGACAAGGCTTATATTGCCTGTGACAAGTCCCTTTTGAAGTTGCATCTTCGACAACGCCGACAGTCTTATCTTGGCGGCCGCATTGCCTGAAGCGGTTCCCTGAAGGTCGGTCTGTTTGCCTTCGGTCTCAAGATAACGCTTGAACTCTGCAAGGTTGGCATTTATCTTTGCACTCACGTCACAAAGTGCGTCATCCAGTAGTTCGGTGATGTTGCCTTTGGCGTCAACAGTAGTCTTGCCTGTCTTTGCATACAGACGCTTTACTGTTGCTGCCGATTGCTTGCGTGAGTCCTTGTTCAGGTCAATATGTGCATCTGCTGTCAATTGTATGTCTGACAGTTTGTACGGGAATACCTCCATATATGCTGCCTTGCCGTCTTGCAGTGTGAGGTTTGCATCAATGGTGGGCATCCGGGAATCGTTGTATATTCCTTTTACGTCTGCTTCCAATTGTGCTGTTGCAGCGTCAATGGTTATTCCGTCAAGCGTCGAAGTCACACTCTTTGGCAGTAACTGCAGTAGTGCTGGAATATCCCACTTGCCTGTGCTCAGGTGTGCATCAATAAGTATGTCGTCTTCAGGTATCGCCACTTTGCCTTGCAGCGACATGTCAAACTCGTTCACCGACAGATTAACGTCAGGCAGATTGAAGCGCATGCTGTCAAGGTTGACACTTGTGTGGTCTGAGTTTAGTCTTAGACTAAGGTTGTCTGCATACTGTTCTTCGCCTATTACAGCACTCGTCTCTTCCACCGACAGACTTAGGTCTATATCCTCCATGCTCTTTGCAGAAGCCTTGAGTCTGGTGTTGCGAAGCGAAGCCGAGATACTGTCTTTCTTGTCAACGAAGGTGAGTACAGGAGCATTGAGTTTCAGCTCATCTACATTCAGCATGTCGAAGGGGAGTGCAAAGGCGGTGGTGTCTTCTGTTGTGTCTTCCTCAAGAACAAGCACATCAAAATTGGTCTCACCTGCCTCGTTGATGAAGATATTAGCAACGGCATCATTAAGCGACAGCTCATGTACGTTGAGGCTGTTGTTATTGAGATATTCTTTCACGTCGACTTTCGCTACCACGTCAGGCACTGCAAGCAGTGTGTCCGACTGGGCACCCTCCATCGGGTTGACGATATACAATCCGCCTATTCGTAACCCGAACTCAGGAAACGTGGAGAAGAATGTAAGTTCCACGTCGCCTACTTCATGTTGGCAGCTCACGTACTTGTCGGCTATGTTTCTCACTATCGGAGTAAGACGCTTTGGCGTGAACACTATATATACAGCCACTAGTGCTGCTATGACTGTCAGACCGGCAATACTGCCGAGAGTGATGCCGAATATCTTCAGGAAGCGTTTCATAATGTCATTGGTTTAGTTTGGTAAATGACAGTTTCCTGTTGCCGTTGGTGTAACTGAGGGTGGTGGAGGTCAGTGTGGTGACGGTGTAGGGGTTGGGGTAGCGCTCGTCACCGATGCCTTGTGCATAGAGGTCCGTGAGTTCTATGTAGAGCAGGTCTGTCTTCTCCAGTTTCCACTCGAACCAGCCGTTACCGTGTTCCACAAGGTCTTCCTTGTGTACATCTTCCGACTCGTCCCACTCATAGCCGTAATGATACCCTTCTGTTATGCTGTCACTGGTCTCATAGGTGAACACCATGTAGTGTTGTGGGTTGGCGTTGTTCTGCCAGGTGCCTATCAGGTCGGAGGACGAGAAGTCCTGTCTGCCGCCGAAGGCGGAGCAGGATGAGAACACTACAGCTACTATTGCTGCGGTGGCGACGAAAAACAGCAGACGTTTCATGGTATTATGCTTTGATTATGTTTATATTCACTTTGAACTCTTCAAAGTCAAGTTCTGTGGGGTTGTCCAGTTTCTCAACTGTTTTCAATGACTGTGCCAGAACTTGCGAAGCAATGTACTCACTGAAGTTCTCTATTGCTGCATTGATGTTGTCGTTGCTTTCTACCTCCACATTGATGCGGTCAGTTATCTCGAAACCGGACGACTTTCTCAGGTTCTGTATGCGGTTGACGAGTTCACGCGCTATACCCTCCTGTCGGAGTTCCTCAGTCACTTCTATATCTAAAGCGATTGTGAGCGTGCCTTCACTCAGCACAAGCCAACCCGGCATGTCTTCGGTAATAATCTCTACATCTTCACCGATGAGCTGGTAGTTGACAGTTGACAACTGGTATTGTCCGGTGGTCTCAAGTTGCTTTATCTGCTCCTGCGTCATCTGACCTATCTCCGCTGCAACAGCTTTCATGTCTTTGCCTGCTTTCTTGCCGAGCACCTTGAAGTTGGGGCGGATCTTCTTCACCAACTGCACGGCACTGTCATCTGTCACTATCTGCAGTTCCTTCACGTTGACTTCTGCTTTCACTAAGTCGGCCACATGAAGCATATTGTTGTGTATCTCTTCGCTTGCAACAGGGATAACTGCTTTCTGCAGCGGTTGGCGCACTTTCTTGTTGGCGCGCTTGCGCAGGGCGAGTATCATCGATGTTGACTGCTGCGCCAGTTGCATCTGCTCCTCAAGAGTCTTGTCAATGAGTGCTTCGTCTGCTTTTGGGAACTCGCTCAGGTGCACTGTCTCTCCTGTCAGGTCGCGATACAGGCGGTCGGCGTAGAAGGGTGCTATAGGTGCCATCAGTTGTGCCACCACCTTCAGACATGTGTACAGGGTCATGTAGGCGGCGTTCTTGTCCGGTGTCATGCCCCCGCCCCAATAGCGTTTGCGGTTGAGGCGCACATACCAGTTGCTCAGGTTGTTGCCTACAAAGTCTTCTATGGCGCGCCCTGCACGTGTCGGTTCATAGGTCTCATAATACTCTGTCACTTCCTTTGTCAGAGAATTGAGTTTTGAAAGAATCCATCTGTCAATCTCTGTCAGTTGGCTTGCTTCTGCCGGCTGTTGTCTTTCCGTTGCCTTCCATTCGTCCACGTTGGCATACAGGGCGAAGAAAGAATAGGTGTTATACAGTGTGCCGAAGAACTTACGGCGCACTTCTTCCACTCCTTCGGGGTCGAACCGAAGGTTCTCCCATGGTGATGAGTTGGTCAGCATATACCACCTTACGGCGTCTGCGCCGTATTTGTCGAGCATCACAAACGGGTCAACGGCATTGCCGAGACGCTTCGACATCTTGTTGCCGTTCTTGTCAAGCACCAGACCGTTGCTTATCACGTTTCTGTAAGCCACCGTGTTGTCTATCATGGTGTGAATGGCATGCAGCGTGAAGAACCAACCGCGTGTCTGGTCAACACCTTCCGAGATAAAGTCGGCGGTGAGTGGAGCATCGTGGTTTTCGAAAGGATAATGGTTCTGAGCGTATGGCATCGCACCTGAATCGAACCAGACATCTATCAGGTCCGCTTCTCTCTTCATCGGCTTGCCCGAGTCTGACACAAGCACTATGTTGTCCACGTAAGGTCTGTGCAGGTCTATCACTGCGGGGTCGTAGTTCTCTTTAGAATAGTCTCCTGCACGGAATTTGGAATATGGGTTTTCTTTCATGAAGCCTGCAGCAACAGCCTTCTCTATCTCCTGCATCAGTTCATCCACCGATCCTATGCACTTCTCTTCCTGACCGTCTTCTGTCCGCCATATAGGCAGAGGAGTACCCCAGTAGCGCGAGCGGCTCAGATTCCAGTCGTTGAGGTTCTCAAGCCATTTGCCGAAGCGTCCTGTACCCGTACTCTCAGGTTGCCAGCGTATGGTGTTGTTGAGCGCTATCATGCGGTCTCTCGCTGCAGTGCTCTTGATGAACCACGAGTCAAGCGGATAATATAGCACAGGTTTGTCTGTACGCCAGCAGTGAGGATAGTTGTGCACATGTTTCTCTATGCGGAATATGCGCCCGTCCTGCTTCATCTCCATGCAGAGGCGTATATCAAGATTCTCGTCTTTCTGTGCTGCTGCCTCATCGTACTTGCCGTCAACAGTGTATTTCGGGTCGTAGGCGTTCTTTACCCATTGGCCGGCATATTTGGAGTACAGGTCGGTGTTCACGTTCTCTTTTACCCAGTCTTCGTCAAGGTCTTCTATGTTCCAGTACTTGCCTGTAAAGTCGACCATCGGACGCATGCCGTTGTTCTTGGTGAGCATATAGAGACCGGGTACGCCGGCTGCATCACCCACTTTCTTGTCGTCTGCACCAAATGTAGGAGCTATGTGTACGATACCTGTACCGTCTTCAGTTGTCACGTAGTCGCCTGCTATGACGCGGAAAGCGCCTTCACCGGGATTCACCCACGGGAACAGCTGCCGGTAGTGTACGCCTACGAGGTCTGTGCCTTTGCCGCGCCATATCACTTCAGGCGTCTCTCCGAGTTCTTTCTGGTATGCAGGTATGCGTGCTTCGGCGAGGATGATGATGTCGGCTTCGCGCTTTACGGCTGCGTAGTCTATCTTCGGACCTACACACAGTGCCGTGTTGCTTGGAAGAGTCCACGGAGTGGTAGTCCACGCTATGAAATACACCGGCATATTGCCTGCTGCAGTAGCCGCATCGAAAATACGGCTCAGGCTTGTCTCTTTCGACTTGTCTCTTTCAGTTATCAGAAACTTCGCCGTGCACGTGGTGTCTTTCACGTCTCTGTAGCAGCCGGGTTGGTTGAGCTCGTGACTGCTAAGGCCTGTACCTGCAGCGGGCGAATAGGGTTGTATGGTGTAGCCTTTGTAGAGATACCCCTTGTTGTACAGTTGTTTCAGCAGATACCAGAGAGTCTCGATGTATTTGTTGTCGTAGGTTATATAGGGGTTGTCCAAGTCAACCCAGTAGCCCATTCTCTTTGTGAGGTTGGTCCACTCTTTGGTATATTTCATTACCTCGCGTCTGCATGCGGCATTATATTCGTCCACGCTTATCTTCTTGCCTATGTCTTCTTTGGTTATCCCCAGCATCTTCTCTACACCGAGTTCAACAGGCAGACCGTGAGTGTCCCAACCGGCTTTGCGTTGCACCTGGAATCCTTGCATCGTCTTGTAACGGCAGAAGGTGTCTTTTATGGCGCGGGCGAGCACGTGGTGTATGCCAGGCATGCCGTTGGCTGAAGGAGGACCTTCGAAGAAAAGGAAGGGTTTTGCTCCTGAGCGTGTGCTTACAGATTGCTCGAACAGATGTTCTCTCTCCCATGCCGACAGCATCTCGTCTGCTACTGCCGACAGGTTCAGACCCTTGTATTCATTGAATTTTTTCATATGTCATGTGTTGGTTATATAGTCGTCATGTATTGGTTATACAGTCAGTTTGCGGCGGATGAAGCGCGCTTGTTATTCCAATCTGCAAAGATACAATAAATAACTTAAACGACCAAACCGATGCGTCAAAGGGGCAAAAATCTTTCATGATTGGAGTGTGCACATGAGCGGTATATGTCATTTACGTAAAAAAGACGAAAAAAACACGAAAAAAGGACGAAAAAAACACGAAAAAAGAATTGACCTGTTTTCCGGGCGTTATCATGCGTGTTGTATATGTGGACTAAAAGGCGTACCTTTGCAGGCATTAAATCAATTAAAACACATAGTCATTATGTCAGAAGTGAGATTACCTGAGAATGCAGGACGCCCGTTGAAAGAGGGCGAGGAGTACAAGCCTGTATTGCCGGCGGAGCATAATTTTGCAGAAGTGACACCCTATTCAGTGAGTATGGGTGTACTGATGGCAGTCATTTTTTCAGC
Source organism: Paludibacteraceae bacterium (assembly GCA_905234685.1). Classification (GTDB taxonomy): domain Bacteria; phylum Bacteroidota; class Bacteroidia; order Bacteroidales; family Paludibacteraceae; genus Colicola. Next base: position 44,546 of record CAJOIR010000006.1, read on the forward strand.
AGCGGCAGCATACCTTGGCCTGAAGGTGGGTCAGGTGTTCGAGGCGGCGATACCTATAGCTATTATAGCGGTAGGTTTGTCATCTGCATTGCGTAGAAAGAGTGCTTTGGGAGAGAATGTGATAATACAGTCTATCGGAGCATCGTCTGGAGTGATAGTTGCAGGAGCGATATTCACGTTGCCGGCGTTGTATATACTTCAGTCGAAGCACCCGGAGATAACAGTTAGTTTCATGCAGGTGTTCATGGCATCTTTGCTTGGAGGTTGCTTGGGCATACTGTTTTTGATACCTTTCCGTCGTTACTTTGTGAAGGACATGCACGGCAAGTATCCTTTCCCTGAGGCGACAGCTACTACACAAGTGCTTGTTAGCGGTGAACAGGGAGGTTCTCAGGCAAAGCCGCTGATATGGGCGGCCGCGATAGGCGGACTATACGACTTTGTTGTCTCCACCTTCGGTCTGTGGACAGAAGAACTCTCGACTCGTATGACAGGTTGGGGCGAGTGGTTGGCGGCAAAATGGAAACTTACGTTCTCGGTTAACACTTCTGCCGCAGTGCTTGGTTTGGGTTATATAGTAGGTTTGAAGTACGCGGCAATCATCTGTTGCGGCTCGCTGTTCGTTTGGTGGTTTCTGATACCGTTGCTGGGCATGACAACTGTTGACAGCGTGATGTTATCGGACAAGGACCCGCAGTTGATATTCTCAAACTATGCGCGTTACATAGGCATAGGCGCAATAGCCATGGCGGGCGTGATAGGCATAGTCAAGTCTTGGGGTGTGATAAAAGGTGCAGTAGGCTTGGCAGGCAGAGAGTTGAAGGGTAAAGGCAGGCAGGTGGCAGAGGCTACTGTGCGTACCGACCGTGACTTGTCGATGCGTTTCCTTCTGATAGCGGTAGTGGTATCACTGACGATAGTGCTTATGTTTTTCTGGTTGGGTGTGATACACAACTTCTGGCAGGCATTGATAGCGTGGTTGGTAGTTACAGTGATAGCCTTCTTGTTCACTACGGTGGCGGCTAATGCGATAGCTATAGTAGGCAGCAACCCTGTGAGTGGCATGACTCTGATGACACTTATCATAGCTTCTGTGGTGCTTGTCGCTGTTGGTCTCCAAGGCACGACAGGCATGGTGGCTGCGATGGTGATAGGCGGCGTTGTGTGTACAGCGCTTAGTATGGCGGGCGGTTTCATTACTGACCTGAAGATAGGTTACTGGATAGGCACTACGCCTCGCAAGCAGGAGACGTGGAAATTCCTCGGTACTCTGGTGTCGGCAGCGACAGTGGGTGGCGTGATAATAATACTGAACAAGACTTACGGTTTCGCAGGTGAGAACGCTCTTGTGGCGCCTCAGGCTAATGCTATGGCGGCTGTAATAGAACCTTTGATGATGGGAGAAGGCGCACCTTGGCTGCTCTATGGTGCAGGTGTGGTGCTGGCATTACTGCTCAACTGGCTCGGTGTTCCTGTGCTTGCATTCGCTCTTGGTATGTTCATTCCTCTGCAACTGAACACGCCTCTTGTGATAGGCGGCTTCATCTCGTGGCTTATGAACAAAGGCAAGGACAGGGAATTGGCTCAGAAGCGTCAGGACAAAGGCACACTTATAGCTTCGGGCTTCATTGCAGGCGGAGCACTGATGGGTGTTGTGTCTGCCGCCATACGTTTTGCAGGCGCAGACTGGTGGCTTGCTGACTGGGCTTCGTCAGGCTATGCTCAGATTGCAGGTTGTGCGGCGTATGTTGCTCTGATAGCATATTTCATTGTTGCTGCGAGAAGGGTAAAGGCTTAGGATGTAGAGGTTAAGGGGCTATTTTTGTTATTTGAATGAAGACGTCTTTGCTGATAGCGTTTCGTTACTTGTTTCACAAGAAGAGTCACAATGCAATAAACATTGTGTCGGCAGTTAGTGCGGCAGGCGTAGCTGTTGTGACAGCGGCTATGGTGGTCGTGCTCTCTGTGATGAACGGGTTTGGCACGTTGGTGGAGAAGATGTTTTCGCAGTTCGATCCCGACCTGAAGATAACACCTGCAGAAGGCAAGTATTTCTGTACTGACACAGATGAGATGAATGCAGTGCGCAGTCTTCCTTTTGTAAGTGTGTATAGCGAGACCATAGAGGAGGCGGGTTTGATAGAGTATTCCGAGCGTCAGGTGCCCGCAATGCTTAAAGGTGTTGACGAGAACTTCTCGGAGTTGACTCAGATAGACTCAATAATAACCGACGGCAGATTCTCTGTCACCGACTGGTATGACGACGGCACGGGAGTTCCCCAGCGTGCTTTTGAGCGCAGTGTATTGGGCATAGGTCTTGCCAATCAGATAGGCATAGGCGCTAAGTTCGTAGGCGGTATAAAAGTGTACGCTCCAAAGCGTGTTGGCAGAATCAGCACGCTGCGGCCGGACAGGAGTCTGAACAAGGCAAGTACGTTCATCTCGGGTATCTTTGCTGTGAACCAGACCAAATACGACGACAAGTATATGCTTGTGTCGCTGCCTCTGGCACGGCAGCTCTTTGAATACGGAGAACATGATGCCACTGCGGTGGAGTTGCGTCTGACACCGGATATCAAAGTGGAGAAGGCGAAACGGCAGATACAGTCGTTGCTTGGCGATGCCTACTTGGTGAAAGACCGTTACGAGCAGCAGGCGGACTTCTTCAGAATCATGCAGGTGGAGAAGGGTATAACGGTTATACTGATGATATTCATCCTGCTCATTGCTTCGTTCAACATAACAGGTTCGTTGTCAATGCTGATGATTGACAAGCGCGAAGACATTGTCATACTGAGTCACCTCGGAGCAGACCGCAGTATGCTCCAACGCATATTCCTCTATGAAGGTTGGCTTATCTCCCTTATAGGCGCTGTAGCAGGTCTCCTGCTTGGAATAACTCTCTCTCTATGTCAGGAGTATTTCGGGTGGATAAAACTTGGCAGTGGTACAGAGTATATAATCAGTTCCTATCCTGTTCACGTCCAGTGGCTTGACATATTGCTTGTGGGTCTGAGCGTGACAGTTCTCGGTTGGCTTGCTGCCTATATTCCCAGTAAGCGCGTGGAGGTATGAAATATATTAACAACACAAATATCAGGTCTATGTCGCAGAAGATATTCGTAGTATTGTCATTGGTCTTTGTCATTGTCGGGTGCAATTCTGCTCCCACGCCGGAGAAGAAAGACGTCAAGAGTCACAGTTTTCTGAAGGCATACGTGAAATCCTATGGTGCTCACTATGCCGGTCGCGGTATCAGTCAGAATGTTGTTGACCTTGACCTCTATTCTGCCGGTGTTGACCTTGACTCAACACATCATATCGTTGGCACAGGAGGCAACCTGTATGTTTCCGACATCTTTCTGCCTGCAGGAGAGACGCGCCTTACCGAAGGCACTTATCGGTCTGACACAACGGGAGCAGCTTATACTTTCCTGCCGGGTGTGGATTACGATGGTGCAATCAGCGGAGCATATCTGCTGCAGATTTCAGAAGGTGGATTGTCTTCATATACCATTTTTAATGAGGGTCAGTTTGTCCTGAGTCAGGACGCTGACAGCACATATATTCAGTTCACTTTCACTTACAATGAGAATGGTGTTAAACGGAAATACGAGGCGGAGTATAGGGGGATAATCAACTATTAGGAGTGTTTACTGCTGTGATCTACAAACAATACCATACTTATCTCAAGTTGGAGAAGTCTCTTTCCGAGAACACAGTTGTCAACTATGAGTTCGACCTGAAAAAACTCTGTGACTATTGTGCCGGGCGTGGTATAGAGCCTCGCGATGCTACCTTCGAAGACCTGCAGGAGTTTCTTTACACCAGTTTTAAGTCCGACACCAATCCGCGTTCTCAGGCGCGTATTATAGCAGGCATTCGCTCTTTCTACAAGTTTCTCTTGTATCATAATTACATTGACCAGGACCCGTCGGAACTGATTGAGTCACCCAAGATCGGCGAACACCTTCCGGAAGTACTCTCTGTTCAGGAGATAGACAGGATGATAAATTGTATCGACCTTAGCAAAAAAGAAGGCAGACGCAACCGTGCTATCATAGAGATGCTCTACGGGTCAGGTCTTCGTGTCAGCGAACTTGTCACGCTCAAACTGTCAAATATGTTCCGCAGTGAAGGCTACATGATAGTCGAAGGCAAAGGTAGCAAGCAGCGTTTGGTGCCTATTTCCCCTGAGGCGGACAAGCAGTTCGGATTGTGGCTTGAAGACCGCGCTCTGCTTGACATCAAGACTCCCTATTCTGACTATGCCTTTGTCAATCACTACGGTAAGGGACTCACTCGGGCGATGATATTCTACATAATTAAGATGCTTGCTGCTGATGCAGGTATCAGGAAAAACATCTCACCGCACACTCTTAGACACAGTTTTGCCACACATCTGTTGCAGAACGGAGCCGACCTGCGTGTCATACAGCAGTTGCTCGGACACGAGAACATCACCACGACCGAGATATACACTCATATCAACGTACAGGATCTGAGGAATGCCATATTGAAGTATCATCCTGCCAACAACCGGAAATAGCATGCCACGCCTGCTCATATATGTCTTCTGTCTTTTCAGCCTGTCGCTTTTGGCTGAGGAGACTATCATTGTAGGCACTGTGAGAGACTCCAGGAGCGGACTCCCTGTGGAGAATGCTAATGTATGGTACAGAAACACTGACATAGGGTGCGCTTCTAACAGCGAAGGTGTCTTCATGCTCCGCACAGACCTGCAGAAGAAACGTACACTGCTGGTCTCTGCCGTCGGCTACAAACGTCAGAAATACCCTGTTGAGCCGGGGCAATATGCAGGCATAGAGATTATGCTTGAAGAGGAGAACACTCAGCTTGAGGACATTTTTGTCTTGCCGGGAGAGAACCCGGCTCTTCCTCTTATGGAGAAGATACGTGAAAGACGTTTGGCAAACGACAAGTGGCTTCAACAGGGAGTCAGTTATTCGCAGAACGAGCAGCAGGAACTCTTTATAAGCGATATACGCCAGAAACATCTGCAGAGGCTCTTGTGGCGCAGTCTCAGCAGTGGCATGCTGACATCGGAGGACTCTACTCTCATGCTGCCGCTCTACTCTTATAAGGCGCAGAGCGTTGTCTCTGCAGGACGCAAGTCGCTCCTTTCTGCACCACAGACCAAGAGTCTGGTGCTTACGGAAACAGACTACTCCCTTTTGCTCGAAGGTCTGCCTGAGCATTTCGACTTCTATCGTAACACCATCACAGTCTTCTCGCAGAACTTCATCTCTCCTCTCGCTTCTTCGGGCAACAGTCATTACGCCTACTATCTCGCAGACAGTCTCCTGACGGACTCTCTTCATAAACAATATGTGGTTCATTTCAAGAGCAAGAACCCGTATGAGCCTTCTTTCAATGGAGAGATGACAGTTGATTCCGCATCGTGCGGTATCAGGAGTATCACTGTCAGTGTCCCAAGAGAGGTGAGTGTCAACTATCTTACCTCGCTCCGGCTTACTCAGACTTACGATAGTCTGCTCCTGCCTCAGACAAGCAACATGTCTATGATATTCGACTTTGCTGTCAAAGCCGATACCTCACATGTATTCCCCACTGTGCTTCTTAAACGCTCAAGCACAACCGTTTCCTCTGCCGGTGTTCAGCAGTCGGCTGATTCAGTAAATAGCACAATAGTTAATAATAGTATTATAAACGATACTGTCCTTACCACAACCGACTCCGCATTTCAGATATTGCAGGAGAATCCTGTAATACGGTTTGGAAAGTTCGTTGCACATATTGTCACAACAGGCAACATACCCACAGGCGAAAAGGTGGATATAGGCAACATCGTTGAACTCATAGGCTGGAACAGAGAAGAGGGATTCCATCTCGGTGTGCCGCTTACAACTAATGAGAAACTATGGAAGAACGTCGAACTGTCTGGTTATGTGGCTTATGGTTTCGGCGACCGTGCTCTTAAAGGCAAAGGGCAGATTCGTGCTCTTCTTCCTTCTGACCGCAGACATCTCCTTGGTGCCTATTATTGGGACCACTATGCAAGTACAGATGTGTCTTTGAGCGACTGCCTTTTGCGGGAGAATGATATCTTTTATGGTGACGCCGACTTCGCACACCTCATTTTCTCCGAGATTAGATATGCTGGTCAGACTGCAAGCAGCCGCACCAGAAAACGCGAGTTCCGGGTTTGGGTTGAGAACGACTGGACCGACAACATCGAAACCACCTTTGCTTTCAGTATGGGCAGAATGGGTTACGGACCTGCATCGGTAGGATATTATGATATTCCTTCTTTTCGTTATCGTACTTTGCAGGCAGTTCTCCGTGTCGGATGGAAGGAGCGGAAGGCTGATATTTACATGCGGCGTGTGCATGTGCATAGCAGTTATCCTGTACTCAGGCTTATCGCTGAGGCGGGTAGTTGGCAGATGGATGGCAAGGACCTCAAAGGCAGGGATTTGAATCCTAAGACCGTAGAGTCATATACGCAGTCTAATCCTTATGCACGTCTCGTGCTTCAGGTGCAGCAAACGGTGCCGCTTGGTATGCTTGGAAGACTCGACTATGCTGCGGAGGCTGGCATAGTGATTGGTACTGTCCCTTATCCTTTGCTTGGACATTTCACCGGAAATCAAAGCTGTACCTATGATCCCTATCGTTTCACACTGATGAACTCCTATCAGTATGCTGCCGATAGGTTTATGTCGCTTCATCTTCATTGGAACATGCAGGGTGCTGTCTTCAATCGTATCCCTTACCTGCAGCGTCTGCATCTGCGTGAACTTGTCGAGGCTAAGGTTGCCTGGGGTTGGCTCTCCGACAAGCATAGTCAGGTGGTGGCTTTGCCCGATGGTATGTCTGCAATGAGGGTGCCTTATGTGGAGGCGGGAATAGGCATTGGCAATATATTGCGTGTGGCTGACCTCTATGCCATATTCCGTCTCACTGACTTCAAGAATACCACCACTCCTTGGTGGGCTGTTCGTGCTCGTTTCTCGTTGGGCCTGTAACCTTGGCGGAATAATCTATTTTTGAAAGTCGGATAGCAGACTGCTTATTCTGTGCACCGGCAGACCCATCACGTTGAAGTATGAGCCTCTTATGCTCGTGCAAGCTCTCAGACCTATCCACTCTTGAATGCCGTATGCTCCTGCCTTGTCTAAAGGACGGTAGTGGCTTACGTAGTACTCTGTCTCATCTTCTTTCAACTCACGGAAGGTGACATCGGTGCAGTCGGTAAACGACACCTGTTTCGAGCATGTGGTCATGCATACGCCTGTATATACCTGATGTGTCTTGCCTGACAACCTTCTAAGCATCTCACCTGCCTCTGCCTCGTCCTTGGGTTTGCCGAGCACCTCACCGTCAAGCCATACTATTGTGTCAGCAGTTATCAGTAATTCGTCTGCTTGCAGTTGCGGCATGTAAGCCGCCGCCTTCTCTTTTGCTATGTATAATGGAATTTCTTCTGCCCTCAGTGAAGCGGGATAACTCTCATCGCAGTCTGTACTTACTACGGTGAATTCTATATCCAATTGCCTTAGCAACTCTTGTCTGCGGGGTGACTTGCTGCCTAATAGTATCTTCATAGCAGTACTCGTATTACTATGCTGAACAGCACTCCGGTCAGCATGATGAACTTCATCAGACCTTGGGCGAACCTGTAGTCTGTCGATATCTTCGCTGACCACAGCAGATACAGTTCGCAGGCAAAAGGTACAAGCATGCCGAACACAAGGTAGCGCACCGTCATGCTGTGCCAGTGGTGCTCAAATGGCAGTACTGCAAACACTGTGTAACTAAGGCACCCTGCAGTAAGCAGTATCAGCACGGTCAGTATCACTTTAGTCCATGTCTCCCCAAGCAGTATAGGCATAGTGTGGCACTCCAGTTCGCGGTCGCCGGTCTGGTCTTGCAGGTCTTTTGTCACTTCTCGGATGAAGTTGCAGAGAAAGGCAAACAGTGCAAAGCCGCCTGTCCATAGGTATATCTCTCTTATGATGTCTGTGTATTGCATCAACTCGCCATATTGATGCCGCATGTAGGCTGCATTCGCCATAGCCACTGTCAGCGGCACAAGAGCGGTCATCAGACTTACAATCAGGTTCCCTGTGATGAACTGCCTCTTGTAACTTGACGAGTAGAACCACAGCAGACCGGGTACGAAGATGAATACCAGTAGCAGCGACCAACTCCTTGTGAGCCACGACACTGCAAGACCTGCTGCCACTCCTATACCTGTCATTATCTGGTGCACAAGCATCGCCTGCTGTTTGCTTAACTCACGTGTCACTATTAGGCTTTCCGGGCGGTTGATGGTGTCTATCTTCACATCGAAGTAGTCGTTTATCGCATAACCGCCGGCGGCTGTCATAACTACTGCCAGCATCAGCAAATACAGTATCCACCATGGTAGTTGCTCGCCGTAGAGAGCTTTGTCAAGTAGCGGCACTGCAACCATCTTCTCCATCAGCCACACCACCAACGCACAAAACAGCAGATTCTGCCATCGTATCAAACGGAATATATGCTTCATATTAAATATCAACTGTAAACTGTCAACTGTTAACTTTCAGTATCATTCCTTTCCACGCACCTACGTTCAACTCTATCGCCTTGTCTGTGCAAAGCGGTATGTTGCTGTATTCTTTGCCCGTAAGAAGGTCTTTCATGCTCACAGATGCCTTCTCCTCAAGTTCAAGATAGGCAAATGCTGCCGGAGGTATCACTATCTTTATCTTCTCTTCACGTGCATCGAAGTTTACCGCTATCAGAAGCGTCTCGTCTTTGTATTTGCGCATGAATACATAATGTTTCTTGCGGTTGAATTCCGCGTCCTGAACATACATGAGGTCGAACATGAGGCCTTCTCTCAATGCCGCCTCGCTCTGGGTGAGGTTCAGCAGGCGTTTGTACCAACTCCTCAGTTCTTTCTGTTCATTACTTAGGTGGCGTCCGTCAAACTTGCCCTTGTTAGCCCAGGCTTGCAGACTGCTTACCCCCCAATAGTCAAAGATGGTTGTTCTGCCGTCTATTCCCGAATAGCCCTCTTTATCCATACCCCTCTCTCCGAGTTCCTGACCGGCATAAATAAGAATCGGGTTGTTGCCGAGGCAGGCGGCTACTGTCATCGCTGGTTCGGCACTCGCGCCTCTGCCGCAGAAGAAGCCGCTTGCTATGCGCTGCTCGTCATGATTCTCAAGGAAATATAGCATCCTTGAACGTATATCCTCCACAGCCTGCCACTGACTTGTAATGCCTTGGGCCTCCCAATCTTTGGAGGTCACACCCCTCAGGTAGTCATACATGCCCACCTTGTCATACAGGTAGTCGAAACCGCCTTCATAAAGGTAACTCCTGTATAGCGAAGGGTCATATATCTCGGCTATAAACTCCGCATTCGGATACTGCTTGCGCACTTCTTTCGTCACCCACCCCCAGAATTCTACAGGCACCATGTGAGCCATGTCACAGCGGAAAGCGTCAACTCCTTTTTTGCACCAGAATAGCAGTATGTCGCGCATCTTCAGCCATGTGTCTGGCATAGGGTCAAACTGCTTCTCCATGCCACCGTGGTAATACACACCGTAGTTCAGTTTCACTGTCTCATACCAGTCGTCTTTCGTTGGAGACGCATTGAAACAGTCGTTGCCTGTCGCCTTTGCAGGATATTCCTCGTATGTCAGCGCCTGTCTCCTGGAATCATCAAGTGGCACATCTGACTTTATATTTGGAACATTGAATCTCTGCCCGGGTATGTAATAGAAGTTGTTCTTGGGGGAGAAAGCCCAGGTCGGATTGTCGTCCTCGCCGAAGTCTTTCACCCCTGCGGGTTTCTGGTCGCTCTTGTATTGTCTTGCCACATGGTTGGGCACGAAGTCAAGCACCACACCCATACCTGCTTTGTGGGTACGCTCTACAAGCGCCTCAAACTCCTGCATACGGTTTGGTATGTCTTCGGCAAGGTCAGGGTCAATGTCATAATAGTCTTTTATCGCGTATGGCGAACCTGCCTTGCCTTTCACTATCAGTGGGTTGTCAGCCGGTATGCCCATTGCAGAGCGGTCTGTCTGGGTGGCATGTTCTATCACGCCTGTGTACCATACGTGTGTGGCACCTAGGCTCTTTATCTCCTGAAGCGCCTTCTCTGTTATCTGGTTTAGCTTGCCGCAACCGTTCTCTTCTATGCTGCCGTTGGGCTTGCGGGTCTCACAGTAGTTTGTGAATGTACGTGGAAAAAGTTGATAGATAATATGTTTTGACATGATATCCGATTCTGTTGCTATCGTTATTGGAGGTCTCTTCGACCTGCCTTGTTCACTTTGCAAAGGTAACACTTCTTTTTCATATATTCAAAAATTCTCTTCGCAATCTTTCATTATTTTCCACATTACTCCTAACCTGAAAGACTATAGCAGCAACGGAACATGAACGGAACATCAGGTTACCTTCACGCTACCCTTGTACTACCTTTGCACTACCCTTGGACTGTATTTGTGAAATCCAAACTTTTGCAATACCTTTGCATGCGTTAACATTCGTCATCTCATTACCGGATTTTCATTATAAATAATTAATAACATCATGAAACAATCTTTTATTATTGCACTGACAATTATGACATTAGCAGCATGCACCAAACAACAGACAACAGGTATTGATTTACAGAATCTCGACACCACCGTTGTCGCTCAAAATGACTTCTACCAGTACGCATGTGGCGGTTGGATGAAGCTCAATCCTCTCACCGCCGAGTATGCACGATTCGGCTCATTCGACAAGTTGGCGGAAAACAACCGTGAGCAACTCAACGGTCTTATCCGGGAAATAGCCGAGCGTCAGCAAAAGCACGGAACAGTTGAACAGAAGATAGCCGACATCTACAATCTTGCCATGGATACTGCACGCCGCGACCGTGAGGGCATCACCACTCTGCAGCATACTCTCGACGATATCGCTGCCATCAGCGACCGTAGCGAACTCAGTCGTCTTCTCGGAGAAAGCATGACTTATGGCATCTGGGCTATGTACGTTGACGCTGACGAAATGAATAGTTCGATGAACATTCTCAAGACCTGTCAGGCAGGCTTCACACTGGGTGAGAAAGAGTATTATTTCGATACCGACGAGAACACCGCCAAGATTCGCGATGCTTATCTTAAGCATGTAGAACGCATGTTCACACTTTTCGGCTATAACAACGCTGATGCACTTGCGCAGACTGTACTCCGTCTCGAGACACGCCTCGCTGGAGCTGCAAAGAACAATGTCGAACTCCGTGACCCGATGGCTAACTACAACAAGATGTCTGTCGAGGAACTCAAGCAGTTGGTGCCAGAGATAGATTGGGACACCTTCCTTGGGGCAATGGATATCCACACCGACTCCCTCTCTGTTGGTCAGATCGACCACCTGAAAGAATGTGGCAAGATGCTTGCTGATGAGCCTCTTGAAGACCTTAAGACACTCTTTCTCTGGCAGACTATCGATGGTGCTGCATCCTCACTCTCTACCGAACTCTACATGGCTAACTTCGACTTCTTCGGCAAGGTGCTCTCTGGCAAGGAAGAACCTTCGCCTCTCTGGAAGCGTGCTGTAGGCGTTGTTAACGGCACTCTCGGCGAAGCAGTAGGGCAGATGTATGTGAAGAAGTATTTCCCGCCTGAGGCAAAAGAGCGTATGGTTCGCCTTGTTAAGAACTTGCAGATTGCTCTCGGTGAGCGAATCGACATGCAGGAGTGGATGTCTGACGAGACAAAGGCTAAGGCACACGAGAAACTCGATGCTTTCTATGTTAAGGTGGGTTACCCTGACAAATGGCGTGACTATACTGACCTTGACATTGACCCTGCACTTTCTTATTACGACAACCTCCAACGCGCTGCCAAATTCGAGCAGAAGTATTCTCTTTCTTTCATTGATAAGCCGGTTGACCGTAATAAATGGTATATGACACCGCAGACGGTTAATGCCTATTACAATCCTTCAACCAACGAGATTTGTTTCCCCGCTGGTATTCTCCAATATCCTTTCTTCGACATGCAGGCTGACGATGCTTTCAACTATGGTGCCATAGGCGTGGTTATCGGACACGAGATGACTCACGGATTCGATGACCAAGGTAGTCAGTTCGACAAGGATGGTAACCTTAATAACTGGTGGACTAAAGAGGATAAGGAGAAATTCGAGGCGCGTACCAAAGTGATGGAGAACTACTTCAACACCATAGAGGTCGCACCCGGAGTGTTTGCCAATGGTGCTTTCACTCTTGGAGAGAACATAGCAGACCATGGTGGACTCAATATCTCCTTCCAGGCATTCAGGAATGCTACTAAAGACGCTCCTCTGCAGACACGTGACGGTTTCACACCTGAGCAGCGTTTCTTCCTGGCTTACGCAAATGTTTGGGCAGCGAACATACGCCCCGAGGAGATACTGCAACGCACCAAATCCGACCCTCACTCTCTTGGTCGCTGGCGTGTCAACGGCGCATTGCCTCATATAGACATGTGGTACGAAGCATGGAATGTAACAGAAGACTCTCCTCTCTTCGTAGCACCCGCCGACAGAGTCCGCATCTGGTAATCCCCTCACCCCTCACCCCATAACCTTTAACCCCTCACCACTAACCCTTCATGAAGTACTGGCTTCGACATCTGACAGAGTTTGGTTGGCTTGTTGGCGCATTCCTCTCTCTTTGCTGTCTCCTTTTGTGGGTGCCTGACTTCATGGGCGCAGAGGCTTCTGTATGGAATACGGTATTTACTATGGTACTTGCCATAGTGAATGCCGTGTTTCTTATGTATCTCTTCTTTCAGATAGGTGTGACCAGCACCCGTCGTTCAATGCCTTTGTTCTGTTATCTGCTGTTCATAGGCAGTATAAGTGTTCTCCATACTTGTTGGAGCAGTCAGCTTACTCTGCTCGGCATACAGGTGGTGCTTCTTTTGCTGGCTGGTTGCTATCGGTCTGAGAATGCTGTTCAGGAGAGTTTCATAGGCACTGTCATCATTCTTGCATGCTCCATGATGCAGCCGGATATGCTCTTTCTTCTGCCTGTCTTCTGGATAGGTTTGGCTGTGCAGCGCGCCTTCAATCTGCGCGTGTTGCTTGCTTCTGTTATTGCATGCGTAGTGTTTGCTTTGTATGTATGGTTGTCTCAGAAGTTCTTTGGTGGCTGGTTCGAAGGGTTCCGTGTTGTGACGGTTAAAGAGTGCTTCGCACGCACGTGGTGGGGCACTAACCCTTTGTGGCAGATATTGTATACAGAGGTAACGGGAGTAGTGTTTGCCGTATTGTCTGCGCTTGCTCTGTCTCGGGAGAGTAGTCGGGCAGGCTCAATGGTGATACAGTTACTGATGATACTGCTGGTAAGCGGCGTGTTGCTTCTCTTCCCCCCAGTCATGTTCAGTTCGCTGCTTTCTGTTGCCGTCTATGCTGCCTCAGCATTAACTGCTTATTACTTTTGTACGCATACAACAATGGCGTCAGGCATAATCTTCATAGTCTGTCTTCTCCTCTCTGCAGCACTTAGCGTCTGCGGAATGTTTCTCAGTATGTAATTCACTTATAGAGTGTCATGCCGGAGAAAGAAAAATGCTATAAATTCAAGAATTATTTGCGAGATTAAAAAAGTTGGTGTACCTTTGCAGCCGCTTTCGTCAAAAATGACAGTGTTATAGTAAAGGCAAAGTCACTCTAACGGAGGCATGATGGCGAGGTAGCTCAGCTGGTTAGAGCGCATGATTCATAATCATGAGGTCCCCGGTTCAATCCCGGGCCTCGCTACAAAATGGGAGAGACAAAGGGGAATAAAGTGATGTAGATGATTAGTATAAGTAGATGATTAGTATAACTTGTCTTCGGGAGAAGACCCCTAAAACATAATAACGATGAAAAGAACATTCCAACCCTCGCAGAGGAAAAGACGCAACAAACACGGATTCCGTGAGAGAATGGCAACAGCCAACGGTCGCCGCGTACTCGCAGCACGTCGTGCAAAAGGTCGCAAAAAACTGACCGTAGCAGACGAAGGTCGTCACAAATATTGATAAGTAACAGGGAGACTGCTTCACAAAAGTTTGTTACTTACTGAATGAGTACTTATAAAGGGAAAAGAGACATGTCTACTTTCCCTTATTTTATTTAAGGAGAATAGAATATGCAGACAACAAGACAGCAGAAAATAGAACGTCTTATACAGAAGGACTTGAGTGACATATTCCTTGCTTACACTCGTCGGCTTCACGGTGTATTGGTGTCGGTAAGCGAAGTTCGTATCTCGCCTGACTTGAGCATAGCGCATGTATATCTTAGCATTTTTCCTACTGAGCGTCAGCAGGAGACAATGACATTGATTGAGAGCGAACATGGTAAGATACGTGGTGAGATGGGAACATTGGAACGTCACCAGCTGCGCATTATTCCCGAAATCCATTTCCATTTGGACGAGACAATGGATCGCATGGAGCGCATTGACGAGTTGCTGAAACAATAAGTCACAGGGAGACGACTGACTTTGAGAATAAAAAGCTCTGTATCTGCACATAACAGATACAGAGCTTTTTGTGTTTTTTGAAGAGTAGTGGAATCAGAACAATGACAGTTGGTCGTCAACAGGAAGAGAGTCATCGGGGACATCGGCATTGATGGTCATAGGCACATCAAAGTCATTTGCATTTACGGCTTGCTCATCTCCTTGCTGAGTGTCTGTGTTTTCTGGAGTCTCCTCTTCGTTTGGCTCTATCGTCTCTTCCTGTGGTTCAACCTCTTCTTCAATCTCTTCTTCAACCACTGGTGATATGTCTTCTATCGACTCCACTTCATGTGTAGTCAGGCGTTTCCCTCTTGCGGTAGGACCTTTAACAGCAATGAAGTCCTGCATGAATACTGTGAGGTCATCTCTTGTCTTATCCTTGAAGTGAATGAGGAAGGTGGCTTCGCTGTTGTCTGTAAGAAGCTTCATGCGTGACTCTGGATTCTCTCCAAGGAAGTTCTGTGGCTTGGCGTTGGCGGTATTCAACATAAAGCGCTTGGCATACCAATACCCTTGGTCTGCGTCCCAAAGTACAAGCGACCAGGTCTTTTCCGTGTTGAACTTCTCTATCCTGAATATATTCTGCTCGAAGTGAGCTGTCAGTTCAAAGGTGGTAGTATAGAAGTCACCCGTTTCAGTGATGACAAGCACTCGGTCTTCACTTTGGAACTCGCCAAGGTAAGTCCCCATGCCGTCGTAGTTGATGCGTAGTACGTCTGGGTCGAACCATACCTTTCTGCCTCCAAGAGTTGAGATGCCTTTCTGCTTGAGTGTGATGCTCTTCACCTTGAACTTGGTAAGAAGGTTGCCTCTGCTTGACCTGCCCTTAACCGCAAGTTCTGACAAGTCTTTGAGCACCTCAAGACGTTTCAGTTTCAGTCCCGGGTCGAGTTGTACGCGTATCACCTCTGCCTCTCCGTTGGGGTTGGCGGTGAAGTACATCACGCGTGATCCGGCAGTTCCCATAGTGAGGTCATATTCCTTGTCACGTGCCAGACCGGTCGCGGCAAAGCGCTTCATATAGTATGGTCCGTTCTTGCCGTCACGATAGACCACATTATATATGGTGCGCTCGTCATTCTTTTTGAACACAGCTATATGTAGAATATTGGTGCCGACAAACACCTTCTCTTGCACACGGATTATCTTGTATTTGCCGTCACGATAGAAGATGATGATGTCGTCAAGGTCTGAGCAGTCGAATAGGTAAGTGTTCTTTTTGAGTGATGTGCCAATGAAACCTTCCTCCTGATTGATATACATCTTTTGGTTCGCCTCCACAACAGTCTTGGCATTGATGCTGGCAAAGTTGCGTACTTCTGTACGACGGGGATACTTGTTTCCGTACTTCTCTTTCAGGCTCTCAAACCATGAGATGGTATAGTCTGTCAGATGGCTGAGGTTGTGCTTTATCTCACGCAGTTTGCCCTCAAGAGCTTTCAGTTGCTCGTCTGCTTTCTTCGAGTCGTACTTTGTTATACGAACCATCTTTATTTCAAGCAGACGGTATAGGTCGTCATCAGTCACTTCTCTTATCAGTTTCTCTACATACGGCGCAATGGCAGTACGTATGAACTTGATAGCCTTCTCAGGAGACGTGGCGTCCTCGAACCCCTTCTCTTTATAAATACGCTGCTCAATGAATATTTTCTCTAACGAAACGAAAAAATACTGCTCCTCTGTCTCGTGTTTCTGTATCTCCAGTTCCCAGCGTAGCAGCTCCTTTGTGTGGTCGGCAGACAACTGTAAGAGGTTGCTGACATTGGTGAACACAGGTTTCTTGTCCTGTATGACACAGCAGTTGGGTGAAATGCTGACCTCACAGTCGGTAAAGGCATAGAGAGCGTCTATTGTCTTGTCAGAAGAGGCACCGGGCTGAAGCTGAACTACTATCTCAGCCTCTGCAGCCGTATTGTCATCCACCTTGCGTATTTTTATTTTGCCTTTCTGGTTGGCACGCAGTATGGTCTCTATGATGCTTGCTGAAGTTGTGCCGAACGGAATCTCGGTGATGATAAGCGTCTTGTTGTCTGCCGACTTGGTTATCTTGCTTCTTATCTTCACCACTCCTCCGCGTTCTCCGTCATTATACTTGCTTACATCAATAGAGCCTCCTGTTGGGAAATCCGGGAAAAGTTGGAACTCCTCTCCGCGCAGGTAAGCCAAAGAAGCATCGCAGAGTTCACAGAAGTTATGTGGTAATATCTTTGAGTTCAGGCCGACAGCTATACCCTCTACTCCTTGAGCCAGAAGCAGTGGAAACTTGACAGGCAGGTTTACAGGTTCTTTCTTGCGACCGTCGTAAGAAAGCATCCAGTGTGTGGTCTTTGGGTTGAACACCGTCTCCAGAGCAAACTTGCTTAGACGCGCCTCTATATAACGGGGGGCGGCGGCACCGTCGCCTGTGAGAATGTTTCCCCAGTTACCCTGACAGTCAATGAGTAGGTCTTTCTGTCCGAGTTGCACAAGAGCATCTCCTATGGAAGCGTCGCCATGCGGGTGATACTGCATAGTCTGACCTACGATGTTAGCCACCTTGTTGTAGCGGCCGTCATCAACCATTTTCATGGCATGCAGAATACGCCGCTGAACGGGCTTCAGACCATCATATACATCTGGCACGGCACGTTCCAGTATCACGTATGAGGCATAATCAAGAAACCAGTCTTGATACATGCCTGTCAGGTGATACTTGACAGAGTCGTTGAACGTACTCTTTACCTTCAATGGCTGTTGTGCAGTGTTCTCGGCATCACCGTTATCCACCGCCTCGGCGCCTGAAACTACTATGTCTTCTTCAGGGTCGCTCATTCAACGTAGCGGTTGATGAAGATATAAGCGAGTATACCTGCAACCTCAAGCACGAGGCTGGAAGTAAGCAGTGCATTGGAAGGAACCCAGAAATAGTAAATCACGAGGCATAATACTCCCAAAATAACGAGTACTGCTCCTAAGTTTTTAAGAATAGTATTCATAAGAATGATATGTTTTTGTTGTGTATATTACGTTTATAGTTTCTCGCCGTATGCGAGGTCGCCTGCGTCACCCAGTCCTGGCACTATATACTTGTGCGGATTGAGCACAGGGTCAATAGCTGCGGTATAGAGCGTCACTTCCGCCGGCAGGGTCTTCTGCAGATATTCCAAGGCTTGAGGTGTAGCCAGCACTGATGCCAGATACACTTTCTTCGGCATGCCTTTTTCAAGCAGTGCTCTGTACGCCACTTCCATGCTACTGCCTGTGGCAAGCATAGGGTCACAGATGATAAGCGTCTTGCCTTCAAGCGAAGGAGATGCTATGTATTCGGTGTGAATAACAAACTCTGTTTCTGATGTGTACTTTCTGTAGGCACTCACGAAGGCATTCTCTGCATGGTCGAGATAACTAAGGAATCCTTGATGGAAAGGCAGACCGGCACGTAGGATAGTAGCAATGACAATCTGCTCTTCAGGTACATTCACATGGGCGGTGTCAAGAGGGGTCTGAACTGCTTCGTCGGCATAGTTGAAACTCTTCGACATCTCGTAGGCTATTACCTCCCCGACACGCTCTATGTTGCGCCGGAATCGCATAGAGTCTGTCTGGATAGTCTGACTGCGCAACTCCTTCATGAAAGAGTTGAGCAGCGAGTTCTGCTCGTTGAGATTGATTACTTTCATCAGCTGATTGTGTTTCCTGTTCTTACTTCTCTGCCTGCAGTTTTGCCATCTTCTGGGCGTCTTTCATCTTGTTCTTGGTAGCCTTGATCTCGTTCTTCAGCATCTGGCTCTGCAGTTTGTTGGTCTGCATGAGATTCTTCAGCTTGGCCTCTTTGTCTTTAAGGTCCAAGTCGAAAGATGAGAGTGCTATCATGTCATCTTTCAGTGTCTCGCGGTCATTCTTGATGTCGCGTATGTGGAGTTCGCGGTCATTCTCGTTGTCGCGGATACGTGCCTCACGCTCTTCCAGAGAGGCATTGGTCTGGGCAAGCGATTGCTGGTCAAGAGCCGCATCTTTCAGGAGAGCCTTGCGCTGCTTCTCTATTTCCTTCAACTCTTTCTTGTCTGACTTCTCCTGTGTCTTGTAAACCTTCTCCTGTGCATTCAGTTGTTTCTTGCGCTGCTTGTTGAGTTTCACCTGAGCCTTGTAGTAATTACGCTCACTCTTTGCGGTCTTCTGAGCCAGTCCGAGAGCGTCTTTGTCAGCTTTCACCTGACGGCTTACTGCCTCAAGTTCGGTTATATACTGCTCGTCACCACCTGCCTGTTGGCGCAATGAGTCAAGGTCGAATTCTACGACATTGACATTGATAGGAGTAACCGTCTGTGCACTAAGCACCATACAGAATGCTGCACATGCAGCGAGTAAAATAGTTCTTTTCATAATGATATGTTTTTTATGTTTCTTTGTCTTGTTATGGTTTTCTCTATCAGACAAACTTCTCCAGGAATCGTGCACTATATGTCTTTGACACGGGTATCTTTGGCAGTTTGTCATTGCCGAAGTCTATCATCAGTCCCTCGTCAGTCTTGCTGAGCACTTTTATTGCCGAGAAGTTGACCAGATACGAGCGGTTGCAGCGTACAAGCCCGTGATGTCCGAACTCTTCATCTATTCTTTTCAGAGTGTTGCGCAACACATAATGCGGCATCTTGTTACCGTTCTGATAGTATATAATCACGTAGTTGTCGGAAGACTCTATGTAATACAGTGCGGAGACGGGGATAGAGAGTTTGAGTTCTCCCCTTTCATCGCGGAAATTATATGTTTCCGCTACTCCTCCTGTGCCGGCCGGTGCCGGAACAATAGTGGCGCCTTTCAAGGCCTTCAGTTCCTCTTCTAAACGTGCTATCTGTTTGCTCTTGTCTGCCAGAGCGCACAGCATCATTGATACCGAATAAGGGATAAACAGTATAAACAATGTGTCAAGCAGTGCTTCCTTGAAGAACTCCGAATAGTGGGTGTAATCGGCTGTTATCACTGATGCTGCCAGTGAATATACTATTGTCATTGCAAGCAATTCTCCAAACAGCCAAAGTACATATATCCAGTTTACTATCTCGTGCGTCTTCGCATACGAATACATGAGTCGTCTGCTGACTGCTATTATACCCATGGCGGTAAGCACCACTGCCGTTGCAAGCCCGATATAGACAAACGAGTTGTCTGTCCAGTTGTTGGAACCGAAGGGCTGGTAGATAAGAATGAACAGTTCCGCAAAGAACGCAGTGCCACATACTGTCCAGATGACATTGTGCTTCTCGTTCAGGTATGTAGGAATGGCATTCTTCATGTTCTTCGCGGTTGTTTCACGGGAGACACTTCCCAGAATATTCTCCGCTGCAAAATTACGCTTTTTTTCGTGGTTATGCAAGCAAACTGAAAAATAATTTGCATAAGTGCCCTTATTGGCATATCTTTGCAGTGGATATATGCTGTTGTCACTGCATATATTGTACCCGTTGACCTCTCAACCCGATTAACTTTATATATTGAAGACATGGAACAGAAGTTTGATTTGGACCGTACTGTCAGGCTCGCCATCACGGTAGCCACTATTGTCGTCCTCTACTTGGTAACGCGCCAGCTTAGCGGTGTGTTGCTGCCTTTCGTCGTATCGTGGTTTATTGCATATCTTATTCACCCGATAGTGAATTTCTTCCAGTATAAATGCAAGTTTAAGAACCGCACTTTGTCTGTCGCTGTCACCCTGGTGCTTCTGTTTGCCGTTATTGCAGGTGTCGTCGCATTGCTTGTGGCGCCTGTCACGCAGGAGGTGTCGAAAATGGCGACACTGATTTCGTCCTATGTGAGCGGACTGAGTGTTGACACTGTCCTGCCCGCTGCATGGCAGGAAGACTTTCGTGAATGGCTCGCCCGATACGACTGGCAGAGTCTGCTTACCTTCGGCAACATAGAGAACGTGTTCAGCCGTATTACTCCCTATATAGGAGGTATTCTCGGAGGTAGCATAAGTCTTGTGTCGGGGCTTTTCGTGCTGTTTGTTGGTTTCTTGTACGTAATCTTCATTCTTATCGATTACGAGAAGATAAGTGTAGGTATGCGTGACATGCTTCCGCCAAAGATGAAGGTGCCGGTAACCGGCGTACTCAATGACCTTGAGACGGGTATGAACAAGTACTTTCGCGGTCAGGCGCTTATAGCAATGACGGTGGGAGTGTTGTTCTCCATAGGTTTTCTTATCATGGGTCTGCCGCTCGCCATTGTCGTTGGCTTGTTCATAGGCTTGCTCAACATGGTGCCTTACTTGCAGGTGGCAGGTATCCCCGTTTGCATGTTGCTTGGAGTGCTTCAGTCTGCCGATACGGGTACGGCTTATTGGATAATCCTGCTTGAGATAGCCGCCGTGTTTGTTGTGGTACAGTCTGTTCAGGACTTGCTCCTCACTCCTCTTATCATGAGCAATGCAATAGGAATGAAGCCCGCCGTCATGCTTCTCGCGCTCTCCGTCTGGGGCAGTTTGTTCGGCATTGCGGGTATGATTATAGCACTCCCGTTGACAACCGTCATCATCTCTTATTACAAACGTTACGTACTTAATGAGCAGAGAGAGGAAGCGCTGACTACAAAAGAGTATGAAGATAGTCATTGACAGATATATACCTTTCCTCAAGGGCGTGCTTGAACCTTATGCGGAGGTGGTGTATCTCGACCCGGAACAGATAACTGCTTCTGCTGTAAGAAACGCTGATGCATTGCTTGTGCGTACGCGCACCAAGTGTAATGCCTCGCTTCTCGAAGGTAGTAGTGTGCGCTTCGTTGCCACAGCGACAATAGGCTACGACCATATCGATACCGAATACTGCCGCAGAAACGACATCTTCTGGACCAATAGCCCGGGGTGTAACGCTCAGGGAGTATGCGACTATGTTCAGGAAGCGTTGACACTGGTCGTCCCTGACATCAAGAAGATGTCTGCAGGACAAACAGATGACGCTGCAAAGACTATAGGCATAGTAGGTGTAGGTCATGTAGGCTCCCTCGTAGCCAGGATGGCAGAGAAGATGGGACTTCGTGTCTTGCTTAACGACCCTCCGAAGGGCATAGGGGTGCCTCTTGCGCAGATAGCACACGAAGCCGACATCATCACCTTCCATACGCCTCTTACCCGCAACGGCGAGTATCCGTCATGGCATCTGTGCGACCGTGCCTTCCTGAGACTGTGCAAACCTGAGGTGGTCATTGTCAATGCCGCACGCGGAGGTGTGGTTGACGAGGAGGCCGCCTTGTTGGAAGAGAACGACGGCAAGACTTTCATCATCGACACATGGGAGGGAGAACCTGATATCAATATGCGTATGCTTGAAAGAGCAAAACTGGCATCATATCACATAGCAGGCTACACCCTACAGGGTAAAATCAATGCCTCCAACATGTGCCTTGAAGCGCTGTGCAACTTCTTCTCACTGCCTATGTTGCATATACCTCAGAGCGTGTTGCCTGTGCCGGAGACGACAAAATCCGGATGGCTTCTTGACGTTGACAGGCAATTTCGGCAGCATCCTTCCGATTTCGAAACACTCCGCGAGACCTACAGGCTGAGGTGAGAACGGACCTCTTTACAGCGCAAACTACACAAATACAAGAAAATACTCAGGTATTTCGTGTATGGGCGCCCGCTTTGGTCCGTCTACTGACGGCTGGTCGCCTGCGTTGTCAATTCTCCAATTAACCTCTTAACCCCTTAACCCCTTAACCTCTTCACCTATATATATCTGTCAAATATTTTTTGTATCTTTGCAGGCGGAATGAATAGGTGGCTGATTTTTATATAACAAAAACGTATATAGAAATAGAATATATAAATATTAGCAGCAATACACTTAATTATAATTGAGAATTGCAAAAAATGAGAAAAGCAGGAGTAATATTTTTTATAGTTTTTGTGCACAGGCTATGTATATATTCTCAGGAGAATATTTCTGCTTTCAATCCGTATCTGCAGGTCCAGCAGCCTTCACCTGAAGCCGAAAAGTATAGTCAGTTGGCGGAAATACCGGTTGATTTATACACAGGAAAAGTAAATATTGACATTCCGTTATACACAATAGTTCACAACGATATTAGAATTCCCGTTTCGTTAAGTTACAATGGAGGAGGTGTCAAGGTGTCTGATGAAAGCGGAGTAGTCGGATTAGGGTGGACTCTTAATGCGAGTGGTGTTATTAGCAGAGTATTACGAGGAATGCCTGATGAATTGTTCGACAGTTCCAATAAAAAAGGTGGTTATGCAAGAATGAGCGAACTGGTAATGACAGATGGATTAAGTAATTTTGAAGATTATATAAATCTCATTAAACATTCCAATCAAGACAGAGATCCGATTGCATTAGGTCATCCTTATTCTCAACAGGATTTGTATAAGGTCTATATGACAGGCCGTTATCAAGACAAATATGATGAGATGCGTTTCGAATCATCTCCGGACAATTATATATTTAAGGCTTATGATTTATCAGGTGCCTTTGCAAAGTATCATAACCATCTGATATTACAGAGCAATAGCGGATGCAGTGTGAGTTTTGACATGTTTACTCCGACAATAACCGATGCCAATGGGTGTCAATACTCTTTCAATGCGTTAGAGAGTAAGGATTACCTCTATAAGTTAGGTTTTGTTTTTTGGAAAAAAGAATGTTGGGATACCGCCCAACTCTATAGATACGATTATACTTCAGCATGGTGGCTTACAAAAATAAAGTCAATGTCAGGAGACAGCATAGACTTCTCATATACGAATGTTAAAATCGGACATCGAAGACCATGTTATCACGGCTATACACAAATAGAACATTGTTATTATAACACATTCTTGGACCGTGTTGAATCAAGGAATGTCACTCAACATTATCATTCCGAATATTATGAAATGAAAGACAGTGTGAATCACATGCTGCTAAGTAGAATCAATTTCTACGAGGGCTACGTGGATTTCTATTATGCCGCCGTTGACCAATACCATTCCTACACTCCACATATTGATAGTATTTCTGTATTTGCGAATGGTCAGTCATCTCCTATACGAAGAATACATTTTTCTTATATAGGAGGAAATGGGAAGGAACACTTGATTGGTATATCAATCATAGGTTCAACCGATAAAACCCAAAATTATCGGTTTACTTATCATAATCCAATATTTATCCCTCTTGAAAGCAACAAGTATGATCACTGGGGATATTATTCATCTGCTTCCGACGCTCTTTTCCCGGGAGGAACTTATTTTGACATACGTGTTGATTATCCTGGTAAATACAGATATGCGGACAACGCCAATGCTGATAACAATATGTTGAAAACGATAACATATCCTACTGGAGGAAAGATTAATTTTGATTGGGAGCCGCATGACTTTTCCGTGTATAGTTCCTTAGGACAACAAGCCATTCATGAAATGCCGCAATCCAATTATAACACGCAACAAACATATATTGTTGATGACAGATATACGTTGTGCGGCAAACTGAATCATGAGCACCTCTCGGAAACGATAGCCGTTAGCAGCAATCAGATTGTAAAAGTAGATTTAACCAATTACTACAATTTTGCCAACAACAATTTGCCGAATAGTAATAACGGATATGCCGCTTGTATCTATTCTCAGAACTACTTTCCTTTTATAATCGTGTCAAGAAACGATATGGAAGTTACTCGTATAAATATTTCAAAAGATATTACTGAATACAATGCCAACAGAGTGAGGTGGCTCAACCTTCAGGCAGGAACATATACTTTTACATTAGTTAATCCGCGAAGCGGAATTATCTCTAATTGTCTTGACTATGAATGGATTTTCAATATGTATGGTGCAGACACTTCTCTTGATGGGACACTCAATATAGAAGTGGGTCATTATCAGTCCGGGACAAGCGGTTCAGAAATGAAAGACCATGTCGGCGGAGTAAGGATTAAGACAATCACATATAAAACAGGAAACAACACAGCATATAGGAAAGAATATACATATAAGACCGACAGCGGTCTCTCAAGCGGAGTGCTTGCATACCCACCACGCTATGCCTCAAAAAGAATCTATTGTGACTCCGTAATCATTCCTCCCGATAATAATGCAGGAGTTGCCGGAGCATATCTGGTGGAATGTCCGCCCATGATTACTTTGCGCTCCTGTGGTTTGCCTTTTGTCCTGAACTCTGACGGGCATATAGGATACAAGCAGGTAACAGAATCAATTGTGCATGACAACATTTCTGTAAATAAGACTGTTTACAAATTCCAAACAGCTGACTATTTGAATTATTCCGATATAAATGATACCGAACAATTCTACGAGTCTTTTGTGCCTACCGACATGCTGCAACTTACATCACAAAGTTATCTGCGAGGTCATTTGACGGAAAAGATTGAATTTGCAGATGAGCATAAAACCACAACATACATTTATGATATTCAGGAAAACGCAGAGAATGACACACTAACAGGCGCGATTTTTCCAATAGCAGAATATCGTGAAAGAGATATGTTCAATTATAATGGGACTATGGTTAACCCTACTAAAGATTTAGGAATTGTAAAATACCGGATTATACCATATAACAAACGAATAGCAAGAATGATGACTATAGGAGAAAAATCCGATGAGTATCACTCATATACTTATGCCAACAATACATATTCCAGTGCAAGAAATGCGAACATGCCTGTTACACACAGCTTTGTCAACTCTGAGGGAGACACTATTATTCAACACTATACATATCATTTAAATATGAAAAAGATAGAAAGCTGTGTGACTACAAAAAACGGATACGTTACAAATGCTTATCGTTATGAATATGATTCTTGTGGGAGAATATCAAGCAGATATGAGACTTTGTTGAGAGCATCATCGTTGCCTGCTTATTCCACTTTTGATATTGAAGATGACATAAACGAACTTGTGGAGAGATATTTTTACCATAACAATCGACTATCCGAGGTGACTAACTATCCAAGCAATATGACAACCGTATATCTATGGTCATATCATAATTCATATCCGATAGCAGAGATTAAGAATGCCACATTCAATGAAATAGTAGGGGAATTGGGTGAGGATGTTATTGATGAAACAGCTATGGCAACAAGTCCTGACATGGAGACAGTTGACAATCTGCGTGCCGAGATGCCACAATGTATGATTGTGACACGCACATATAAACCTCTTGTAGGCACAACATCAGAAACGGATGCTGCCGGTCACACTACATTTTATGATTATGACGGATTCGGACGGCTGCAGAAAGTTTATATAGTGGAAAACAATAACGTACAAATACTTAAACAATATGAATATAAGTTAAGTGATTAACTGAATGAGGCGTAAAATCATTATTGTCATATTATGTGCATTGTCATATCAGGTGTGTGCTACTGATTATGTGGTCATATCAGAAGTCCTATATGACACTCCTCTTAATGAGGATGTTTCTTACAATCCGCATAACTACGGTGAGTTTGTGGAATTGTACAATGCGGGTGATTATGAAGTTAATCTGTCCGGTTGGTCATTGAGGACTACAAACCCCAATCAAACGTTTTATTTCGCGGACTATATTCTTGCACCGAAGTCATTTGTTGTTGTCGCATATGGCGCGCGTTACGAATATAATGTAACGATTGCAGACGGTGACTATTTTTCGGATTTTCATTACTTGTATGACCTTCCTGACAGTTGCAGCGTCATTTTTCAAAACAGCCTTATTCTGCCTAACACTTCTTTTTCACTATTGCTGAAGGACAATAACAGTATTACGAAAGACTCTCTTGTTCTCGGATTCTCATCCGGTTGGTATGAAACTGTAGCGGTAAACTCGGATGAATCTGATATATATCAAGTCCTATCCGATAATCTTTATTCAGTCAAAAGGACAATGACAGTGTTTGACATATCAGGCTCAACACCTTTTGTTACCACACACTGGGAAGGCATGCATCTTGATGCATCTCCGGTAAGGAACTCTGTCGGTTATTCTCCGGTACCATTGTATTTGTCCGTATTTATGTCTGACAATCCCAGTGAAATTAACAACTATTGCATGACTATCACTCCACTGTCTCCTTTGTCCAATATAAACAACCCCGGACCTGATGCTAATATTACTGGTGCAATGGTCAGTGTGGAGTATTATGACGGATTGGGCAGAAAATATGAGACAGTAATGAAGGGGTTATCTCCTACACACAACAATATCACCACTTTTACGGAATATGACAGTTACAACAGAATCAGCAAAGAATGGCTTCCGCTGCCTACCTGTGAATACAGACTGACAAAAGAAGCGTTTCAAAACATATCTTCATTGTTCTATCCCAACGAGACAAGAGCTTTCAATGAGACACTTTATTCATATTTATTGTTTGATGACAACACAACACTACGAAACGAAATCACAGGTGAGCGGAAAGCAGGACAGGACATGAACGGCCACCATACAGGCATAATTACATTCGGCAATCCAGCCGCCAGCATAAAATTGTTCAAAGTGGAGAACAACGGCTCTCTTACCAATGCCGGCTATTATGCCGCAAAAGCACTGTTGTGTGAAAGAACAACGGATGAAGACAACAGAGTGACTGACACATACAGAAACAAGCAGGGGCAGACCGTCATGCAGCGCAGGGGAGGCAATAGTGACACGTATTATGTATATAACGATCTCGGACAACTCACTTACGTTCTGACACCCGAAGCATCTGCAAGACTTGGACTGGGAACATACAGCCGGGCAGATGATATCCTGAGAAAATATGCATACTTGTATGACTATGACAAAAGAGGCAACTGCATTATGAAACGTCTGCCCGGTTGTGAACAGACTGATATGATATATGACAAGGCAGGACGTATGGTGTTCAGTTCCTCCGGCGAACAATTATGGTGGGGTAATCCCACACTCTATATGTATGACAAGTTTGGACGCTCTGTCTATTCGTTGGAAAACGAAGTGCAGGAGACATATTATTTCATGTCCGATTTTAATCAGGCAGTAACAGATGTTGTGACCAAGGAAGAGTGTTTTACTGGATATGCACAAAACCATGAGTTGGAAGACACTTATTATTCCGATACATATATTACCGAGACAGAAGGGCATGTCATGCATTCCGTAAACTATTATGACGATTACACCTTCCTGCAGTATGCCAATGCCAGCGACAGTCTCCAATACGACAACTCGAAAGAGAACATATACGGAGTGCGTTCTAATAAGACGAAAGGACTCCTTACCGGTTCACGCACATACCTGCTGAACGATGATAATGATTATATTGAAACAGCGTACTATTATGACTATCGAGGCAGGCTTATTCAGGAGCGTAGCACCAACCATTTCGGCGGTTGTGACATCAAATATAACGCTTATGACTTCATCGGCAACATAACGCAAAGCCTGAGTACCAAATCGGCCACAGGAGTACAATATGTTAAAGAACTTTACACCTATACCTATGACCATGCAGGCAGACTGACGC
Source organism: Paludibacteraceae bacterium (assembly GCA_905234685.1). Taxonomy (GTDB): domain Bacteria; phylum Bacteroidota; class Bacteroidia; order Bacteroidales; family Paludibacteraceae; genus Colicola. Next base: position 72,555 of record CAJOIR010000006.1, read on the forward strand.
AGACCACCTACCAACTGAACGACAATCCCGCGATGGTAATGAACCAACTGCGTTATGACGAACTTGGACGGCTTGCCTGCAAGCGAATCTATGACAGCGTGGATTCGGTAAAGTATAGTTACAATATCCGCAACCAGTTGACGAAGATAAAGTATGCCGGTTTTGAACAGAACCTGTACTACAACACATACAGCCCTTGTGACGATTACGAATTAGCGGGCATATACTATAACGGGAACATATCTTCTTCGACATGGACTTACAACAACCAGACAAACGGATACATGTACTATTACGACAATCAAAACCGCTTGTATAGTACTTATTCCATTATGAACGGAGAATGGACGGATATGCTATATACGGAATATTTTGAATATGACAAAAACGGCAATATAACAGACCTGTATCGTTTTGATGAGGAAGATATGACAGATTTTCTGGATTTTACCTATAATGGCAACAGGATAACTTCTATATCGGATTATGCCGGTTATTACACACCCTCTGTTAACACAAAACACTATCAAGACCTTGCAAACGCTCAGACCGAGTTCGAATACGACAGAAACGGCAACATGACAAAGGATTTGGACCGTGATATTTGCAGGATTCGATACAATGTGCTAAATTTGCCGGACAGAATCCAGTTCAGGAACGGAAGTCAGATTGCGCACACTTATGATGGCATGGGCAACAGAATCAGAACCAGATATTACGAGCGAAAATCCACTGCACCTATAACAACCAACGCTGTTTTGTGTCCTGAGGATTCATTGCAGAAGTATGATGTTACACATTACATGTTTAATGACAACGTAAGGTATAAGGAATATGTTCCGACAAGTGACATCTACGTTGATTATGTCATGAATCCTGAAGGTTATTACCGTTACTATATTTCCAATGACCGCTATCCGTTCTATTATGTCCGCGACCACTTAGGTAATATCTGCCAGACGTGGATATATGCTGCTGCTAATTACAAGACATGTGTACAGAAGATGCAGTACTATCCAAGCGGTCTCACATGGAATCAGCAAAACGGAGCAACAGAGCATCCGTTCAGATATAATGGCAAAGAACTGGTTGAGCAATTCAATTTGGATGAATACGATAGCAAGGCGAGGTGGTATTATCCCTCTATCATGCGCACAACCACCATGGATCCTCTCTGTGAGAAGTACTATGACATTTCACCTTACACTTGGTGCGGGAATAATACAGCAAATGTTGTGGATTTAGATGGGTGTAATCCTATATATGATACTTTAGGGAATTTAATAGGTACTGTAGACAATGGACTCCAAGGTTATCCCATTATAATGGATAAGTCAAAATTTAATAATAAAATATCTATTGATGAAGCTATTAAAAATAATCTTGGCATCAATGGTTTAAAGTCAAAAGAAGCATATAATAAATTTAAGGAAAGTTATGAACATTTACATGAACGTCCCGATTGGGATGGTGTTTTAACACTTGATGAGGCAAATGATTGGTATAAAAATGGTAATGGGGAACCTCTATATATTAATATTGAAAGTATAGATCTATCTAATCTTAAGTCTTATGGAAAAATTGAAGAAGGTAGAATCTTTACCATTAACCTATTTAATCTTAATGGGATAACAACAAATGCATTAGTATTTGGAACACTTACATTAAAACGCTATCCTAACAATAGTGTACGGGCCTTTTCTGATAAGTACGATTTTGATATGCATGCATGGACAACTCCCCAAAGTATTGTTAGAAATATTGAAACTATATTCGGTGGAAAAATAGCTGGCAACGGCACCCCGTATGATATAATAATATATGGAAATCAAAAATTAGTACCTGCCTACATATGGTTGAAATAAAATCATATAAAAGAATCTCCCTATACGTGTTGGTTATATTTATAATACTTGTTTTGATAAGTGTTTTTTTTTCATTGCCTCCATATAAATATTTGGGGAATGGTTATGTTTATCACTCTGAATATTATTATATAACAGGGAATACTAAAGAAGAACATATACCTCCAAATGTTATAAAATATAAAAATAGTAGTCAATACGTAACGGCAATGCAAGTCCCATTAAGAAACATTTATCAATTACATTTACCTGATGAATTTGATTCTCTGACATACGTTTTAGACATGGATACGACATACTACTGGATAATTGAGAAACAAAAACATATTGTATATGGACCATTACTTTGGGAGGAATATGTAAGTAAATGTGATGATTTATCTATAAAATTATCACAAAGAGTCAAGTAAATATCAACTATTATTAAAAATCGGCGGCTGCAACGCTAAATTTGCCGGACATAATACAGTTCCGTAACGGCAACCAGATAGCACACACTTATGATGCCGGTGGTAACAGAGTAAAGACTACATACTACACAAGAAAGTCCATAGCTCCAATAACTACGAGCACTATTTTGTGTCCTGAGGATAGTTTGAGCAAATACAACTTCACGAGTGTGTTCTTTGACAGCAATGTCCGTTATAACAGATATGACAACTCCAATGATTTGTATTTGGATTACATTTTGAATCCTGAAGGCTATTATCGTTACTACACATCATACGACCGCTATCCGTTCTATTATGTCCGCGATCATATAGGAAACATCTGTCAGACATGGGTATATCCTGATGAGAATTACAAAGTTTGCGTACAGAAGATGCAGTACTATCCGAGCGGTCTCACATGGAATCAGCAGAGCGGTGCAGTAGAGCATCCGTACAGATACAACGGCAAGGAATTCGTTGAGCAATTCGGCTTGGACGAGTACGATTCCAAAGCCCGTTGGTACTATCCTGCCATAGCAAGAACGACAACAATGGACCCTCTATGCGAGAAGTACTATGACATTTCACCCTACGCTTGGTGTGGGAATAATATAGTGAGAAATGTGGATTCTGATGGAAAAGATGTGTGGGAATTTGATGAGCGA
>CAJOIR010000007.1 GCA_905234685.1 Paludibacteraceae bacterium
AAGTCTGCCACCAGCGGTTGAAGTCGTGTGACAGTGTACCAGTGGATACAAGTCCGAGGCGGTACTGCTTGCTTATATTTTCGAATTCAATAGCGGTCATGGGATGAGGGGTTATATAAGGGTTAAGGGTTAGGGGTTAGGGGTTAGGGGGTTAGAGGTTAGGGGTTAAGGGTGAGGCGGCGGGCACGAAGACCTGATAATAAACGAGCTTCACGCTCAATAGTAACATCTACTTTGTCAAATTCTTCTTTCGTAATATAATTCAAGTCACAAGCAATATCCAATTGACTCTCAACTTCCATCAATGAACCATAAGCAATTTCAATAAAATGCACCTGTTCCTTATCTGAATATCTTCCTAATCCTTCTGCTAAATTAGACGGGACAGATATTACAGAACGCCGCAACTGTTCACACAACGCATAGCGTTCCTCAGACGGAAACCTTTTCAGCAATTTATATACCTCTTTAACCAATTGCTTGACTATGATATAAACATCCAATTGTCTATATGATTGTGCCATGATGATTCAAACTCATATATTATCGCTCTGTCCGTATAATGTTTTGAATGAAGTCATCGTATGTAAGGCGGAGTCCATCGGGCAGTTCGGTCTTATATGTCCACCCAAGAGCCTTTGCCTTGCTCACATCAAGTAGTTTGCGAGGCGTACCATTAGGACGTGTGGTGTCCCACTCTATCCTGCCATGGTATCCGACTGTATCAGCCACGAGTTCGGTCAGAGCTTTTATAGTCAGTTCCTTACCCGTACCTGCATTGACGGTCTCATTGCCTGAATAGTGGTTCATAAGGAAGACACAGAGGTTGGCAAGGTCGTCAACATAAAGGAACTCACGCAGTGGCGAGCCGTCACCCCAACATGTAACACTGTCAGCCCCACTCTGTTTCGCCTCATGGAAACGTCGAATGAGAGCAGGGAGTACATGTGAGTTCTCGGGGTGATAGTTATCATTAGGCCCGTAGAGGTTGGTAGGCATGACAGAGATGAAGTCGGTTCCATACTGTCGGTTGAGATACTCGCAATACTTCAAACCGCTAATCTTAGCCAGCGCATAAGCCTCGTTAGTAGGCTCAAGGGCAGAGGTGAGGAGACATGACTCAGTCATGGGCTGAGGAGCAAGGCGGGGATAGATGCATGAAGAGCCGAGGAAGAGGAGTTTGCGGCAACCATTATGCCAAGCGGCATTGATGACATTCATCTCAAGCATCATGTTCTGATACATGAAGTCGGCGGGCGCAGCACTATTAGCAGCGATACCACCTACCTTGGCAGCCGCGAGAAAGACATATTCCGGCTTCTCGTAGCTGAAGAAAGCCTCCACCTCATTTTGTCTTGTGAGGTCGAGTTCGGCATGTGTGCGCATGATGATATTAGTGTAGCCCTGCCGATGCAATTCACGCACAATAGCAGAGCCAACCATACCACGGTGTCCGGCAACGAATATCTTAGAGTCAGGAGTCATTATGGGTTATGGGTTATGGGTTATGGGTGAGGGGTTGAGGTCGTGGTGAACCATGATCTTAACCAATTCCTCAAATGATGTTTTACACGGGTCCCAACCAAGTTGTGTGCGTGCCTTAGTGGGGTCACCACAAAGCTGTTCGACCTCAGCGGGCCTGAAATATCGGTTGTCCACCTCTACCAGTACCCTGCCCTTGGCATCAACACCTTTCTCGTTGATGCCACGTCCTTGCCATGTGAGGTCTATACCCGCCTCATGGAACGCCAGAGAACAGAATTCCCGGACGGTGTGCATCTGCCCCGTAGCAACGACATAGTCGTCAGGCTCAGGCTGTTGCATCATGAGCCACATACACTCCACATAGTCCTTAGCATATCCCCAGTCACGTTGTGCGTCAAGGTTACCGAGATAGAGTTTGTCCTGCCTGCCCTGAGCAATGGCAGCAGCGGCAAGAGTAATCTTACGGCTAACAAAAGTCTCTCCACGGCGCTCGGACTCATGATTGAAAAGAATACCATTGACAGCATACATACCATACGCCTCACGGTAGTTCTTCATAATCCAGAAAGCATACAACTTAGCAACGCCATAGGGACTACGCGGATAGAAGGGTGTAGTCTCTTTCTGCGGAACCTCCTGCACCTTACCAAAGAGTTCGGAGGTGGATGCCTGGTAGATACGTGTCTTGTGCTCCATACCGAGGATACGCACCGCCTCCAAGAGACGCAGAGTACCAACAGCATCGGTCTCTGCAGTATATTCAGGTACATCGAAACTAACCTTGACATGACTCTGTGCTGCAAGATTGTAAATCTCATCAGGCTGCACAAGCTGAATAACGCGTATAAGAGAGGAGGAGTCTGTCATGTCGGCATAATGCAGATTGACAGCGCGTGTGCGCCTCATGTCACGCATCCACTCATTGAGGTACAGATGCTCAATTCGTCCAGTATTGAAAGTGCTTGAGCGGCGCAGGAGTCCGTGTACCTCATAGTTTTTTTCAAGCAACAGTTCGGCAAGAAAAGATCCGTCCTGTCCCGTGATGCCTGTTATAAGTGCTTTTTTCATACTTTTCGGTTATAGTTGCGTATTGGTGTTTGTCTGTCTTGCAATGCGTGCCTGGCATGATATGTCTCCTTCGGCAGTACGAATCTCATAGTCAATCTGGTTGTCGTGTTGCAAGAAGAAGACATCGACATTGTCATCACGACAAATCTCTTTTGCGTACTTGATATCGATACGCAATCCTTCATGATTCAAAGCAGCCTGTTCAGCCTCTTCGACAGTCTTAGGGAGTTGCCTCTTTAGTGCGACAGGCTCACATGCATTGAGCATGAGTTCGAGATACTTGCATGAGTTGCAATGACCGTTGTAGTCGATATCGGAATAGACGACACGATGCGGCATGTGCCCCACTCCGTCGGTGAGCAGTTGTCTCTGTTCGGGCGACAAAGTGTTGAAACGCGGAGCCTTAGCCACCTCAACAGTTTCTTCGTGGTCAATGCCAAGGAAAGGAGGACGGTCGAACAGGTTCTGAGCGGTGCGGTCGATAATACTGATGATAGCCCAGACGGACTTGACAAGTCCTATGAGGCGACCGTTGACATAGAGTCGGTAGTTACGCATGGAGAGCATGTGGACATTCTTCTCAACCCATGTCTCTACAGTAAGCACCTCGTCCACGGTAGGCAGATAAGATATTTCAAGAGACAGGTTAGTAAGCACCCAAGTGCAGTTCTGCGTAATGAGGTAACGCATACCGAAACCACCCTGGTCAGCAATGACTCCTGCCGAGTTGAGCAAGTAGTTCTCCAGTGTGTAGAGACGCAGTCTGTAATTTTGATCAAGGTCCTGATACTGGATTGTATAATCCATTCTGTTTACTTTAGCCATTTGTCCAACCAGTTGATAAATTCACGTTGCCAGAGTATTCCGTTTTGCGGTTTGAGCACCCAGTGGTTCTCATCAGGGAAGACAAGCAGTTCAGCAGGTACACCGCGCATCTTGGCAGCATCGAAAGCCGCCATGCCCTGGTTGGCAAGAATACGATAGTCCTTCTCGCCGTGAATGCAAAGAATAGGAGTGTCCCACTTGTCAACAAAGTGATGAGGAGAGTTTTGGAAAGTGCGTTGTGCGGTCTTGTTGTCCCGTTCCCAATATGCGCCACCCATATCCCAATTAGCAAACCATTTCTCCTCAGTTTCGAGATATTGCATCTCCATGTTGAATATGCCATCGTGAGCAATAAATGCCTTAAAACGCCCATTATGATGTCCTGCGAGCCAATATACAGAGAAGCCTCCGAAAGAAGCACCCACACAACCGAGATGGTCTTTGTCAACATAAGGCTCTGTGCAGAACTCGTCGATGGCTGTAAGATAATCACGCATACACTGCCCTCCGTAGTCACCGCTTATCTGTTCGTTCCACTCAAGACCAAATCCGGGCAGTCCACGGCGGTTGGGAGCAACAATAATATACCCGTGAGCCGCCATGCGCATGAAGTTCCAGCGATATGACCAGAACTGCGACACGGGAGACTGCGGTCCGCCTTCACAATAGAGTATGGTCGGGTATTTCTTCTGCGGGTCGAAATGCGGAGGATAGACTATCCATGTGAGCATACGCTTGCCGTCGGAAGTAGTCTGCCAGCGAGGCGTGACAGAAGCCATATCAACCTCATCGTATATATGTTTGTTCTCAAAAGTGAGTTGACGGAGTATCCCCTGCTTCTCAATCTGCGACTCAGCGTAATAGATGTCAGTATGAGCATCAGCAGGCTGAGGCAGATCGTTGAGACTGAAACAGAAGAGTTCATTACCCTCACGCATAGAGTGACGCAAAGTGTAGATGAGAGGTGAATAGACACCTGCGAGTTGGTAGTTGTATTGTCCGTCAGTAAGTTCGGTCAGCTCACCATTGAGGTTAAGCAGATACAAGTGTTCCAAAGCATGCCAGCATCCAGCAAACACAATCTGAGAGTTGTCAAGCCACAGATATTCGTCCACATTACTTTTGAACTGACTGCTAATGAAATGTTTTTCGCCAGTATTCAAGTCAAGTACAAACAGCCGGTTCCAGTCGGACTCATATCCGTCACGCTCCATCGACAGCCAAGCAAGCATGCTACCATCAGGCGAGAACTGCGGGTTGGTATCATAACCATGCATGCCTTCTGTCATGTTGCGTGTCTCACCGGTAGTGATGTCGTAGATGTAGATATCGCTGTTGGTACTTATGGCATATTCCAGACCTGTTTTCTTACGGCATGTATAGGCAACAGTCTTGGAGTCGGGTGACCATGCCAACTGCTCCATACCGCCAAAAGGTTTCATAGGCGACTCATACGGTTCTCCGTCGAGAATATCACGAATGTTGCTTACTGAACTGCCATCGAAGTCAGCAACAAAAGGATGAGGAGCAGATTCAGTCCACTCGTCCCAGTGTTTGTACATGAGGTCGGTCACCACCCTGCCCGATGCCTTTGGCAGGTCAGGATATTTCTCTGCAGTTGTTTCTATGGTCTTAACCTGAGCCACAAACAGGAGTTTGCTACCATCAGGCGAAAAAGCGAATCCTTCTATATCGGTCTCATAGTCGGTGAGTCGCTGCTTGTGTGTACCATCAGTATTCATGGCCCATATCTGCGAAGAGCCGGATTCGGTGGACAAGAACGCCAATCGCCCGTCAGGAAGCCATGCAGATGAGTTTTCGCCATAAGGAGTAGAAGTAAGTTGCCTAACATTATTGTCATCATCAAGCATGAATAGTTCGGTATTGGACTTGTTCTGTTCAACACTATAATATGTGACCTGCCATGCCACATGTCCTGTATTCTGATCAACAGCAACACCTGCCATTCTGCCCATAGCCCACAGAGCCTCGGCAGAGAACAGACGGTTTTCAATTTTGGGATATTGGCGACCTATCACCCGGTCTGCGTCATTTTCTTTCATACAACTGACGGCTGTTACAGCCAAAAACAGTAATAATACTGGTTTAAGTTTCATAAATGCATATTTTGCTTATTAGGCTGCAAAGGTAGAAAATAAAAACAAAATAACAAAATATATATTTTCCATTTGCACAGTTCAGGAAAAGGCAGTACCTTTGCAGCCGCTTTACGAAGCACGGGGCGTGGCGCAGTCCGGTAGCGCATCTGGTTTGGGACCAGGCGGTCGCAGGTTCGAATCCTGTCACCCCGACAACAATCAGAGAGCAAATCGAAAAGGTTCGCTCTCTGACTGTTTTTTATAAAGATATTTAGTGTAATTACCTAAAACTTGAATTCTTCCTTTTTCATCCAGCAAGTTTTATAAAAACATCATGCCGATGCCGACTAATGCACAAAGAAGCAAAACGATGCCGATAGTGCCCCATGTACCGACATGCATTTGCAACCACTCCCACACCATGTCGAAGTTGACGGCAAGCCAGATGCAGGTGACGGTAAAGACAATGACGAAAATGGCATAAATGAGTTTCCTGCCTCTAAAGCCCATTACATAAGCATAATAGAGACCGAGAAGATATCCTGCACCAAGGAGGATGAGTCCGCCTTTCCAGCCTTTGGATATGCGGACAACAAAATCCTGTATGCTCGGCAGAGCAAAATAAAGTACCACCGCCACAATGACGAGTGCAACAGGAAGAAGATATTCAATGAGTTTTGATTTCATGAGCGAAGTGAATGTTTGGAAGTGAATGTTGATATATGAATGTTACATTGTAGGAAATTCCGTTTACTTGCAAATGTCACGGAGTGTCAGACTCACTCTCATAATCCTTTCTCAACGAAACGATAAATGTTATGCCGAGTGAACCGGTTACGCATTTGGCACAGGCGCGGTCGTCTGTATCAACATTATCGAAGAAAGGCAGATAACCATTGTTATCAGAAAACTCCCACTCTTTTTCCTCGCCATCGAACAGGAGATTGAGATAAAGATTTCTGTCACCTTCCAACTTATGTTTTGTCACCGTGCAATACCTGACCTCCGGACGATCGCACTTATGTTTCTTATATTCCACTGATTCGTGGATTTTCACGAGTACGCATATACAAAGGAAAAGCAGGACATAGAAACCGAGAGCCACTGCGGTCGGTTTTCTAAAGACTTCCCAGAATATACACATCAACCCAAAAACGACAAATACAACACTTGCATATGCGAAGAAGTGTATCAGTCTGTTGGCAACAGGGGCGTGAACCAATATGCCCTCAACAGGCTTGAAGAAGTACAGCGATACGCACAATAGAACAGTAACGCCAATAGATCCGAGAATAATGTTTCGCAATGGTCCGGTTATAATTTCCATAGGGAGTGTATTTAGTTATATTTCTATTCAAATATTTATCATAAAACTGCAAAATGTTTTCTATATTCGTTTGCCATGCAGTTTGGTTAGGTTGAGTTCGCTGAGTGGAGAATGCGGGTCATTCCCGCAAAAGGAGATGATCCGGCCGTCGTCACCCACTTCCGCCAGCGGAGTGTCGTCTGACAGGATGAGCCAGTGTGCATCGCCACCGGTATAAGGTATTGCGGCAAAACCACCGTCCTCGTGGTAATTGAGGATGTAACTTATCAGGTCCTCAAGCGTAGCAAAGTACGCCCGGTTAATCCGCAGTTCCTTGTTTATATAATCGTCCGCCGCACAAACACTTCCGCGGGTATAAAGCAAATCATTTACTATTTGTTCATTTGCCTGCTGTTCTGCCATTTTTCTGCGGCGGGCTTGGTAGTCTTCCAGTTCAAAGGCTTTGCGTTCAAGGTCATCGATATAATACTCCATGTCGCTGTCCTGTCCGTGGTCGTGCGCTACGGCTGCACAGAGCAGTTTGCAGAAATGCTTTGCATCCAATTTGCGCCCTGTGATGGTCTGTATTGTACCCTCCGGATTATTCTGAAAATATCGGCACGCGGCATCTACATTCTCTCCCTGACGAATGACAACATGGAGGCTATAACTATCAATGGTAGCAAAGGGTTCCCTGCCATCGTAACCAAAGTTATACTTCCTGCCCTTATATCTCAGCTGCGCTTTCTCGCCGTCTAAATAGAGGCGGGCTTCATCATCCTCGTAAATGGTTATTCCTTCCTCTTCTGGGGGTTCATCTTTTTGCGCGTACGCTTTCTCCAATTCGCGGAGATTGAAGTCTTTCTTGCCAGAGCGGAGGGCATAAGCGAGCATAGCACAGAAGGTCTTGGTGTCACATGGACGGCCGAAAGGCGTGAAGGTGTGTCCGGATTTCCAGTCATCGGCATAGGCGGCAAGCACCGCGCCGTTGGTGCCATGGATACGCAAGACTGCATGTTTGCGGCCATAGCCACCGGGCCAGAACAGATACAGTGCATTCGCTTCTTCCACATTGTCATTCAAGTGGTATTTATGTCCATCGACAATGATATAGAGTATTTCATACTCGTAGTGGTGTTGCTCCCTGCCGCCGGGCTCGTCGCCGTAACGACCGAACTCAATGCCATCTTCAGAATACCACACTTCGCGTGTATCGTAGCGGGTGAGTTCATCCACCATACGCTCCAAATCGTCTATCTGCCAGTCGTATCCATGGTCAATGGCTGTGCTGAGTAGCATACAGAAAGTCTTTGCGTTATGCTTATGACCGGTGATAGTTTGGCACAAATACTTCGGGTTCTTTACAAACTCCCTGCACTCGTCCTCCACGAGGAACGAGTTGTGTATATATGCCACCGCCTCACCTTTCTTGAGAATAATCGCCATCGGCTCGTAGCCGTGCCCGCTGAAGGTGTAGTCCTCACCGTTGTAGCGCAGTTTGAGCGTGTCGCCATCGTAGAAGAGTTTACGCACATAATCTTCATATATGACGTTGCCGGGTCTTTGTCTTCTTTCCTCCTCGTTTGAGCAAGGTTCTGTTTCAGAAGTTTCTGTAGTTTCAGTGGCAACGGGATTATCCTGTGTCTTTCTACGATTGGTATAATAGTAGTATGCCACAGCACCGATGATTATCAGACAGATAAACGTTATCATCTAATTATTTACGATTTGGTCATTTACGATTTGGTCATTTATCATTATTATATTGATTTCGCCAACAACTCAATAGTCCAATGACGAAATAAATGATAAAATATCAAAATGGGTTCATGGGCAGGTGGTGAGAAGATTGGCGCATATCCACTTTTCATCCATCCAACCGAAAACCGACACAAAAGGTTTTTTCCACTCTTTTTCTTCTTCGTTTTGAGGCTCTCCCCACATCCAATCATTCGGGTTGGTGCGACATAGTACACGTCGTGTTTTGGGGTCAGCATCAAGCACATCAAGCGAACACTCAACCTTAAGGCAAAAATCCACCCTTTTGCCTTTGGATTCCCTGTAGAGAGGGATGGCTTCACCTGCATAGTTGCGGGTGGAGAACGATACGGAGTCGGTTTGTATGACAGGGTACCGAATACCTTCAAAGGGGTCTTTGTAAAGAGAAGGTGCGGGTACTTCGTTGCCGTTTTCGTCCTCGACGAAAATGGTTTCTTCTTCATCCAGGCACCAATGAGAGAGTACTATCCAGCGATTATCATGCAAAGGATAAAGCATCCCTTCGAAGACATAACCTGCATAATCGAAGACGAGACTGAAGGCTGTTTCGTTGTTGCACTCAGCGGGCAACTCCTGTATTTTAGTCAGAGCCGGCTTCACTGCATTGACAACACAAGACAGAAATATTATACCTACTAAAAATAATGTTTTCTTCATTGAAATATCAATTACCAATTGTCAACTAAAATTTCCGTCCTGCTCCGCCTCCGAAAGAGCCTCCCCCGCCCCATGAGCCTGAGCCTCCCGAACCACCTGAGCCATGGCCGCGATTTGTATGGTTGTTATGTTTGTCAGGTTTAATCTCGGGTACAGTGGCATGGGCCGAGTCGGTATAACCGCACTCACTGCAACTGAACCAATTCTCCTCGCTCGTGCCATGACGGTGTGAGCGGCTGAACATAACGGTGTTGTGCCTGCCGCAAACAGGGCAGTTCGTCTTGCGTGTGCAAAGGAAATAGATTATTGCAAGGGGCCACAAGACCGGGCAAAAAATGCCTGCCGTAGCCAGCATCTGGGCATGCTCTCGCCTGCGCCAAATGTAGGCTGCGGTGTTCTCTTCAGGGCGTTTCTTGCGGAAAGTGGGTATCAGATACAAGAAACCGAGTACAAAACCAGCCAAACTATACCAGAGGAAGAATTTCATGATTGGGCTAATGGGTTAAAAGGTTAAAGTTGAGTTTCATTGCCGAGCAGGTTGTATGTTTTGCCGTTGCGTTCAATGTAAATAATGCCGTCACGAAGAATTTTGTGTGCAGCCGGTAATGTCTGCGCATCAATAGAGTTGATACCGGTAGTACCCTCCTTAAACATGGCGGTGACAGATATGTTTTTGCCATCTTCAACTATGAGGAAATACGGGTTCTTTGTTTTACCATCGGACCATTGTACAAACTCATAGCCTGCGGTAGGAACGGCAGTGATAGTCAGTTCGGTGCCTTCAGCGTACCAACCAGAAGTAAAGTCAGCGATAGAGCCTTGTCCTTCGGTAGCATTGGCATTTATGATTGCACCTGTCTGCGTGAGACTGTTGTCGATTTCCACAATCGGGTCAAGATATACATCATGTGCCGGCATAATCATCAGACGCGGGTTGTCTGTGTTACCGTCCGACCAGCGTACGAACTTATATCCCGCAGTGGGATAAGCACGCAGGTCAAAGTATGTTCCTTCATAGAAGGAAAGACCGAATACACTCGTCAAGCAGAGACTCGCAAGAGAAGGAGTGATATAATTGATCTCGTACTGCGGTGAGTCGTCGTTGACGGATATGTAGAAATGACTGATAGAGCCGCCCGTAACACTTGCATTATTCAAGCCCAGTACAGTGCTTTGATCAGTCTTGTTCGATACTTTGTAGTTGTACTGATCGCTTGCGCCTTGCCCTGCTGACACATAGAGATTAGCGCCATCAACAACTAAAGCCGGTGTTTTGCTACTGAGCAGGAGTGCTTTGTCAATATTGCTTTTGCCCCAATCTGTGGTATTTTTGTGATTCAGATATAAATCCATGTGTCCGGTTACGGTCAGCACATCCGACAGGTTCGCCGCATACATATTTTGTGCAGTAACCGTCAAGCCATGCCATGTAGAGCCGGTGAAGGTAATCCCTTTATGCGAAACGATGGCATTGCGAAGAACATTGTCGGTTGTGGTACAGGTTGCACTGATGTTATGATTGCTCAAGTTCACTGTCAGCGGACCGGAAGTAACCAAATCCTCAATAAAGCCGTCGTTTGAGATGTTGTACGTTGCATCTTTCATAACTGTCAGCGTACGCGTGGCATCATCGTAGTTCCATACACCGTCTCCAAGTATGTCCGCCGAGTTGGAACCTGTTACCTGCGTACCGCATACATAAAGCATATATGCGTCTGCAGGCGGTTGTTTACGGAAGTGTGCGGTGAGGGTTTCATCTGCCGTTACTGTCCACTCCGAAATCCGACCTTGTACTTGTCCGTTAGCTGTAGTCCAATACAAGAACTCATATCCAGTTTTCGGTGTGGCAGAGATTTTCACTGTCTGTCCTTTTTCCAATTGCAATCCGCCTCCGCTGACAGTTCCCATGGTCTCATCGGCAGAAACGACACGGATATCGTAGTAGTTGACAACCTCTTCCGGGAAGAACAGTGCGGTGTAGGTTGCATCTTCGGTGACGGTGATGGTGCGTGTGGCATCAGTAAAGCCGTCCTCATACCAGCGGTCGAAATAATATCCCGGGTTGGGAGTGGCGGTGACAGTCAGTTTGGTTCCTTCTTCATATATGCCGTCTCCCGCTCCGCTTATCGAGCCCCACTCCTTTCCGTTGGTTCGAATAAATATATAATACTTTGTTATATCCGGATCAACCTTAATAATATCGTGGTTTTTGAAAGAGCCTGTTTTGATGTGCGCATTGACGACACTGCCGTATGCACAATCCACCACAGGTTTGGTGCCCATTGCATAGAACCAACTGTTGTTAACCCACATATCGTGACATTTGACAGCAGAGGTATGACGATCTGTATTATTGTTCACCTTCAAATTCAGACGGTTGGAAACAACTAATTGATTATTATCCCCGATGTTAATACCTGGATCGAACATTCCATCAACAAGAACTAGCGGAGCATCTTCTTCTGTTAAGGAGTAGTTGGAAGTAGTAATGTGAAGGTCGCCATTCTCGCCATTGATACATACTAAATCCCAAATCTTTCCGCCATCCACTTGTATGCAAAGGTTAAAATCTTTATATTCAATCCAGCCCGGAATGTAGTACTTTTCTGAATCATACCTTTTGTCCAAATGAAGCGTGTTTGTAGCATAATCGAACCACACTTTGCAATTCCCGTTCAACAGATCGTTGCAGTTGTCTTTGGTCACTTTAACTTTCGCAACTGTTATATCAGGTTCATAACGCAGTTCCACCATGCTACGGGCGTAAGCATCGTTAGCGGCACTGAGACAAGTACTTACAGGAGTCTCTACCTTGTTGATATAGATCTTGATATTGGGGTCTAAATTGTTGAAGAACCCGTCATGGCTCTCCTGATCCCTGAATGACAATCCGTAGATTAAAGCATTGCGGAATTTGCTTTGAGGCTTAATGTCAGACCATCCATAGTAAAGTCCGATATGCGAGGAAAGAGTATTAGTAGAGCCGAATGTTCCATCGTACACATTCAAGTCAAAATATATAGGGCGGGTAAAATATATGTTATACCATGTAGTTCCGTGCATCAACTCTTTTCCGTTTAATGTGTTATTGTAGTCGGAGATTGTTCCTCCATACATATTCAGCGTAAAGTAATGTCCGACAGTATAGTCAGTCACTTTTTCCCCTGCTTGTTGGGAGTAGTATTCATACGGTCCGAACTGACCTACTATAACCGAGCAATGCGATGACGCAGAGCCATTAAAGGTGGTCTGAATGCTACCTCCATACAGATTGACGGTAGATGCGCCAATGTTATATATCGTCCATCCCGGAACATTACAGAATACGGAGCAAAGGTAATTACCGTTGTCTGATATTTTTCTATCACAAACTATTTTACCCCCTGTACGGCTGTTTATAATGTTAATGACAGTTTTATTGGAGAGATAAAAAAGACAAACCAGACCGACTGACTCATTTGAAGTCTTTGTCAGCGTATATCCGTTTAAATCCAATGTTCTTTCCACTTCGGCAGGAATGACAAAATCATTTATATCATCATCCTGATTGATAGAGATATTTGCTGTCAAGCGGATGGTATCATCAGATGCTAAATCCACTTTTGATACAGGGTCTTTTCCATGTGTCAGGAGCGAATACAGTTCTTTGACTGTGCTTGCCTGATAAACAGCAGCGTTGATTTTGATGTTTGACACGCATAGCATCAGTGCTATAAGAATGAGAGATAAATAACAAGGAATACGCTTCATATTGATTAAATGTTGGTTATTTTTGTATATATTATGTTTGTCGTAACGGCACAGCAAAATGAGTACGCCCTTCCGCGTCAGTTAAGTTCAGCACCAAGCAGATTTAAAGTTCTGCCGTCGGGCATCAGAATAAGGACCTGACCATCACTCAATATCTTGCGGGGACCATGAATAGGTGTTGCAGATAAATCGTCAACAGCCGTGTATTCACTCGGGTCTATAATTACCCATCTCGCAGAAGTGCCATCGGCATAGCATATGCCTCCTTTTGTATTGTTCACCACTCCCCCGGCGGGTGTAGTGATGGTAACGCCTTTTAAATCCAGTTTTTTCAGTGCAATTGCCATAGAAGAATTCACCATTTTCGCCTCTAGACGGGTAGAAATGACAGTAAGAGTATTCTCACACTGAATGGCGTACATGTCCTGTGCCGAGTTGCGCGAGAGCACATACAATTCGGCATCCTGTGTTACCGTCAGATTGGGGCACTCTATTCCAGAACCTGATATGTTGGCGGTAATAGTGAGCGTAGATGGCACGGCAGCTTCTATTTTTATGTCATCATAACTGTGTATTGAAGCCTTTATCTCAGCATCTCCCCGCAGAAGAATATGAAACTCTCTCTCGGTCTGGAATGAGACGAAACCCTTGCTAAGGCTATAAGAGAAACCCTGTTCAAGTATGAGAGTATTGGTAGAATACACATAACTTGCCTTACCGTCACCAAAGATGTCGGCAGCATTTTCGGAATTCACCTCTTCGTTCATGCCGAAGATGATACCATAATACTCTTTTGCAAAAACACCGGTTGTCGCCGCTATCAGGACGAGTAATGTGAGTAGTCTTGTTTTCATTTGTTAGTAAATGTTATTGAGTGAATATTATTAAACTATTTTTCATATCATTCATATCATAGAAATATTATATTAAGACTGCTACTTGATACGCTCTTTGAAGAACGTCATTATCATGCTTGACCAGTTGGCAGGATAATCATGTTGCATCTCTGGATAGAAATGATACTCCTTGTCCGTACTTTTCAGATTGTTGTACGGAGCTATGTTTGTATGTGGAGGACAAGTGCCGTCCTGCAGACCGCTGGTTGCCAGCACTGCGCATGAAATACGTGTCGCAAGGTTTTTAGTGTCGAAATATGAAAGAAACTTGTACATCTCCTCATCACTCATTGACCCTTTGTTTGCTTTCGCTGTCTCTGCAGGCCAACTGACAATCTTGAAGTAATCAGGGAAATCTCCAAGAAAAGCCACATTTGGTGCAATGGCAGTAAACGGATAGTCGCTCAACGCAGCAGCAGCATAACTCAGAGCGCCGCCTTGGCTTGAGCCTTCTGCAAAGAGGTTGCTCATATCGCTCGTCGAGCGTGAAGCCATGAAGTTCACTGCCTGAACGCAATCCATGAATGCGCCACGGTAGTAATAACTGTCCTTGTCGCCAAAATGATAAGCAAACCAGTCACCATAGATATTCTCAAAGTCACCCTTGCCATCAGGCTCACGAGACGAGGCTGGACGGTTGTTGAGATATTGTCCGCGATGTGACAGATAGAATTCAGCATATTGCGATGACCCACCTGAAGGACACTCCACCTTGCTCTTGGTGTTCTGACTGTCGTAGCCGTAGAAGTGCATGATGACAGGGTGCTTAGCGTCATCTTGAGGTTCACAATAATAGCCTCTTATTGTCACAGGCTCACCCGTAAGACCGTCTGGCACAGACTGCATCTCAACAAGATACACTTTTCTGGTCGAACTGCTCTTCTTTGTTATCTCCGTCAGAGTGGCATTCATCTCTACTGCTGCAAGTTGTGCCTTTGCATCATCCCAAAACTTGTCATAGTCTGACTGCTTGTCTGGAGCTGACTCTATGTCGAAGGGGTCTATACCAAAGCAGAAAGTCTGATATTTCTTTGCACCCGCCATTGCAATCTTTTTGTTGACAGCACAAGTGGCTTTATAGAATCCTGGAGCAAGATTCTCCTCAGTGGTAATAACAATGTCGGTTTTGGCATTTGCTGCTATCTCCTCCTTCTTCTCTATGGTTGTCACCTCCTTCTTTGTATCTGTAGATATCTTCACTTTAATTTCAGCAGTAACAGCAACCTTATTCGGGTTTTCTATATGAATGGTAATTTCAGGTTTGCCACTGAATATCCAGTCATCGGTCACGGGCACAGACAGAACAAACGGCTCAAGGTCGCCGACAGGCTCTACCACTTTCGAAGTATCTTCCAGATTATTGTTTTCAGGATTATCTACTGGAGGCTTTTGCTCGTTGCATGATACCGACATAATGCTGAATGCCAGCATGGCAATGAGCATCAAATTAACTTTTAAGTGTTTCATTTTATTAGAGTTTTAGTTTGTGAACTTCATTATGCGCTGCAAAGTTAATAAACATTTTCGATAATTTCAAGCAGAAAAATAATAAAAATCAAGTTGTTTGCAAACATGACTCTTGTGCAACTAAAAAAACTATAGTATCTTTGCACTTGACTATGTATTGTTACAAGACATTATTGTATTTGTAGTATTACGTAATAGTTAATACGTTTAATCTTAATATGATAAATATGAATTATTCACTCCTTATCTATTGTGTGCTTGCAGCATCACTGCTTGCTCTTGGATTTGCATTCTTCTTCTACCGTAGCATGTTGCATAAAGACGAAGGCACTGATCTGATGAAAAAAATTGCACGCCATGTTCGTGAAGGCGCTATGGCATACCTCAAACAGCAATACAAGGTTGTTGCCATTGTATTTGTCATTCTTGCGGTATTGTTTGCTGTCATGTCTATATTCGACCTGCAAAACGGGTGGGTTTGGTTTGCATTCCTTACAGGAGGTTTCTTCTCCGGATTGGCAGGATTCTTTGGTATGAAGACTGCAACCTATGCCTCTGCACGAACTGCCAACGCCGCACGCCAGAGTTTGAATGCTGGTCTTCAGGTGGCTTTCCGCTCAGGCGCCGTTATGGGTCTTACCGTTGTTGGACTCGCACTGCTTGATGTAAGCGTGTGGTTTCTGGTGCTTGACCATTTCATAGGTGCAGAGAATCACCTTATTATTATTACCACAACCATGCTCACTTTCGGTATGGGTGCTTCTACGCAGGCATTGTTTGCACGCGTAGGCGGTGGAATCTACACCAAGGCGGCAGATGTCGGAGCTGACCTCGTTGGCAAAACCGAGTACAACATACCTGAAGACGACCCGCGCAATCCTGCTACTATTGCCGACAATGTGGGCGACAACGTGGGTGATGTGGCTGGTATGGGCGCAGACCTTTACGAGTCATACGCTGGCTCCATTCTTGCCACTATGGCGCTTGGAGCATCAGCTTTTGCCACTTCTGCCGTAGAGGGCATGCAACTCAAAGCCGTGCTCGCGCCGTCACTCATTGCCGCCGTTGGAGTACTGCTTTCATTAATAGGCATATATGTTGTTAAAACAAAAGAAGGCGCAGGCATGACAGAACTGCTTAAAGCACTTGCACGAGGCACAAATACTGCCGCCATTCTCATTGCTGTTGCCACTTTTGGTATCTTTGCCCTACTCTTTGGCACTGACACCAACCAGTGGTGGCAGGTTAGCCTCTCTGTTGTCGTCGGTCTCATGGCAGGTGTCATCATAGGCAAATCTACTGAATTCTACACCTCGCAGACTTACAAACCTACGCAGAAAGTCTCAGAGTCGTCCAAAACAGGCCCTGCCACTGTCATCATCAGCGGACTCGGCTTGGGTATGCTCTCCACTGCCATCCCTGTCGCCACTGTAGGAGTTGCTATCATTCTCGCATACCTCTGTGCCAACGGCTTTAACATCGAGTTTACTGCCGCCAATCTCTCTATGGGACTCTATGGCATTGGTATCGCAGCGGTCGGTATGCTCTCCACTCTCGGCATCACACTGGCAACCGATGCCTATGGACCAATTGCCGACAACGCAGGTGGTAATGCTGAGATGTCGGGGTTGCCTGCCGAAGTGCGCAAACGCACTGATGCTCTTGATGCGCTTGGTAATACTACCGCTGCCACCGGTAAGGGCTTTGCAATAGGTTCTGCTGCACTCACAGCTCTTGCTCTACTTGCTTCATATATTGAGGAGATTAAGATGGCACTTGTACGTATGGGTAACGACCTGCCTAACGGTGTTGAAGCGGCTAAAGCTACTCTCATCGACTTTATGGACGCATATAATGTCAACCTCATGAACCCGATAGTGCTCGTTGGTATCTTCATAGGCGCAATGATGGCATTCCTCTTCTGTGGTCTGACAATGAATGCCGTAGGACGAGCTGCGCAGAAGATGGTTGAAGAAGTTCGACGTCAGTTCAGTACAATAAAGGGTATTCTCGAAGGCAAGGCTGATCCCGACTATGCGCGTTGTGTAGAGATTTCTACCAAAGGTGCTCAACATGAGATGTTGCTGCCTTCGCTTCTCGCTATCATAGTGCCTGTTGCCACAGGTCTGTTGCTTGGAGTGGCTGGCGTACTTGGTTTGCTTATCGGTGGACTCAGCACTGGGTTTGTACTCGCTGTCTTCATGGCTAATTCAGGCGGAGCATGGGATAACGCTAAGAAATATGTTGAAGAAGGCAACTTTGGCGGCAAGGGATCTGATTGCCACAAAGCTACTATCGTAGGTGACACCGTAGGAGACCCGTTTAAAGACACTGCCGGACCTTCACTCAACATACTTATAAAACTCATGTCTATGGTCAGCATTGTAATGGCTGGACTTACCGTAACATGCCATTTGCTTTAATATATAACCTGTGTTTTTATATTTTATTAACAATAAATCGGCCTGATTTTAACATTAGACCACTATAAAATCACTATAGGATCACTATAGGACCACTATAGGATCTACCAGAGACCTACGTTAACATTTCGACTCATATTTTATACAATATTAACATTTATACCTCACCATGACACGCGACACACAGATTTTCGACATCATCCGCCAGGAGCGGGAGCGTCAGACACGCGGCATCGAACTCATTGCCAGCGAAAACTACGTTAGCGACCAAGTAATGGAGGCTATGGGCTCCGTTCTAACCAATAAATACGCTGAGGGGTATCCTGGCAAACGCTATTACGGCGGTTGTGAAGTGGTTGACCTTAGCGAAAAACTCGCTCAGGAGCGACTCAAGCAGATGTATTCCGCTGAGTGGGTCAATGTTCAGCCACACTCGGGTGCACAAGCCAATATGGCGGTATTTATGGCATGCCTCAATGCTGGAGACAAGTTCCTTGGACTCAACCTCAGTCACGGAGGACACCTCTCTCATGGTAGCCCTGTCAACTTCTCTGGCCTCATGTTTCATGCTCTTGAATACAATGTAAGGGAAGATGATGGTCTTGTCGATTATGAGCAACTTGAACAAATTGCACGCACAGAGCGTCCACGACTCATCATCGCTGGTGCAAGTGCTTATAGTCGTGAGTGGCATTACGAGCGCATTCGCCGTGTGGCAGACGAGATTGGAGCAATATTCATGGTTGACATGGCTCACCCTGCCGGACTCATTGCCGCAGGTCTGTTGAAGAATCCTGTCAAATATGCACATATTGTCACTTCTACTACTCATAAGACAATGCGCGGACCACGTGGAGGTGTCATTCTCATGGGTAAGGATTTTCCTAATCCTTGGGGCAAAACAACACCTAAAGGCGAGATTAAGATGATGTCTCAACTCCTAGATTCTGCTGTATTCCCCGGAGTACAGGGAGGACCTTTGGAGCATGTCATTGCTGCCAAGGCTGTTGCTTTTGGTGAGGCTCTCCAACCTTCATATGTTGACTATCAGAAGCAGGTGAAACTCAATGCCGCTACTATGGCAGATGCATTGTTGAAGAAAGGGTATAAAATCATTTCTGGTGGCACTGACAACCATTGTATGCTCGTTGACCTGCGTACCAAGTTTCCCGAATTGACAGGCAAAGTGGCAGAAAGGGCGCTTGTAGCTGCCGATATCACGTCTAACAAGAATATGGTGCCTTTCGACAGTCGGTCTGCATTCCAGACTTC
This sequence comes from Paludibacteraceae bacterium, assembly GCA_905234685.1. Lineage (GTDB taxonomy): Bacteria > Bacteroidota > Bacteroidia > Bacteroidales > Paludibacteraceae > Colicola. Next base: position 19,028 of record CAJOIR010000007.1, read on the forward strand.
AGGACTCCGGTTTGGAACACCTGCCATTACTACACGTGGTCTCAAAGAAGACCTTATGCCGTGGATTGTCAGCCTCATAGACCGCGTTCTCTCCGATCCTGAGAATGAGCAGAATATTCTCAAAGTGCGTAATGAGGTTAATGCTGAAATGACAAAGTATCCGTTGTTTGCATGGTAACTCTGCTTGGCAAGACATTGGATGAATTGCAGGAGGTAGCCGTCAATGCCGGGTTACCGCGTTTTGCAGGCAAGCAACTCGCAGAGTGGCTGTATAAGAAACGTGTTGTCTCATTTGAAGAGATGACAAATATATCTGTCAAAGGCAGACAGACACTTAAAGAGAAATACACCATTGGTCGTACTCCACCCGCAGCAGAAGCAGTCTCGACAGACGGCACAAAGAAATATTTGTTTCTGGTAAATATTTCAAATAATAACCAACTCGCCAATTCACCTGCTTCACAGCCTGTAGAGTCAGTGTATATACCTGAGGATGATCGTGCCACTATATGTGTAAGCACACAGGCAGGATGCAAGATGAGATGCCGTTTCTGCATGACAGGCACACTCGGATTCCATGGCAATCTTTCTGCTGCTGACATACTCAACCAGGTATTCTCCATTCCCGACTCTGCCTCACTTACCAACATAGTTTATATGGGAGAAGGCGAACCTTGCGACAATATTGATGCCGTGCTACGTTCTATTCAGATACTCACTGCCGATTGGGGCTGTGGTTGGTCTCCCCGTCGTATTACTGTCTCATCTGTAGGCTTCATTCCTGGTTTGAGAAAGTTGATTGATGAGGGCGAATGTCATATTGCCATCAGTCTTCATAATCCATTCGCAGAAGAGCGCATGCCACTCATGCCAATAGAGAAAGCATATCCTATATCTAATGTTATCAATACTTTAAGACAATACGACTGGTCACATCAGAGGCGTGTTTCATTCGAGTATATATGCTTTGGAGGACAGAATGACACTATGCGTCATGCACAAGGCTTGAAACGCCTTCTTAATGGTCTTGATTGTCGCATAAATCTTATCCGTTATCATGAAGACCCATCATCGGAAGGCAAACTTAATAGTTCAAACCCGGAGCAGATGATTTGGCTTAGGGATTGGCTTAATGATAATGGTATAACTACCACTATACGACGCTCACGAGGTGAGGATATTCTCGCTGCATGTGGGATGCTTGTTAACTCTCTAAAACGATGAAACATATCCTGACTCTCACCTTCATTCTCTTTGTTGTATTGTCTCAGGCACAAGTGCGCATTATCAGTTACAATGTTGAAAACCTGTTCGACACACAGAATGATTCTCTAACTCAGGATGAAGATTTCTTGCCAGATGGAAAATATCACTGGACTTATAGCCGTTACCAGCGCAAGTTGGAGAACATTAGCCGTGTCGTTGCCAATATCGGCAAATGGGATACACCCACTATTGTGGGTTTGTGTGAAGTAGAGAATGAGCAATGCATAAAAGACTTGCTCAACATTGGTGGACTTCGCAAATACGGCTATAAATATTTGCATCAGGATAGTCCGGATGAGCGTGGAATAGATTGTGCTCTGCTTTATGACCCCAAGCAGTTTCATATTATTGACAATTGTTTTATACCTATTCCTATGCCGCAGGAAGAACGCCCTACACGCGACATTGTCTATGCCAAAGGAGTGATTAAACTTACAGGACGCGGTCATCATCTGAATACCGATACATTGCATATCCTTCTCTGTCACCTTCCTTCACAATTAGGTGGGACAGAACAGACTGCTCACAAACGCCTCATTGCATACCGTATCTTGCAGCATACCATAGATAGCATCGCACATGCAGACTTTATGGCAAAAATATTGGTTATGGGAGATATGAATTCAACTCCTGCAGAACATCTGCGTGGTATGCATAACCTGATGATTCAAACTGAAAAAGAAGGAAAGGGAACACACAAGTGGAAGGGAGTCTGGTCGTGTCTTGACCAGTTCTATGTCTCACAGTCACTCATTGATCGTGCTAAAGCCAATATCTACAGTGACTATTGGTTGCTTGAAGAAGACAAGGCTTTCGGAGGTGACATACCGATGCGATGCTTTGTCGGACTCCGGTGGCAAGCTGGTTACTCAGACCATCTCCCCATCTACCTTGACTTATTCTGACAAATCAGGATACAACTATCTTATTCTGTCTGCTGCTCTTACAAGAGCTTCATCTTTAAGAATCGCTCTTGTTGCCATTAGTGTAAGTACAAGGTTCACTAAAGGTATGGCTGCCCAGGGAGTAATATACCACTCTACAAAAAAGTTCATCTTGGCAAACCATACATACACTGCCAACACTGCATACCAACCTGCACAAAGCACTACGGTTATCACATTCAATCTCGCTTGAATTATACGTTTCTTGTAAAGGAATATGTCAACCAGTGCCAATAGTGGTATTGCGACAGAAATAATATCAAGCGATATAGTATTCATCAATGTGACAGGAATCGCAGGGTTTGTAATATCCTGTATTCCTTTGAATGATATTGTAAGTTGACGGAAATTCTCCGCTCCCTCTGGTGAAATAAATGATACTGGAGAAAAGAAACATAGCATTGTACCAAGAACAACTGCCAGTGTCAGATATAATGTTTGAATACGTTGAATCATATTATTTTATTGTATTAATGGTGTAACAATATTGTTTTTGAGGATATATCTTTTACCGGTAGCAGGACAAGTTGCAATACCATCTGAATTAAAACTCAGTTTCTCTCCATGAGCACTTACCCACCCTGTTTGACGTGCAGGATTACCTGTCATCAAAGCATACGCAGGCACATCATGTGTCACTACTGAACCTGCCCCTATCATGCAGTATTCACCCAGTACATGCCCGCATACGATAGTGGCATTTGCTCCTACAGAAGCACCTCTCTTTAATAGTGTTGGTTTGTATTCGGACTTTCTTGACACATGACTGCGTGGATTGATGACATTGGTAAATACCATACTTGGTCCTAAAAACACATCGTCCTCACATACAACACCCGTATATACCGACACATTGTTTTGTATCTTCACATTCCTTCCAAGGACAACTTGAGGTGCTATTACCACATTTTGCCCTATATTGCACTCTTCACCTATACTGCAACCGGACATTATATGCGAGAAATGCCATATTTTAGTTCCTTTCCCTATATGACATCCTTCGTCAATATAAGAGGATTCATGTACAAAATAGTCAGCCATTACATAAATAGTTTTAGTATATCATTCAGGTTGGCATATATTAGCAATGCCAATAGTAGATAAAAGCCTATATTATTGGCAATCTCAAGGAAACGGTCACCTGGTTTCTTGCCTGTTATCATCTCCCAGAGAAGGAAAAATACATGTCCTCCGTCCAAACCTGGAATAGGTATTATATTCATAAAAGCGAGTATGATACTCAGGAATGCTGTCATTAGCCAGAAGGAATGCCAATCCCAGACAGGAGGGAACAGACTTCCTATAGCCCCAAAACCGCCAAGTGACTTGGCTCCCTCTTTTGTAAACACCAGTTTGAACTGTTTCACATAACTTACCAGCGTATCCCAACCGTACTTAACTCCTGCAGGTATTGATTCCCAGAAACCATATTCCACTTTGCGTGTCTCAAGATAATTAAGCGGTGACTTTGGATATACCCCCAACTTCGCTTCATCACCAAGATAAACACGTACTTCCATAAGTCCGGCCTGAGGACGATAGAAACTCACTGTAATACTGTCACAAGGATATTTGGCAAGTTCTGTTTGTACATCCTGAAAGGCTGTAGTTTCAACACCATTGATTGCTATCACGCTGTCACCGGCCATCATCAATGCTTTTGCAGCAGGTGCATCTGCAATGATTTCATCTACTACAAACGGAAATCTGTAATCTATCAAGCCACTACTGCCTGAAGCAAGCACTTGTTTGCCTAAATCCTCTGGCATTTCAAGAAGCACCGTGTCTGTGCCGCGAAGCACAGTCAACTCACGTTCACCGTTCACAACAAGCCATTCAACCACGTCTGCCTTAGTATCAGGTACACGTGAGCCTATCGACAATATCTTATCACCTTGGTGAAAACCTTGTTGAACGAGTACATCTGAATATTGAAGCCCGTATTTTGCATTTTTAACAGGAATATATTCCTCTCCCCATGTGAAGAGAATCGCACCATATATTATCAAGGCAGCAATAAAATTGACAAGTACGCCACCAAGTATTATAGGCAGACGTTGCCAGGTCTTCTTTGAACGATATTCCCATGGCTGAGGTTTTGAGGCCAAACCGTCCGCACCTGTTGTCTCGTCAACCATACCTGCAATTGCGCAATAACCACCAAGAGGAATCCAGCCTATTCCCCACTCCGTATTATTGGGTTCTCTGCGCCAGTCGTCTTCAGGCAGTGAATTCAACTCTTCATCAGTCATTGGCCGTTTAACGACATTACCCTTTTTGTCTCTTATTACATTACCTGCTTCATCTGTCTTGTCAACCATCGTACTTTCAACATTGGGCGAAAAGAAGCGTACACGCCATTTACCTCCAAGTTTCTTAATACGTATTATAGAAAAACGCGGGTTGAAAAACATATAGAACTTCTCAACACGGACTTTGAATATACGAGCGAATGTAAAATGCCCTAATTCATGTATAACTACCAAAAAAGATAAAGCTAATATCAGTTGTAATGCTCTAATCCAAAATGTACTCATATTCTATTGGTTAAAATAATCAATTAATTAGTCAATATCTCGGCTGCAAGCCTGCGCGCTTCATTGTCTGTTGCCACATAATCTTCATAAACTGGCTTGTGTATGAATTTAACTTTCTGCATTACTTGTTCTATATCATCCGACATCTGCAAGAATCCGCACCTGCCTTGTAAGAAAGCATGTACAACCACTTCATTGGCAGCATTTAGTATGCAAGGCATATTTCCGCCTTTATCCATAGCATAATATGCAAGTGTCAGATTCCGGAACTTCTTTAAGTCTGGCTTCTCAAATGTAAGCCCTTCCGTCAGTGAGAAGAAATCTATACGAGGAAAGTCACTGACAATTCGTTCCGGATATGTTAGGGCATATTGTATCGGTAAACGCATGTCAGGCATACCGAGTTGTGCTTTCACTGAGCCGTCAACAAATTGCACAGCACTATGTACAATACTTTGCGGGTGTACAAGTACCTGAATTTTATCCACTGACACACCAAATAGCCACTTCGCTTCTATCACTTCAAAACCTTTGTTCATCATTGTTGCTGAGTCAATGGTTATTTTTGCCCCCATATCCCAATTGGGGTGTTTGAGAGCATCAGCTGCCGTGACACTTTCCAACTTATTATACGTTGTTTTACGGAAAGGTCCTCCAGAAGCGGTAAGAAGTATTTTTTCTATCTCGTTACTACCCTCTCCTACGAGTGACTGAAATATTGCAGAATGTTCAGAGTCAACAGGTAATATTGGAGTGTGATATTGTTGTGCTAACTGGCAAATCAATTCACCTGCCACTACAAGAGTTTCCTTATTGGCAAGTGCAATAGTCTTCCCTGCACGTATAGCCTCCATTGTAGGACGAAGACCGGCATATCCGACCATTGATGCAAGCACTATATCTATTGATGGCAATGTAACCATTTCCGCGATTGCATCTGGTCCTGCCCAAACCTTGCACGGCATATCTTTCAATGTCTCTTTCAAGATTTCGTACTTGCTCTCATCAGCAATGCATACTACCTCAGGGCAAAACTCACGAGCCTGCTTAATTAGCAGATCAACACTCTGGTTGGCACTAATAGCATATATTTCGAATCTATCAGGGTTGTGTCTAACCACATCCAGTGTCTGCCTACCGATACTGCCTGTTGAACCTAATATGGCGATCTGCTTGGGTCTCATCATTTAAGATTTAAATATATATTAGGATTATTTATATTATATTTAATATTTATTTTCGACTATTCAACATAATAGTTTAGAAAATTATCACCTCTTCTGGATTTACCGGATTACCTCTTTGCCAAAGTTCAAACAACATGATATTGTTGTCCGCAACGGTTGCAAGTATCTCACCTGCCTGCAGACTTTCTCCAACATGTTTTTTCAAATTCTTTACATTACGGTAAACCGACAAATACTCACCTTCGTGTTGCACTATAACCTCCCACTCATACTCCAGACTATGGGCTTCATATACCACCGTACCAGTAAGCACGCTCGCCACTACTTCTCCTTTAGTTGTTCTTATACTTATCGCATACGTCTTATCATGCATGGAAAATTTCTGTTCAACCATACCGCGTACTGGGCGGAATAGAGTATATACCGGAGTTGAAGACTGTACATCAAACAATGAAAGATTATCCTTTTCTTTTTCTTCATATTGCGCCATGAACTCATCTGTTATAGCAGATCTTGTCTCAAGCAGTTGTTCAGGTTTCTGAATGGAAAGAGAGTCAAGAGGACGTACACTATCTGTCTCTACCTCACCAGATACTACATTACGTATCATGTCCAGATATTCTGTCTGTAATGCCAACTTACTCTCCAAACTATCAACACGTACCGTCTCACTAATCAACTGTTGACGTATGTTCTCGTTGTATCCTGGCAGATAACTGCGTAGCGGAGTATACCATATAAGCAATGCAAACAAAGCAAACGAAAGCAACGAAAGAAATACTATCCATAGGAACATACCGATACGAGAGAGACGGAAATGCCACACCTCACCCAAAGTATTCTCGTTTACAACCGAAACACGGAACTTGAACCTTAATCGTTGCCACCAACTATTTCCCATAGATTAAATCACTTTATAATCGTCAAATATAGCAAATTCTATACCATTAGCGCTTATTTAAGAATTTTCTTTCTTAACCATGACACTTTCAGCATCTGCTTAAGTAACCACGGTTCAATTGTATATGTTAGCATCATAGTTGTTATCATACCAACAAGCGAAGCAAAACCTATACTTTTTATTGCAGGATGCACAGCAAATAATAACGATGACATACATATCACAAGTATCGTAGCACTGATAGTGATTGCCGTCTTGTGATACGAGAGCAATTGGGTATTCTCTCCACGTGCCTTCTTAAGTAATCCGTCCATCATGAAGATACTATAGTCCACACCTATGCCAAATATGAAACTTGACACCACGATGTTTATGAGATTAAACTCATGACCTGTCAAATACATTGCGCCAAGCACAACATACCAACTCAATGTCATAGGTAGAAATGCTATCAGAGCGATGGTTATCCTACGAAATGCAAGCAGAAGCACAATCAAAACAAATAAAGCTGAAATACCAAGTATTTTGTTGAAGTCTCTCTGCATCATTGCCACTGTATCTATTGTATAGTAGAATGGATCAAGCACAAGGCAACCTGTCGCCTTTGTCAATATGTCATTCACCTCCGTTACACGGTCTTCTTGCATCATAACTGGTAAGAAGGCTAATACATAACCGTTTGTATTCTCTGTAAGGTTGCTCATAAGATTTTCTGGCACCACTCCTGCTTCTGCAATAAGTGCAGGCTCATATTCTGATGTCATCGCTTCTCTAAATGGAAGAAACATCTCCGAATCGACACCACTCATGCCACATGCCTTCTCCACATTATGCCAAACTACAGCCGCTTTATCATCTGAAAAGTATCTTTGCCAATGGTTAATTCTATCCTGTTGTTTCTTTATTGAGGGCATCAACTCGGATGTTTTTGTATAACCTTCTATAACGCCCGCATCCTGCAGTGAATCACACACATTCTCTATATTCTCCAACGCAACAAGAGCTTCATCCATATTTGTAGCCACAGATGCGAAATATTGTTTAAAACTACCATCCTGCTGTTTTGAATCATACAACTGCATTGACCGTGCCACTAACGGATCAACATAACCAATATTCTTCAGATCTGAATCAAAATGCACTTTCCCTGAGAACGCAGTACATACTGCGACAAACACCACCATCATCACAAGGACAAGTTTGTTACCAGACATGTCGTAGTCATTCACACGCTCCATAAACCGGAATGCACGCTCGTTCTTCCTATTAATTTTAGGAAAGAAATGCGGCATGAATACAAGGCAAGCGATTGTTGTACCTACCATTGCGAACATGGCAAACAAACCGAAGTCACTTAGAAGAGAGGAGTCAGTGAACAACAAACCTGCAAAAGCACCTATTGTTGTCAAGGCACCAAGGAATACCGGCGTGGACTGGTCTCTAACTGTTGCAGAAACATCACCCGTGTATTTGTATTGTACCAACACATGCAGGCAATAACTCAATGCCACGCCAAGCACAATTGCTCCCAAACCTAATGCCATTACCGACATTCCGCCTCTTACAACATATATGCCTGCCAATGCCATGAGGGCACCGTATGTCACAGGCATCAGCAATAACAGGTTTGATGAAGACTGACGAAAACACCAAGCAAGCAAAGCTAATATCACAAGTAGAGCCACGCCGATGGTTAATAGCAGGTCTAATTTTGTACGCCTTGCATTGTTAGCAGACATGATTACCGTTCCGTGATACAGAATCTCAACGTTTTCATATTCAGCCTCTGTCTGCCTCTTGACTCTCTTGATAGAACGAAGCAACACTCCTGATTTTCCCGAATCCATACTGCTCAACTGAGGCAGAAGCCAACCCATGCAAACTTCACCATCTTTAGAAAACAAGTGTCCATTGCGAACGCCGCCCTGACCTCCGTTTTCAAGTAACGGGGATATACGGCTCATAAGTATGCCTGCAGGGTCATATGCTATATAATCATACAAAAGCATACCTATATCAGTATCTAAAAACGACATGTATTGCTCTATCTGCTCTTTAATGTGCTCAACGCTTGTAAGAGAATCCATCTCTGTGTCCGTGAAATCAAGATATTGAGGAGCATGTTCTACAAGCCATGGTGCAGTCTGTAGCATCTCCTCAAAGTTAATTTGATAAAGCATACCACCTATATTACCTTTCTCGCTGTCTTCCTCTGCTATTAGTTCCATGAATCTGTCCATGGCCTCAGTGAGTTCTGTTTCATCTGTCTCTTTTCCTTCAGCAGCCGTGATCTGAATAAAAATTCTGTCTTTCACTTTCAGGTCAGAGAAAGCAAGATCAACAGTCAGGTTATCACTTGTAGGAGGAAGCAGTTTGGCTATGTTTTCCTCAAAACGACATTGCAATGCCAACACTGCGAATAATACAATTGAAAACATCAATAAAGTGTATAACAACCATCTGTGTGTATGCAAGTATCTGTATAATTTTTCCATGATTATTAATTATTGTTTAGTTTAGGTTTACTATCGTTTGTATGTCCAACCGATAGAAAGTACTATCCTGTGAGTGAATGATTTCATATCATATGAAACATATTCCCAACGTTCTTGTTTAGAATCCACGCCGTTATATATGGGACGAGCAAATGCATATTCTTTACTCCGTTCTATTCTGCATTGATAAGCCAAATCTACAAGCATATATCGTTTTCTAAAACCTACGCCTGCAGAAATGTAATGCAGATATTTCATATTCTTAAAATCAGTATCTGAACGTAAATCGTTATATGAAGGAGTGAACAGCATATCATTCTTTCGTAAAGCAGAGGAAAAAGCATATCCTGTACGTAGAAAGAAATTATTATGTATAATCCATTCCGTACCTACCTTCATCCGATGCACATCATCTATCACTTGTTTCGGAAGATGACTCCATTCATATTGCATCGAAAACAATCCTAACTGTGAGATCTGAAATGCCATACCTGCTGTCATACGCATTGGCAACATATATGAATTATCAGTATAAGTATCTGTCCTATGAGTAAAATCTGTCACCTTTACTATATGACTATTCCCCATAGTATATGAACTTTGGCTTAACGAGTTCCAAGTAGGAGTTTGATACGACAACGACATTCGCATCCAACTGACAGGACGAACAATAAATCCGAGATTAGCATTAAAGCCAAAACCTGAAGCAGTAAAAGATGAAATAAGGAAGAAGTCTTTGTCCTCAAAGGTTTCTTGATAATCTGTCCTGCGACTGTAACTTACAGAATGCATGTTGGCTCCAAGACCTACATAAAATAAATTACTGATATTGCCTCCCCAAGCAATAGAATATTCATTCACACTACCCGACTCCTCCACTTTCATCGATGTGTTAACATTCTGACCCTCACTGAGTATGCTAAGCCACCTTTCCTCATTGGCAGGATTAACAGTTATCAGTCCTAATTCATATCCTGTTTTGGAAAGAGTTCCTACATTATCACTTTCCCACCAATGTGGTTCCTGCAATTGCACTTCTTTTAGTCCATTGGTAAGGTCTGCTACCAAATCAGTGAGTGAGACATCAGATGGTGCGGCAAAAGAAGAATTACGTTTGTAGTTTTTCAGTCTGTGATATTGCAACATCAAACTGCTGCAAAGCAGCCCTCGCTGTCTATCTGCCCCATAGTTAAAATTAATTACCCATGAGAATTGGGGTATTGAAAAACGTGTGGAAGTGTTTATAACACCTGCAGACAAAACTCTGTCATATGCAAAATCACCCGTAGCAGACACCTCTCCATGTCGGAACACACCAAGTGCAGCAGGGTTGTCAACTACTGCAGACACATCCCCTCCAAGTGCAGCAAAAGCACCGCCCATAGCAACATATCGCGCTGTACCAAGGATATCCGCATCCGAAAATATCTGTCTGTCGAAATCCTGTGACCATGCACTTGCTGAAACAACTGTCAGACAACACAATATTTTAAAGCGTATTCTCATTGTGCATCTGACTCATTACCGACAATAGCACGAACAGTATCAGGCTGACCGCAGGTAATTGTATCATCAATGAAGATTATCTCACGCACATTCTTGTTGTAGTGAGGTGTCAAAAAAGTATTTGTTGCGGACAATCTGTGTTGCAAATCCACATCAGGCAGATAATAGACATCGTCAATGAAATCATCTGCAGTCATAGTTGCACCTGCAAGAAGTGCACACAACAACAAAATCAATTTGTCAGGCACGTTCCGCATAACAGACACTACTTGTATATCTCGTTGAGCAACTGTGCAAGTTTCACGCTCGCTGCATACATATTCTGCTCCATATCAGCACGGAAACGGTATGCATAATGATAGTTGGAGTTGTCTCCTTTTTCCTGCCAATCATACACAGCATTCTGCAGTTCATATGTACGACAGAGACACTCAACCATAGAACGCTTCTGTATCTCTTTCATCTGCCACGAGTATTTGTCTTCGAGCAGACGAACATACTCGGTCTGACTAAGTTGTGCATAGTCCAACAGCCACCTGTCCCACACGGAATGAAGATTGGTTCCGTGACCGAACCAACGCATCTGAACACGATTGCCTCCCTTGTCGTCAGGATGACCGAGATGCATAGGTTGAAAAAGGTCTGCAAGTATATGTATGGTGAACTTCAATGCATCAACATTGTTCTTGTCAGTTTTAAGAACATTAACAAGACTGTCAATAGCATAAAAAGCATATTCACCCTCTGTCTTGTTGTTAAGCCAAAGATACTCTATGTCTTCTGCTTTAAGACCTGCCTTCAGATTCTGATAATGGTGCACATGCGACTTCGAATATATAGTATCGGATTTTATCTCATCAGCCCACGGAGCATAATAGATGACACCTCTCTTGCCAAGCAGTGCATCCAACTGCTTACGTGCTTTCTTCGTCAGTTGGTTGTATGCAACTTCGGCAATGATACGGTGACCGAGAGCACCCCATGCATGCAAATATCCTGCACACATACCGCTCAGCAGCAGTACTGCAAACAGTTTCTTCATACGTTTATCAATTAATTGGTTATAGGTTTAGAGGCTATCCAAAAACCATATTATTGTATAGGCAGCGAGCGTTTGATGCGTTGGTCAAGCGCTGTAAACGTCTCCGTCTGCGCAAGTCCCTGTATCTCCTGCAACTGACTCAGGAGTTCCATCAAATGCATATCATCACGAGCATACATCTTGATAAGGATAGAATATGAACCCAAAGTATAGTGACTCTCAACCACCTCGGGGATCTTCTCCAAAGCAGTCACTACCGACTTGTACATAGTACCCTTTTCCAACGTTATGCCTATATATGCACACAAATGATAACCTAATGACTTGGGATTAACTACATAACCTGAGCCTGTAATGACACCCATATCATACATTCTCTGCACACGTTGGTGCACCGCTGCTCTGCTGACACCACATTTCTCAGCCACGTCCTTGAAAGGAATACGGGCATTCTGAGTGATAATCCTCAGAATCTTGCGGTCAAGTTCATCAATCTTTTCCATAGAATAAAATCTTATTTAATTAGTGTTAGTAATTCTGCCCACAAAAGTACAAAAAGTTCGTCAAACATACAACAATAATTGCAAAAAGTAGCATTTTTATGTCATTTTGTCAGTATTTGGTAATATACAGGGGCATCATTTTCTCAATCAGGAAAGATTGTGTACTTTTGCATGCGATATAGCGATAATAACGATTTTTACAGATGACACTTGACGAATATATAGAGTTACACAGCAGTGAGGAAGATGCTCTACTGAAACGTATCACCCATGATACAAATGTCTATCAGTTGAATCCTCACATGCTTTCGGGTCATATTCAGGGTCGTGTGCTGTCAATGTTGTCGAAGATGCTGCAACCGCAGCAGATACTTGAACTCGGCACCTTCACAGGTTATTCAGCCTTGTGCTTGGCTGAGGGATTGACAGAAGATGGAGAATTGCATACTATAGAACATAATGACGAACTCGAGGACACTATACGTCACAACCTGTCGCTCTCACCGCTTGGTAATAAAATCACACTGCATATCGGTGATGCAAGAGAAGTGCTCCTACAGACTGATATGCAAACAAAGATTTTTGATTTGGTGTTTATAGATGCTGACAAACGCGAATACACTGAATACTACAACCTTGTATTACCCTTAGTGCGGCGCGGAGGATTCATTCTTGCCGACAACACACTTTGGGACGGACACATAATAGAGTCACAATACGACCACGACAAGCAGACACTCGGGTTGAGAGCCTTCAACGATATGTTAAAAAATGACAGCAGCGTAGAAAAAGTAATACTTCCTCTGCGCGACGGTCTTACTATAATAAGAAAAATCTGACAACGACAATCTGACCTGTGCGGATTATCCCACCAAGGGGGTATTTCGATGCGATATAGCGATATTGGCGAGAATGCTATTTCTGTATCGGGTCAAAACCTTGTCCAAACACACCTATCGTCTCCGACTGTGAGACAAATGCATTCGGGTCTATCTCACGCACCAAACTGAAAATACGGTTTGACTCGTTCTTCTTGGCAAGCACTGTGATGACGTGTATCGGCTTCTTACTGTACCATCCCTCGCCTTCCAATATGGTAACACCACGCGGAATCTTAGTATTGATGGCATCCGCTATTGCAGCATACTTCTCAGAGAATATGAAGAACTGCACCGACTGCCTTATCTGACGCATTATCCAATCAATGGCAGTGGCAGTGATGACGGTAAAAGTGAGACCAAACAGCACTTTCTCGACACTGTGCACGTTAGGCAGGAAATAGGCGCTACTTATAATCACAAGGTCACAATAGAGAAGCACTCTTCCGAGTGGCAGATGGCGGTATTTGTTCACAATCATTGCCACTATGTCGGTGCCACCCGAACTACCGTTGTTGAGGAAAGTGACTCCAAGTCCGACACCACACATGATACCGCCTATTACAACTGCCATGAACGGATCATGAACAAGAGGCTCCTGTGCTATGGGGATTATCTTGAACCATAGCGACATAAAGAACACTCCGTACATGGTACGCACGCAGAAGCGCCAACCCACTATGCGCCATGCGATTGCCAACAACAGACAGTTGAATGTCAGCGTGGAAAGCCATATAGGCACATAGGTGTTGGTAGCGAAATAGATAATCTCACATATACCCGTTAGACCGCCTGTCACAATAGAATGCGGCACCAATATTTGGTTTACTGCCACAGCGTATGGCAAGAGCCATAAGGCTATCATAAACAACTCTGTTGCCATTACAAACGGACGTGTCTTCCTTATTTTCCTGATGTCTGCCATATAGATGTTGTGTTAATAACGTGCAATAAGATTTCTGTCCCCGAAGCCGTTGTCCACACGTGCCACAGGCAGCCAAAACTTGTTCTCAAGCAACCACTCTGCAGGATATGCAGCTTTCTGACGGCTGTAGGCATGCTGCCATTCATCGGCTGTAACCTCATACTCGGCATGCGGAGCATTAAGCAGTACGTTGTCCTGCTTGTCAGCCTTGCCTGCAATGATTTCCTCTATCTCTTCACGGATAATCAGCATTACCTCTATAAACCTGTCAAGTTCGGCTTTCGACTCACTCTCGGTAGGCTCTATCATCAGCGTGCCATGCACAGGGAAACTGAGTGTCGGTGCATGATAGCCGAAGTCCATCAGTCGCTTGGCTATATCACCCTCGGTTATGCCTGCCTGATGGAACTGACGGCAGTCAAGAATCAGTTCGTGCCCCACTCTTCCGTTCTTACCTGTATATACCACTCCGTATGCATCTTTTAGTTTCTCCGCCATGTAATTTGCTGCAAGAATAGCTGCGGCAGTTGCTTCACACAATCCTTCGCTGCCCATCATGCGGATATAACCATAGGAAATAAGTGCCATGTTGGCATTACCGTAGAGAGCAGATGACACACGGTTTGCATCAGCAGAAGGAAGGCAGTCACAAAGTATCTCAGTGCAGCAAACGGCGCCCGCGCCTGGTCCGCCACCACCATGAGGCGACGCAAACGACTTATGCAGATTCAGGTGGCATACGTCGGCACCGATTGTTGCAGGATTGGTGAAACCTATCTGTGCATTCATGTTGGCGCCATCCATATATACAAGACCTCCGTTGCTGTGTATGATGTCACACATCTCACGTATGGCTGTCTCGAAGATGCCGTGTGTGGAAGGATAAGTGATCATGCATCCTGCCAAAACATCCTTGTTATGCTCAGCCTTCTCACGCCAATCGTTGATGTCTGTGTTACCGTGTTCGTCGCATTTCACAGTCACAGGAACGAAACCTGCTTGAGCACATGATGCGGGGTTGGTACCGTGAGCCGATGCAGGAATGAGAAGTATGTTGCGATGTGTCTCACCGTGTTTGCGCAGATACTCGCGTATGGTGACAAGTCCCGTATATTCGCCTGCAGCACCTGATGTAGGCTGAAGATTGCATGCAGGAAAGCCTGTGATGACACACAATTGCTCCTCAAGTTCCTTCATTATCTCGATATATCCTTCTGTCTGTTCTGCGGGTGCCATGGGATGAACGCCTGTAAAACCTGCCATAGTGATGGGTATCATGGCTGCTGCAGGATTTAGTTTCATAGTACACGAACCGAGAGGTATCATGCTGTGAGTAAGGGATATGTCCTTACGCTCGAGACGTTTCAACCAACGCATCATCTCTGTCTCTGTATGGTATTTACGGAACACTTCTTCCTGAAGATAGTCGATGTCACGCACATCCTGTTCCTCCAATGCCCACAAACCGTTGAAGACGTCTTCCGACTCTTCGTATTGCGGCATGTTGCCTGAAGCCTCTGCAAAGAGTTCTATCAGGAGGTTCATGTCGTCAAGGTCTGTTGTCTCGTTTATGCTCAGACTTACAGTTCCGTCCTCGGCATAATAGAGATTTATCTCCCGTTCCTCGGCAAGACTGCGCAGACGCTGTTGTTCCATACCTTCGGGCAGCATTATATGGAGCGTGTCGAAGAAGACGTTGTTAAGTTGCGTATAGCCGTATGCCTGCAACATCTCGTTCAGGTACACCGCCTTTCCGTGAATGGACTCTGCAATATGCCGAATGCCCTCAGCCCCGTGATAAACGGCGTAGAAGCCTGCCATCATGGCAGAGAGCGCCTCAGCGGTGCAGATATTTGAAGTAGCCTTCTCACGTTTGATATGCTGTTCGCGTGTCTGAAGTGCAAGTCGAAATGCGGGTTTGTCGTGTGCGTCCTTGCTTAATCCGATAATACGTCCTGCCATCTCACGCTTGTATTCGTCACGTGTAGCCATATATCCTGCAGTAGGACCACCGAATCCCATTGGCAGTCCGAAACGTTGTGCCGAACCCACAGCAATGTCGGCACCCCACGAAGCAGGACTCTTGAGCAGTGCAAGCGCCATCAAGTCGCATACTGCAGCCACATGCATGCCTTTGGCATGGGCAGCCTCGGCAAGAGCACTATAGTCCTCCACACTACCGTCCGCATCAGGGTACTGCACAATAACGCCGAAGAACCCATCGGCTGCATTGAGGTCGAATCCTACCACATCGGCAACAACGAGTTGTATGCCTTGTCCTGCGGCACGTGTGCGGAGTACGGACATGGTGTTGGGAAACAGATGCGAGTCCACAAGCACTTTGTCAACTCCGTTCTTCACCTGCTCACGACTGCGGAGGTTGCGCATCATCGTCACAGCCTCGGCAGCAGCCGTTGCCTCGTCAAGCAGCGAACAGTTGGCAAGAGGCAGACCTGTCATGTCGGATATAACGGTTTGAAAGACAAACAGAGCTTCAAGACGTCCCTGACTGACCTCTGCCTGATAAGGAGTGTACGAGGTGTACCAAACAGGGTTCTCAAGTACACCACGTAGAATGACTGCAGGTGTGGCGGTGTCGTACCAACCGCGACCTATGTATGTCTTCCACAGTTTGTTCTTCTGCGCAAGCACATTCATGTCAAGCATATGCTGCTGTTCCGTAACAGCCTCTTCGAGTCCGAGCGGTTGCTTGAGACGTATCTGCTGAGGGATAATCTGACCTATGAGTTCCTGCAGGCTGCTTACACCAAGTACGCCAAGCATCTCGGCTTTGTCCTGCTCTGAAAGCCCTATATGACGGGGCGGAAGATTCAATTCACTATTCATAGTGCGTAATTAATAATGCATAATCACATGCAACGGATTACATATATTATCAAGGTGCAAAAGTAATATTTTTATTTCACATGCAAAAATAAAAAGCGATATGGCGATAACAGCGACAACGGGATTTGCATATTAGAAAAACATTCACTATCTTTGCGGCGGAAAATGCGCATACACGTACGCATACACTTATATAACGCTAACATAAAACCAACAGATATTATGGCAACACAACAGCAACAGCCTACGGGAGCACTCTACAACGCTCTGACAGCAGGCAGCAAGATCATCGGTACCATCATAGCCGACAGTGACATACGTATAGACGGTGTAGTGGAAGGCGACCTGAAGTGCTCGGGCAAGGTGGTGATTGGCGAGAAAGGAATGCTGAAGGGCACCATTGATTGTCAGAACGCAGAGATACTCGGCAAGTTGGACGGCAAGATTGAAGTAAAGCAGACACTTGCACTGCGTGCCACAAGCAACCTGCACGGAGAAGTGCACACACAGACACTGATAGTTGAACCCAACGCTCAGTTCAACGGCACCTGCTCCATGGGACAGAAAGCACCACAGAAGTAAGTTAAAGTAAAAATGAAGAAGTAATAATGAAAAAAGCATTGAAGACAATTCTACGCTCCTCCCAAAACACTTAATTGCTTTTTACTTTATACTTTTTAATCACCCGACATATGGCAACAATTAAACCTTTCAAAGGCTATCGTCCTCCGCTTGAGATAGCCAAGCAACTCAGTTCACGCCCGTATGACGTGCTCAACTCCGAAGAAGCACGCGCTGAAGCGCAAGGCAACCCCATGTCGCTGTACCATATCATCAAGCCTGAGATAGACTTCCCCGCAGGTACCGACGAACATGACGAGCGTGTCTATCAGAAGGCACGTGAGAACTTCGACATGTTCCGCAAGAACGGATGGCTCGTGCAGGACAAGGAGGAGAAATACTACGTGTATGCCCAAACAATGAACGGCAAGACACAATACGGCTTGGTGGTGGCTGCATACGTGGATGACTACATGACGGGCAAGATAAAGAAACACGAGCTCACTCGCAAGGACAAGGAGGAAGACCGCATGAAACATGTGCGCGTCAACAACGCCAACATGGAGCCTGTGTTCTTTACCTACCCTCACCGCGACGACCTCAGGGCTATCATCCGTGAAGTGACGAAAGGCGAGCCTGAGTATGATTTCGTGGCAGACCTTGACGGTTTCGGACATACTTTTTGGGTGATCAACGACAAGAAGACCATAGATCAAATCACAAAGATATTCGCTCAGATACCGTATCTGTATATAGCTGACGGACATCACCGCAGTGCCGCTGCCGCCCTTGTGGGAGACGAGAAACGCCGTCAGAACCCCAATCACACAGGCAAAGAGGAGTACAACTATTTCCTTGCCGTATGCTTCCCTGATGACGAACTGACCATCATCGACTACAACCGCGTAGTGAAAGACCTCAACGGGATGACAGACGACGAGTTCCTCAGCCGCCTTGAAGAGGACTTCATCGTTGAGAAGAAAGGAGCGGAGATATACAAGCCTCAGCACCTGCATAACTTCAGCCTCTACCTGAGCGGCACGTGGTACAGTCTCACTGCCAAAGAAGGACGCTACGACGACAGCGACCCCATTGGTGTGCTTGATGTCACCATCTCATCATACCTCATTCTCGACAAGGTGCTTGACCTGCGTGACCTGCGTACAAACAAACGCATCGACTTCGTGGGTGGCATACGGGGACTCGGCGAACTGAAACGTCGTGTGGACTCAGGAGAGATGCGCATGGCGCTTGCACTCTACCCTGTCACCATGAAACAGATCATCGACATTGCCGACTCAGGCAACATCATGCCGCCGAAGACCACTTGGTTCGAGCCTAAACTGCGCTCAGGACTTATCGTGCATGAACTCGCTTAAAATGTAACAATGAAAAAGTAATAATGAAAAAAGCATTGAATAAAAGATTTACGGGATACGATAGTTTGCTTTTTTGCCTTATCCTTGTTACTTTTTCATTCACAGTGTCCTCCTGCGGTGTGAAAGCCCGCATCAAGAAGGCGGACAAGAAGTACGAGATTGGCGAGTATTACGATGCAGGCGACATCTACAGGCAGGTGTACCGTCAGATTAAAGCCAGGGACAAGCAGACCAAGGCATACGTGGCGTTCCGTCAGGGCGAGTGCTACCGACATATCAACAACACACGTGCCGTGAGTGCCTACCGCAACGCCATACGCAACCGCTATCCCGACTCCATAGTCTATCTGCGTCAGGCTCAGGTGCTGCATTATATGGGCAAGTATCAGGACGCACAGAAAGGCTACGAGATTTACCTGCAGTCACATCCTGACGACTACGTGGCACGGAGCGGTGCCTTCGCTTGCAGACAGGTGGCTGAGTGGCGCAAACAGAGCAGTCGATACAAGGTAACGCAAGCGAAGGAACTTAATCAGAAACGTTGCAGTAACTTCGCGCCGCAGTTCATTGGTGAGACCGAGGATGCCATTGTCTTTACATCCAACCGCACACCCGCATCAAAGAAGACCACACGAGGCAGCAGCATCACAGGCGCGCCCGTTTGCAACCTCTTCACCACGAGGCGCAACGCATTGGGTGAGTGGGAAGACATCGAGGCACTGCAGTTGGGAGAAGAATCAGAATCGGACACATCGTTAGACACAAATGACAAGGAAGGCGATGATGCGATGACAGCGAGAAAATCGCAGAACTTCCCTGCTGAGAAAGGTGTATGCTGCTTTACCAACGGCGGCAAGACGATGTATTTCACCTACTCGAAGCCTGTCAACGGCAAAGACCAAGGTGCAAAGATATATGTCACCAATCGTGCCTCGGGTGAATGGGGCGAACCTCACGAGGTCAAACTGTTCACCGACAGCACCATCAGTTGCGCACACCCCTCACTCTCATACAGCGGAGACACACTGTATTTCGTCTCGGACGCTCCTGACGGATACGGAGGCAACGACATTTGGTTTGCCGAATATGACGGCGGACAGTGGTTAGGCGCACAGAACATGGGTGCACAGATCAACACCGCAGGCGACGAGATGTTCCCTACCATCCGACGCGACGGGACACTATATTTCTCATCAAACGGACATGCAGGCTATGGCGGACTTGACCTGTTCAAGGCGGTGCCGCAGGACACCACGTGGCTGCTCTTCAACCTCGGCGCTCCGTTCTGCTCCAACGGCGATGACTTCGGTATCACCTTTGCAGGACAGACTCAGAACGGCTTCTTCTCGTCCAACCGCAATCAGAAGAAAGGCTACGACCTTATATATCAGTTCATTCTGCCCGAGATGATACTGCAGGTGGAAGGTGCAGTCACCGACAACAACGGCGAACACCTGACCGATGCCACGCTCCGTCTCGTGGGTGATGACGGCACAAACCAACGAGTGCAGGTGAAACGTGACGGCACCTACCGTATCAAGTTGAAGAAAGACGTACGCTACGTGATGCTTGCCACTGCACGCGGACACCTGAATGAGAAACAGACACTAAGCACGCAGAAGGCAACAGACAGCTATACCTACACGCAGAACTTCGTTCTCTCGCCCATTTCAAAGCCCGTCACCATGGACAACATCTTCTACGAGTTTGCCAAATGGACACTCACGCCGCAGTCGGAAGAGGGGCTGAACCAACTGATCAAAATGCTCAACGACAACCCGCATATCACCATCGAGTTGTCGGCTCACACCGACCGCGTGGGAAATGCCGAAGCAAACCGTCTGCTGTCGGAAAAACGTGCACAATCAGTGGTTGACTATCTCACGCAGCACGGCATTGACAAAGAGCGCCTCACACCTATGGGTTATGGCAAGGAGCGTCCCGTGGTGGCGGACAAGGCACTGAACGCCAAGTATCCGTTCATACCTGTTGAGCAGGTGCTTGACGAGGCTTACATCGACACGCTCACGCCACAGCAACAGGACATCTGCAATCAGATAAACCGCCGTACCGAGTTCCGTGTGCTGAAGACCACTTGGGGAATGTACTGATGATGACCGCTACGTTGTAGGGGCGACCACACGGGGTCGCCCTTTTAGTTGATAACGCAGATATCAATATCGCATATAGACCGCTGCGCTATAGGAATAAGGAACAAGACAAAAAATGACAGAACAAAGAATCAAGAATCAGGAATAAGGAATAGAAGACAAAAAAATGAATAGCAAATACTAATCAGTCCTTACTCCTGACTCATTATTCATGGGCGCACACGGGGGGCGCCCCTACAGTGATCCTATAGTGGAATTGGAGAATTGTGCGCCCAATGGGCTAACTGTGGAAGGGGTTAGTGATTAGGGATGTAAAAGCTTAAAGGATATTATTAATATATATATATATATATAATATATACAGTTACGACAGAGGAACGCGATAACGCGATGTCTGCGATTTTGCATATATATATTTTTTTGTGTACCTTTGCGCACTCACAAGTTAACCTTTTAACCATATAACCTTGGGCGACCACATGGGGATCGCCCCTACAAATAACATAAAAATGTACACATACGCTGACAAGATGGCAGACCTGATGTCTGCTGAGCCACAGGTGCTGCGTTGCATAGCACGGTTCCGTCTGCCTGTGGGCGTGGGCGACAAGACAATAGGCGAAGTATGCCTCGAAAACAATGTTCATACGCCGACGTTCCTCGCCGTGGTGAATTATGTGTGCGGGCGACAGAAAGATGCAGGTACGGCTGACACACTCTCACTCCCTACCCTGATGGACTATCTGCGTCAGGCGCACGACTATTTCTTCACCTTCTCCCTGCCTTTGCTGCGGCGTAACCTCATCGAGGCTGTGAACCTCAGTATCAACGACAGTAAGATACCCATGTTGATCATAAAATACTATGACGAGTACGTGAACGAAGTGTCCCTGCACATGCAGCACGAGAATGAGCAACTCTTCCCTTATATTGAAAGCCTTATGCGCGGCGAGGGGTATGGGGACTTCGACCTCGACTTTTTCTCGCACCAACACCGTGCCGTCGATGATCAACACATAGCCGACAAACTGCGCGAATTAAAAAAGCTGATCATAAAATACTATCCCGAGACACAAGCCACCGAGCAACTCATCGCCGTCCTCGCGCATATCGCTGTCATAGAACAGGATCTTGCCACGCACTGCGCCATCGAGGATGACATCCTTCTGCCTGCAGTACGACAGGAAGCACAGCACGCACACAAGCAGCACCGACACGTTGCACCAACACAGGAGGAACTGTCTGAACGCGAGAAAGATGTGCTGAGGGAGATAGTACAAGGCAAGAGCAACAAAGAGATAGCCGACACCCTGTGCATAAGCGTGCACACCGTCATCAGCCACCGCAAGAACATAACCAAGAAACTCTCTATTCATTCACCCGCAGGACTTACCATTTACGCCATATCGCACAGCCTTGTAGATATCGCAACGCTGACGGAGTAAAGGTTAAGAGGTTATAAGGTTAAGAGGTTAAGAGGTTAAGAGGTTAAGAGGTTAAGAGGCTAATTGGGGAATTGTGGAATTGTGAACTGTCAACTAACAAATGCTGAGGCAATTGCAACAATATATCTGCCGTCATCACCTTCTTCAAAAAGGCGACAAGGTGGTGGTGGGTATCAGCGGCGGCGCCGACTCCGTGGCTCTGCTCGACCTGCTGCTGCGTGCGGGTTATACTTGCTATGCCGTTCATTGCAACTTCCATTTGCGAGGGCAAGAAAGCGACCGTGACGAACAGTTTGTCCGTCAACTGTGCACTGACCTCGGTGTCCCGCTCGAAGTCTGTGACTTCAGCACCTCCGACTACGCACGGCAGCACCATATATCCATCGAGATGGCAGCACGTGAGCAACGCTACCAAGCTTTCGAACATATACGCCAACGCGAGGGCTGCAGCGCTATCGCTGTGGCACATCACGCTGATGATCAAGCCGAGACTATCATACTCAACCTGCTGCGCGGCACAGGCATACGCGGACTGCGCGGCATGCTGCCACGGAACGGACTCATCATCCGTCCACTGCTGTTCACCACGCACGCCGACATTCTGCGCTATCTCACAGTCCGACACCTGCAGCACGTGGAAGACAGCACCAACACCGACACCGACATCCCACGCAACAAGGTGAGGTTTAGGTTAAAAGGTGAATTCGTAGGGGCGACAGCGTCAGCGCCGTGTGGTCACCCAAGGTTAAAAGGTGAAAAGGCTAATTTGGGAACTGTGGAATTGGGGAATTGTGAAACCGCTCACCCTTCACCCATCACCCCTAACCCATCACCCCTAACCCCTAACCCCTCCCTGACAGAGAAATTATCGCAAACTGCTTGTCTCATGCGCGGATATGAATGTATCGTCAACGACTACATGCAGAATATCCGCAACACCATCGTCACCCGTCGTCCGTCTTCTGACGGGGACGACACCATACTCATTGACATCCCAAAACTGCTCGCAACGGTTGCTCCCGAGACCATAATCTACGAACTGCTGCGTGACTACGGCTTCACCAATATCGCCGACATCGCATCATCGCTAACAAAACAGTCGGGTAAACGATTCTTTTCACCTACACACACCGCCATCAAAGACCGCAAATATTTGATGGTTTACAGGACAAATGGCAGCGAAAGCGCTTGTCCGCAGGCAGACATTGTTATTCGCAGCAGAAATCAGCACGAGACATATCCCGACCCGACAGCCTTGCACGTCATCATGGACAGCAGCGTAACGCAGAAACCCATAACGTTCCGACACTACAAGGCAGGCGACAGGTTCCGCCCGATAGGCATGCGCGGCACAAGGAAACTGCAGGATTTCTTCACCGACCTGCACCTCAACCTTCGAGAGAAACAAGAGGTGTGGCTAATGCTCAGCGGAGACGACATAGCATGGGTGGTAGGCTACAGGATAAGCGACAAGTACAAAGTGACACCACAAACCGCAGAAGTGGCGGAGATAATGATATGCAACATTTCGGAATAATAGGCAACCCGCTGAAGCAGTCGTTCTCAGCCAAGTACTTCACGGAGAAGTTCATGCGCGAGCATATAGACGCCGACTACCGTCTGTTTCCGCTTGAGAGTATCGACCTCTTTCCGCGGCTGTGCGCAGAACATCAGTTCACGGGACTGAACGTCACGCTGCCGTTCAAGGAGACAGTGATACCCTACCTCGACGACCTTGACGACACCGCACGAAAGATTGGAGCCGTGAACGTGATCAAATTTGAACATGGGAATAGGCTAAAAGGTGAAGAGGTTAATAGGCTAACAGGTCGCCCGAGGCTAATAGGTTATAACACAGACACGATAGGCTTCAGCGAGAGTCTTTCTTCTTTACTCTGTCAGTGCAGCGGTCTGTCAGCGCAGCGGTCTGTCAGCGCTCTTGTCTTGGGCACAGGAGGTGCGGCTAAGGCTGTCATCTATGCACTACGACAGATGGGCATAAACGTGCATGTCGTCTCACGCTCAGAGGGTTACGACTACACATACCACACGCTGACAGCTGACATCATCCGTGAACATCTGCTTGTCGTCAACTGTACACCACTCGGCATGTTTCCCGACACTGACGCCTGCGCCGACATACCATACGAAGGCATCACACCGCAGCACCTCTGCTACGATGTCATCTACAATCCTGCCGAGACACTCTTTCTCAGCCGCTGCAAGGCACACGGAGCCACCGTCTGCAACGGTCTTGGCATGTTATACGGACAGGCTCAGGCAGCATGGAGGATTTGGCAATGCTGAAATATACCGACTACGATATTGTCTTTCAGGAGATCCCCGACGAGACCACCCTCGCCCTGAACCTGAGTCTGTGTCCCAACCGCTGCCAAGGCTGCCACAGTCCGCAACTGTGGGAAGACATCGGAGAAGTACTCGACGAAGACGTTCTCGACAGCCTGCTGCTCAGATATGGCAGCGCCGTCACCTGTATCAGCCTGATGGGAGGCGACAACGACCCGCATGCTGTTTACCGTCTTGCAGCGTATATTCATCAAAAGGGTTATAAATCAGCATGGTACTCAGGCAGACAGGAGTTGCCTGCTGATTTTCCACCTGAGCACTTCGACTACGTGAAGGTGGGACCATACATCGAGCAATTGGGCGGACTTGACCACGCTACCACCAATCAGCGCCTCTACCGTATCATCAACGGCACCTTCACCGACATCACAGCAAGAATGCGGAAGTGATTCTCGTCTTTATCGCATTATCGCGCATATATTTGGCATAGTATTTGCAGAAGAAAAGGCAGAATACTAACATAACAACACAATATATGCAACAAGTTGATATTCGCGAACTTCAAGAGCACATTGAGCGTGAGAGTTCGTTTGTTGATGCCCTTCAGATGGGCATGAATCAAGTGATAGTAGGTCAGAAGCACCTCATCGAGAGCCTCCTGATAGGTCTGTTGTCTGACGGTCATATCCTTCTTGAAGGAGTCCCTGGTTTGGCGAAAACCCTTGCTATCAAGACCCTTTCCGACCTTATTAAGGCTGACTTCAGCCGTATTCAGTTCACTCCTGACCTTCTGCCTGCCGATGTGCTCGGCACTCAGATCTACTCACAGAAGAACGAGGAGTTCAAGATCAAGCGTGGTCCTATCTTTGCCAACTTGGTATTGGCAGACGAGATTAACCGTGCTCCTGCCAAGGTGCAGTCAGCATTGCTTGAGGCTATGCAGGAACGTCAGATTACCATTGGCGATCAGACCTTCCGTCTGCAGGAACCTTTCCTTGTGCTTGCCACTCAGAACCCCATCGAGCAGGAAGGCACCTACCCTCTGCCTGAGGCACAGACCGACCGTTTCATGCTGAAGGTTGTGATAAGCTACCCGAAGAAGGATGAGGAGCAACAGATTATCCGTCAGCAGATAGCACCCGACCGCAAGCAGGTGCTTCCTATCCTCTCTACCGAAGACATCCTGAAAGCACGCAAGGTGGTTCAGCAGGTTTACCTTGACGAAAAGATAGAGAAGTATATCGTCGATATCGTCTTCGCCACCCGCTTCCCTGAGCAATACGGACTTGACAGTCTTAAGAACATGATCAGTTTCGGCGGCTCACCCCGTGCTTCTATCAACCTCGCTCTTGCAGCACGTGCATACGCCTTCATCCATCGCCGCGGCTACGTCATACCGGAGGACATCCGCGCCGTATGCTACGACGTACTCCGTCACCGCATCGGGCTCACCTACGAAGCCGAGGCACAGAACATGACCACCGAAGACATCATCACAGAAATCCTAAACAAGGTTGAAGTACCCTGATGACAAGTGAAGAACTCATACAGAAAGTCCGTCGGATAGAGATAAAGACTCACGGTCTGTCCAAGCAGATATTTGCAGGCGAATACCACAGCCAATTCAAGGGCAAAGGTATGGCATTCAGCGAAGTACGCGAATATCAGGCAGGCGATGACGTGCGTAGCATCGATTGGAACGTGACAGCACGCCTCAACAAGCCTTACGTCAAGGTGTTTGAGGAGGAGCGCGAACTGACCGTGATGCTGCTCATCGACGTGAGCGGCAGCCGCAACTTCGGCACCATGACACAGATGAAACGTGACATGATTACCGAGATAGCTGCCACCCTCGCCTTCTCCACCATCGAAAACAACGACAAGGTGGGCGTCATATTCTTTTCCGACAAGATTGAGAAATATATCCCTGCCAAGAAAGGTCGTCAGCATGTGCTGCGCATCATACGCGAGTTGATAGAGTTTGAGCCGCAGTCGAAAGGTACCGACATAGCACAGGCGCTGCAATACTTCACCAATGCTCAGAAACGCCGTTGCACAGCCTTCCTCATCAGCGACTTCGTAAATGCCACAGCCATGCAGAAAGGCAAACTGCTGATGGAGCAGCCGCTGCTGATAGCACAGAACAAACACGACCTGCAGGTCATTCAGGTGTATGACCGCCGTGACGCGGAGTTGCCTGACGTGGGACTACTCAAACTCAAGGATTCCGAGACAGAACTCAGGACATGGATTGATACTTCTGTAAGCAGCGTCAGACAAGCCTATGCAGACGCATGGCAGGCATCGCAGACAGCACTTGACAACCTCTTCGGGCGTACAGGGACACACAACGTATCCGTACGCACAGACGAAGACTATGTGAAAGCTCTCATGAGGCTGTTCGCAACAGGAAAGTAAAAAGTCTCATCGCAGACATCGCATATATCGCATAAAAAACAAGTATGAATTCTCATACCTGTTTCTATTTTATTATCACTTAATCCGATTTGCTTATAATCCTATTCCCTGATAGGAGAATCCATTGGCAATCAACTCCTGCTTGTCATATATGTTTCTGCCGTCAAGTATCAGGTTGCCGCGCATGGCTTTTTTAATGACTTGCCATGAAGGCAGACGGAACTCCTTCCACTCTGTGATAAGCAGCAGGGCGTCAGCATTGAGCACTGCATCGTAGATATCAGAAGCATAGTACACACATGCCTTCTCACCCAATATGCGTTTGGCTTCATTCATGGCTACAGGGTCGAATACACGCAGACAGCACCCTGCCTCAGCGAGCATACGGATAAGCACAAGCGACGTTGCTTCACGCATGTCATCGGTATTGGGTTTGAACGACAAGCCCCACAGAGCCACAGTCTTGCCCTTGAAGTCACCGCTGAAATAAGCATTCAACTTGTGATACAGCACCTCCTTCTGCTTATAGTTGACCTCTTCCACAGCCTCCAACACGCGCATACGGTAACCGTGTTCGCTTGCTGTATGCACAAGGGCTTTCACATCCTTTGGAAAGCATGAGCCGCCGTAGCCAATACCTGAATAGAGGAACTTGCTTCCGATACGTGCATCAGAGCCTATACCCTTGCGCACCATGTTAACATCAGCACCCACACGCTCGCAGAGGTTAGCTATGTCATTCATGAAAGAGATACGTGTAGCAAGCATCGAGTTGGCTGCATATTTGGTCATCTCAGCAGAAGGAATATCCATGAATATCACGCGGAAGTTATTCAAGAGGAAAGGTCGGTAGAGACGTGTCATCAGTTGTTTTGCACGTTCACTCTCCACACCTACCACCACGCGGTCAGGCGACATAAAGTCCTTAATAGCATCGCCTTCCTTCAGAAACTCAGGATTGGATGCTACATCATACTCAAAATTCAGATTGCGTTTGCAGAGTTCTTCACTGACAGCCTGACGCACTTTCTCTGCAGTACCCACAGGAACAGTGGATTTTGTGACGAGCAACACGTAGTTGTTCATCTTCTGCCCCACCTCGTGAGCAACGGCAAGCACATATTTCAAATCTGCAGAGCCGTCCTCGTCAGCAGGCGTACCCACAGCTATAAACACTATCTCCACCTCATCAAGCACTGAACCGAGATCAGTAGTAAAATGCAGACGCCCTGCACGATAGTTGCGCAGCACCATATCCTCCAAACCTGGTTCATAGATGGGTATCTGACCCGCCTGAAGATGTTCTATCTTCTCTTTGTTGACATCAACACATGTCACGTCAACACCCATCTCGGCAAAACAAGTTCCCGAAACGAGACCTACGTAACCTGTTCCTACAATTGCGATATTCATATTATTGTTGTTGTTTAAGATTATTCAATGTCAATTCATTCAGACTGTTATAATAACAGTCACTCTTCGTCATCGGAATAGTAGTTATATCCTTTCTTTTTTCTACCGTAACCATAACCATAGCCGTAGCCATAACCATATCCGTAATTATAGTTGTAGTTATAGCCGAATGTTTTGCCATAACGAAGACCCCGACGTGCCACAGGAACATCAGAGAGCACAAGTTTGATTTTGTCGGAATGGTCAATTGACAACTGTCCAAGTGTATTCTTAGCGAAGTATTTGTTTGTCTGCATGCAGCGAATGACAAACAGCGTAATATCTGTTTGTTCCACAAGAGCATAAGCATCAGGAACCTGACCTATAGGTGACGAGTCAATGATTACGAAATCGTAGCGCAACCTTAGGTTATTAAGCAACTCTGTCAGTTTTTCGCTGCGGATGAGTTCACCTGGATTAGGAGGAACAGTACCCGCACGAAGAATATCAAAATCAAATGCCTCGTTGTGTTCTACTATCTCATCCATACTACATTCGCCTATCAGGTAGTTGGTTATACCTTTGCTATTGTCAAGTCCGAGTTTCTCGTGAATGTTAGGTTTGCGCATATCAAGGTCAACAAGCAGTGTACTCTTGCCCGTCATCGCATACAGAGTCGCAAGATTGGTGCAGAGGAATGTCTTTCCATCGCCCGACTGAGTTGAGGTAACTGTCATCATAATGCCTGTCTTGCGCTGAACAATAAACTCTATCCTCGTACGTATACTGCGAAGCATCTCCACATACGAGGAGCGCGGATGAGTCTTGGCAAGCATAGGATTCTCAGACTTCACATGGCGTACAGAGCCTATCAGACGGAAATCAGACAATCGCTCTGCCTCTTTGGGTGTGCGAACTTTGTTGTTGAGCAACTCAAACAAGATAATCAGCAGCAGAGGTATGAGTAAGCCAATGATAAGATATCTGACTATTGTCTTGCTCTTCTGCGATGCGTTTGTGACAGACATAGTGCGTGCTTTGTCAAGGATATCGTTGTCAGGCATATTACTTGCTTTCTGTATCTCCGCCTCGGCTCGTTTCTGAAGGAAGAAAGTGTAGTAATTGTCGTCTATGCGGTAATTGCGCTCTATTGCGACCATCTGAAGCTCCTTCTCAGGCAGATTCTTTATATCCTTTTGCACCTGAGCATAACGAGTGCTAAAATCCTTTTTCTCTATCTCAAGCGAAGTCCGCATGGAGTTGACAACCTCGTTTATAGCCTCCTTTACATTCTCAATGTCTTTCGTATATTTGGCGTAATAAACATTTTTTTCTGTGAGTTCACCGCGTTGAATACGAAGGTCGTTAAGTTGCTGCACGAGTGTCATCAGCATAGGCTCGTTGAGACCAAGCGATGACGGAGCAGCGACTCCTCCATCCTCCATATTAGTATGAATGTAGTTTTCCAAATAATTAAGATATGTTTCTTTCAGATTCAGCGACATTTGCTGAGCATCGTAACTCTCCATTTTCGCCATCAAAGTACCTGCATACGAACCAACGTCAACGAATTTGTTTTCCTGACGGAAATCTGTCATTGCTCCTTCAGAAACCACAAGCGACTTCTGTAGTTGCTCTAATTGCTGATTGATGAAGCGTATGGAGTTATCAGCCACGTCGTTTTTTCTATTAAGATTATCCTCAAGGAAACATTTGCAGAGCATGTCGATGAAGTCACAATCACGTTGAGGAGTCTCACTTGCCAATGAAATCTGCAGCACAGATGAACCCTCAGAGACGAAGTTGAGTGCTAAACGTGAAGAGAAATCATCTACCAATGAAGCCTGATCGCGGAATCGGAAATACATTCTGCCGTTGCGAACCATGTTGTCGGTTGGCATGATGACAGCATCAAACATATTCGTCTGTAGAACTTCACCATAATGAGTTTCTGCATGAAAATCAATGTCATTTCCCTCGTAGGATATAGTCAGTAGACCGTCATCAATATCAAGTTGAAACAGCAAGCCATATGCCCAAGGGTTAACATGGGAGGCATTAACTACAATTGGCGTTGATCGGTAGATATTTCTCGTCTTAAAACGACCTTGGGTGATATAATCGACATGCATGAATTCCAACGAGTCAATGACACGACACATCAGATCGTATCCGCTGAGCATGATAACCTGATTATTCACATTTTTGTAACCTGCATCGACACCAAAACCTTGCATCAGCAAGCCAGAGCCTCCGTATGAAGGACCATATTCTTTAAGAATAATTGTGCCTGATGATACATACTGCGGAATCCATTTCCTATTCTGAACCAACGCCAGACCAAGTGCTATAACTGCTGCAAGCATAAACAGATACCAGTATGACAACAACTTGAGCGCCCATTCCATCAGGTCGAAGTTGGATTTCTCGTCTTCAAACAGATTGTTAGTTTTATCAGGTTTCATGATTCACGATTCGAGTTTTAAGGTATAACAGGTATAAAATTCAACACAGAAACAAGCAACGCAAGTGAGGACGTGATAAGTCCGAGCAAACCGCTGTATGATGCCACCTTGTAGAAACTGCCCTTTGAGCGTGCCACATATATCACATCATTTGGATAAATGTAATAATATTTCGAGTCAATAACAGTGTTAGTACGTATATCAAATTCAAGTATTTCAGGCTCACCTTCTGCCTGAGGGCGCAAGATGCGCACATGCTTGTGGTCAGCTCCATTCATCAGGTCGCCCGACATGGCAAGAGCTTGATAAATAGTCAGTTTATCGCGATAGATAGGGAATGTGCCTGAATTGATATCACCAATAACAGTGAAAGTCTTATTGTATATGGACAACTTAATCTCTGCATCAGGTATTATTTCGCGGAAGCTACGCTCAAGTTCCTGACGAGCCTCCTCAAGTGTAAGTCCTACCACGTGCACTGGCGGGAGGAAAGGAATGTCTATTGTGCCGTCCGAATAAACGCGATAGGTGTTGACATCATAAATATTGTTGATATTGCTCCTACCTCCAGTCATTACCTTCGATATTGTTTCATCCATCGTAATCAGACGATAGATGATTTCGTCGTTGACATGTATTTTATAAGGCTCATACTCTACCTGCTCATACTGTGGCAAGCGCTTGTTCTCCTGCAACAAACCAATCGCACTATGAGGATAGCAACCCGTCAGTGAAAATGACAAGATTGCTGTGCACAGTATCACAATATTTAGGATAGACTTTTTCACTTGCAGTTGTTAGCGTGTACTTGCATTGTTTGTTTTTCCTGCAGCATTTATTATTCGCTGCACTATTGAGTAAATGAATACGCCGAAAGATATCGTACCTGCGGTTACCGATATAGCGGTTGCCACGGAGTTGATTCCAAACGAATAGCCAGGCATCTTACGAATGTATATCACATCGTTAGGCTCAACGTAATAAAATTCGGAGTTGACAATGTCGGCTGAACGCACATCGAAAGTCTTAACAACTGTAGAGTCGCTCTCCTCTCGTATTATCTTTATCTCCGATCTGTCACCAAAATCAGATATGTCGCCTGCCATAGCAAGAGCTTCGAAGATTGTTACTTTCTCTTTCGGTAGAGTGTAACGACCTGACTTCATGCCGACAATGGAGAATGTTCGTCCTACTACTTGCACTTCAACAGCGATGTTAGGCATTGTGCCTTGCTGAACAATGAGACCTGACAAACGCTCCTCAAGAAGCAACTTCACCTGACGCGTGTTCATTCCACGCACGCTAATGAAACCAAGTGTAGGAAAATTAATATTACCGTCTTTGTTAACGCAATAGGTGTAGAGGTCTGTATTTGAGTTAGCAGCATTACTACGCGTCAACTGACGCATGTTAGTTGAGGTAGCTCCAGCGTTGAACAATGCAGTTATCTTTTCATCAAGACTGTAAACCTGAATATAGAGGCGGTCGTCAGTTTGAAGAATATAGTCAGCAAACAACAAGGTGTCGTTATACGAGGGTATGTGTTTGTCAGGCTCCTGAAGGTAGTTAACCTTTCGGGAGGTAACACAAGATGTTAGCAACACTGTGATAAGAGATATCAATATAAAAAATCGTTGCCTCATTTGCGGCGCAAAAGTAGTACAAAAATTCGGTATATACAAATTTTAGCAAGTTTTGTGATTATAGCAAAAGTTGACGATTGTTAAGATTTTGCATTTTAGAAGTCTCATGCTAATCCTATAGTGATCCTATAGTAATCCTATAGTGTTTTTTGCTTCATTATGAAGTTGAAAAAATTGCCGATTTTTAAGATTTGAGATTTATGAGGAAGGCTGAAACAAAGGAAAGCACTTCCGAAAAAGTGCTTCCCAATTTGTGTAAAATCTATGTTAAAATTACAGACTACTGATTCAACTTGTTTTCAATCTCATTGTATTTTGCATCCATGTGGAGGCGGTAGTAGAGACCTTTGAGCGTAATCATATAGTTGCGGTTTTCAGGGTCAACTTCATGTGCTTTCTCGAAGAAAGGCAATGACTTCGCAAACATAGCATCCATATCTTTCAATGCCTGTTTATATACCTTGTTGTCTGAAATATAAGCGGCATCTTCATTCATTTTGACAGCTTGGTTGTAGAAAACTCGTCCTTTGCCAGCATAAGCCTCAGCAGCCTTGTCATCAATAGCAATAGCAGCATCGAACTCTTCAAGCGCCTCATCATAGCGTTTGGCATTTTCGAGCAGGTTACCGAGAATCTGGTGATACTGAGCAACATTAGGTTCGCGCTCAATAGCCTTCTTAAGGTAATCAATAGCAGTAGTCTCCTGACCAGAGAAGATGTAGTAGTTAATCAGATTCTGCAAGAACCAAGGCTCAGCCGGGAATCTCTCAGTAGCATCTTTAAGAACGCGTACGAAGTTAACGGTATCCTTAAGTTCAACATACTCCTGGTAAAGGAATTGATTTACTGTTATAGCCTCGAACTGACCGTCTTTCATACTCTCAAATACAGCAATAGCCTCCGGGTGCATCTTTGCCTGTGTTGCGAAGATACCTTCGTAATAGAGATACTGCTCATAAATAGTGTCTTTCGGCATTTTTGCCTGCAACTTCTCCTCTTGCATCATAGGAAGCGACGGTATGTCGGTATGCATCTTGAAAACCTCATAAGCTTTGACAAAGTCACGCTGGTCGTTAAGCCAGATACCATACTTAACGAGATTCTGCATGCTGTAGTACTCAAGCATTTTTTGCTGTATGTTTTTGCGAGTCTTTGTGTCGATTTTCTCTTTACCCTTCTTGTCAATGACAGGAATCATAGCGAGACTATCGGCATGAACAAAATAATTATAAGACTCTACGACAGCTTCACCGACCTTCTGGTCATCAGTCTTGCCTGTGAGAATACTTTGTGTCATTAGATACTCGTTCTCCTTGTAGCCAATCATACCTGCCCAATACCAAGTATCGGCAAGATTCTTGGTGCTCTCATCCTCCAAAGCGATAGCAATAAGTTCTCTTGCTCCGTTGAAGTCAGGACTCTCAGAAGCCATAGCTTTGTTCTTCGCCTTGTTGACATTAGATTTCTGTGCATAACAGCCAGTGCCAATCAGCACAACTGCTATCATTAAAAATACCTTTTTCATAATTGTGTTATTTAGTGAAGTTATTATTCAGCGTTTTCAACTATATCTGCAACATCTGTGCCAGACGCTTCAGTAGGCTCAGAAACCTCCTCAGGTTCTTCTTTCGGCACAATGCATCCAAAGGCCAGTTCATCTTGTCGTTTCTGCAAGTCAATGAGTTTGACACCCTGAGTAGCACGACCTTGCACGCGTATAGTGTCGATAGCCATACGAATTGCAGTGCCCGACTTATTAATAAGCATAAGGTCAACATCGTCAGTGACTGCGTCAATAGAAACAAGATGCCCGGTCTTATCAGTTATATTCATTGTGCGAACACCCTTGCCTCCACGGTTGGTGATACGATATATAGGCTCACCATTCTCATCGTCAAGCTGAGTGCGTTTGCCATAACCGAGCTCTGACACAACGAGGATAGTCTCCTGTGAGTCTTTGCCAACGCAAACCATTCCGACGACCTGGTCTTCGCCGTCATCGTCAAGAGTGATGGCACGCACGCCTGTTGCCGTACGCCCCATAGCACGCACTTTGTCTTCGTTGAAGCGCACGACCTTGCCGTTGCGACTTGCCACAAGAATCTCGGACTCTCCATCGGTGAGTGCGACACGTATAAGTTGATCGTCTTCACGCATGTTAAGAGCACGAATACCATTGGCGCGCGGACGGCTGTACTGCTCAAGCAGAGTCTTCTTCATCACGCCGTTTTTCGAGACGAACACAAGGTAATGAGAATTGATAAATTCTGCATCGTTAAGACCTTTGACATTGATGAAGGCGCGAACTTTGTCGCCACTCTCAATGTTAATCATATTCTGAATAGCACGACCTTTTGATGTCTTAGAGCCTTCGGGCAACTCATAAACCTTAATCCAATAAACTTGCCCCTTCTCGGTAAAGAACATCATAGTGGAATGCATAGAGGCAGTATGCACATATTCGATGAAGTCTTCATCGCGGCTTGCACCAGCCTTAGACCCTATTCCTCCCCTGCCCTGCTGACGAAATTCAGCAAGCGGAGTGCGCTTGATATATCCGAGATGAGAGATGGTGATAACCATGTCATCGTCAGCATAGAAATCTTCAGGGTTGAATTCCTCAGAAGCATAGACAATCTGCGTGCGACGCTCGTCAGCATACTTGTCTTTTATCTCGATCAACTCATCCTTGATGAGGTTATAACGCAAGTCTTCGTTGGAGAGCAAGGCGTTCAAGTGCTCTATAGTCTTCTCAAGTTCGGCATACTCATTCTTCAATTCGTCAATACGCAAACCTGTAAGTTGACTGAGACGCATGTCAACGATAGCCTTCGACTGGAGATTATCGAGGTTGAAGCGCTGCTCGAGAGCATTCTGAGCTTCTGCAGGAGTGCGACTCGCGCGGATGAGGCGAACAACTTCGTCAATATTGTCAACGGCTATAATCAAACCCTCCAAAATGTGAGCACGCTCTTGAGCTTTCTTGAGTTCAAAACGTGTACGACGGGTAACCACATCCATTCTATGCTCAATGAAATTAGCCACTAAGTCGCGCAGATTGAGAAGCATAGGTCTGCCTTTAACCAACGCTATGTTGTTAACAGAGAATGATGACTGCAATGCAGTAAACTTATAGAGTTTATTGAGTACAACGCTCGCATTTGCGTCTTTCTTAATCTCAATCACAATACGCACATCGCGCTTTGAGTGGTCGGAGATGCCACTAATACCCTCAATTCTCTTATCGTTGACGAGTTCAGCAATATTTTTTACAAGGTCGCTCTTTACAACGCCATAAGGTAACTCACCAATGATAATCTGCTCCTTACCGTTTTCATCGGTTTCTATATCAGCTCTTGAGCGGATAACAACGCGACCTCGACCTGTCTCATAAGCCTCCTTAACACCTGCGTAGCCGTATATTGTACCACCCGTCGGGAAATCAGGAGCCTTGATATATTTCATCAATTCTTCCACGGTGATGTCACGATTCTCAACGTAAGCAACGCAACCGTCAATTACTTCACCGAGGTTATGTGTAGGCATGTTGGTTGCCATACCCACTGCAATACCACTTGCGCCGTTGACAAGCAGATTCGGGAAACGTGTAGGCAACACGGTAGGCTCACGCAGAGTGTCATCGAAGTTAAGTTGCATGTCAACCGTGTCTTTCTCAATGTCGCGGAGCATCTCTTCAGCCAATTTGCTCAAGCGTGCCTCAGTGTAACGCATAGCAGCAGGACTATCGCCGTCAACACTACCGAAGTTACCCTGACCGTCAACCAATACATAACGCATCGCCCAAGGCTGAGCCATACGCACAAGAGTGCCATAGATAGAGGAATCACCATGAGGGTGATACTTACCCATGACCTCACCAACGATACGCGCGGATTTCTTAGTAGGCTTGTCACTTGTATTGCCCAACTCATTCATGCCGAAAAGCACACGGCGGTGCACAGGCTTAAAACCATCACGCACGTCAGGCAATGCGCGACTTACAATTACACTCATCGAGTAGTCAATATATGAGGTTTTCATTTCCTCATCGATATTCACTCTCAGTATTCTGTCGTTATCAATCATATGTTTTATATTTTGTTTCTTATAATGCTGCAAAATTACTACATCTCTCCGAAATATGCAAATAAATTCGATATTTTTTATTCAACATCATTTTCCGAGTGTATGTCGGAAAAGGCACATGAGTTGCTTAAATCGAAAATAAACGCGCAAAAAGAGGATAAAGGTAATTTAGCGAGCAAGAAAATCCTGCAAGAGATACTGTGTGTATGACATACCTTCATACAAAGCGGCGGTATCGCTATTTGAGCCTTCAGTGAAAACAAGCACATTAGAATCAAGTTGGCAACTATACGCCACAGAATCAGACACATATCCCCAACATTCGTCACGATACCACGTAGCAAAGCCATTAACTCGGAATAGTGAAGAGGAGAAAGGAGACGGATTATGTTCGAAATGCAAGGCATTGGCAAGAGTCTCCATAATATCAGTCTGTGACACGACCTGATTATAATCTGCAAACAGATTGACTGCCCCGCCTGTAAGCAACAAAGGTATTCTGTAACACTCAGGATGCTGAATATCATAGCCAAAGAGTGGTAGATAAGCGGTGTGGTCGGAAGTGATGACAACAAGCGTGCTATCCCAAATTTTAGTCTGTTTTAGTGTTTCTACAAATACTCCAAGACAACTATCGGCATAACTCAGGGAATTGCAAAAGAGCGAGCGTGTGTCATCGCCGGTAACCTTGCGGTATGAAGAGGGAATATCGAAAGGAGGATGACTGGAAATATTGTATGACATCACAAACCAAGGCTGCGATGATTGAAGCGACTTTATCTTACCAACAACTTGCTTATACAGATATTCGTCAGGAACACCCCACTTCTGCATTGTAGAAACAGACAATGGAAAATCGCCACGTTCAGTAATATCAGTAACACCAGATTGGAGCATAAACATACGAGTGTTATAGAAATTCACATCGCCTCCATAGAGAAATGCTGTATGATAACCATTATCTGAAAACAACCGTGGCAAAGTCTGCAATGAAGGCAGTTTGTTCTCATGCTGCAAAATTGAGCCGAAACGTATGAGTGCAGGATACCCTGCCATAACTGCAGACATTCCTTTGTCAGAGCGGTTGCCTGTAGCATAGCATCTACTCCAACACATACCCTCTTCCTCCAATTGCTGCAGACACGGGCAAAAACCCTCGTCAACAAAATATTGAGAGAAAGACTCCAGAAACACGAACATCACATTAGGGTGTCTGACAGAAAGAAATTCAGGAGCATCAACAGAAGTAGACTCTGCTTGCAAAACCACATCTGAATCAAAATATCGCACAGGCAATTCGTCTGCGTTATAGTGAACTACGCTTGACATGAATGCCCAAAAATAATTGTATGCAGCGTAATTGGCATACAGTTTCTCGGAGAAGCAAACATTAGAAAACGACATAGGCGACGTATTCAAACCACCGCGTATAGGAAGAATGAGCAATCCTGTAAGTACAACTGCAAAAAACGACAGACATACACTTCTTAAAATAGTCGGTTTTGTCTGCATAGTCCACAACCTTAATATTATGTTATGCAGAAAAAACCAACCTGCCACCAATACACCTGCTAAAATCAGCAGAAACAACCATTGCCACCACGCAAAATTCATCAATACCCCTTGCCAGTCTTTAATATACGCAAGCATGCCAACATTAAGACGCACACCCCAGTCGCCATAAGTAAGCATGTCGCCTATACCTGCAACAGTAAGAATAACAAGCATCAACATGTTGTATATCTTTGCTATAATCCGCGTCACACTTGGTAACCATGGCAGCATAGCCAAGAGCATAGCAGGCAATGCAGTAATGTATCCGGCAGCCGACATATCCATCAGTAAGCCGTATCGAAAGACGCCAAACAACTCAGAAGCAGTAAGCGCAGACGACTGCATATGGTTGCATAGAACAAACAAGGCTTTGAAGAAGACAAAGAATGCCAACCAATAAAGAAACTCGGATATATATATAAGCAACACACGTTTCATTTCTCGAACAACCCTTTCAGTTTGCCAGACTTGCGAATGCCATCCAAAGCAAAGACTGCTATCAGTTGTTGCTGATGCTGCAAACCGCCTTCAGGCACATAATGCATATTCCATGAAAAATAGCAGTTGACAAACGCAGTGCGTACAAAATACAGATATATATCTGTCCTGTTATAAAGACGTGACTGATAAAAAGGTTCTCCTTGATTCAAGTCTGCTCCGAAACGCCCGTAAAGAGGCATCAAGTTGTCACCTATATAAAAAGTATTCTTCGCCCCCACCCATTTCCAGTTGATACTGAATTCAAGCATAAAACCTTGAGGCTGATATGTTAATTCCTCACGACGATAACGCTGAAAGCCATAGATATAACTTGCACGCAGCGATAAAGTGTCAAGAGGTGTGGGCTTCGCAAAGTCTATACCTATATTAGGAGACACATAGGCATCATCGCAAATACCTTCATGCGGCGTAGGATCTGCATGATTTGCTTTGTGGTTAAGTTGGGCCACACCACCGACAAAATACCGGAAGAAACCAGAGTAGCCATATTCGCCGTCAATAGTTATTCTAAACATCTCTCTTTGGTCTGGTCGCTGCAAGCCACGCCAGTCAAGCATTGCCTCTACGAAGCCGTGACGGGAACAATACTGCACTAAGGCACCTTGAATATTAGGATACATATATGCCAACGAGTCATATCTCAGAAAATCAGGCAACTGACGGAAGAAATGCTTATAAGGCACTGCGCCCAGACTCATTGTCAAACCCTTGTATTGATACTGATAATATACTGTAGGTATAACATGAATATCTTTCCAATTGCCACCCATTGGTTGGATATAATGCACACCCGCCATCAGGCTATGAAAGCCACCAGTCTTGTCAGCGAAACCAACGCCCAACTCAGGCGAGAGGCGTATGGCAAACAGAGTGCGGTCATCCTGCCATGGGCCGCGATACTCTCTGTTGTCAAACCAAAATGCGGCATCAACATTGTAAAGCAGATGAGGTTTAAGAGGAATGACAACAGAGTCGGAAGGATACTCCAACGCATGTCTGGCAGCAGAAACTCTACCACCACACATCAGTGACAGCAACAGAAAACAATATAATATCAACCTTCCTTTAATCGTCATAACACCATATAATATTACCTATCAACTCAAGTCGTAACCATAGTGTTTAAGGCGGTTGGACTTCTGACGCCAGTCTTTATCCACCTTGACAAAGAGTTCCAGATATACTTGTTTGTCGAAAAATGCCTCAATGTCTTTCCTTGCCTCCACACCTATAGTCTTTATTGCTTTCCCCTGTTTGCCTATCACAATACCTTTTTGACTTTCACGCTCAACATATATTACCGCACTGATGCGAATCAGACGCTCATCTTCCTTGAAGGACTCAACTTCAACTTCGACAGAATACGGAATTTCCTTGTCGTAATGCTGCAAAATCTTTTCACGTATTATTTCTGTTACAAAGAATTTGGCAGGTTTGTCAGTCATCTGGTCTTTGTCGAAATACGGAGGGCACTCAGGCAGCAATTCCTTGATTCTCTCGAACAAAACGTCTACGCCAAATCGCTCTTGAGCCGAGATAGGATATATCTCTGCTTCAGGCAGTTCCTTGTGCCAGAAACTCACCAGTTGCTCCAGAGTCTCCTGCGTAGTCAGGTCTATTTTGTTGATGACCAATAGCAGTTTCGCACGATTCTGACGCACTTTGTCAACAAAATCCTTGTTTCGTTCTACAGTATCCTGAACATCTGTTACATATAGCAGAATGTCTGCATCAACAAGTGCCGAGTTGGAGAACTCCAACATCTGTTCTTGAAGTTTATAGTTAGGCTTTAGCACACCAGGGGTATCTGAATACACTATTTGAAAGTCGTCACCATTTACAATACCCATGATGCGGTGGCGTGTAGTTTGTGCTTTGCTTGTTATGATTGACAAACGCTCACCGACGAGGGCATTCATCAATGTTGACTTACCAACATTCGGATTACCTACTATATTTACAAATCCACTTTTATGCATATTAATACATTATTATATACAATCCATTACACTTATATTATCTGCCAACTGACCTACACTGCTTGCGCCAACAAGCACTGATGTCACACCTTGTTGTTGAAGCACCCACGCCAATGCCTGTTGTGCAGTAGTTCTTCCCGCAGCAACCGCATCTTTAGCCAAAGTGCGTATATACTCAAGCATTTCCGGTGTCAGTCTTGATGAGCGCAGAAATTTCTCCTGCGCCATACGTGAATCTGCAGGTATACCGTGTAAATAACGGTCAGTAAGGAGCCCTTGTGCCAACGGAGAGAAAGCGATGAAGCCTACTCCGCTTTCACAACAGAATTCCAATATACCACTTTCTATAGGCTCACGGTCAAGCATATTCAGTTTACCTTGGTATATCAGTAGCGGCACATCATGCTCACGGAGGTATTTTTCAGCACGTTTCAAAGGTTCAAGAGGCCAGTTGCTGATACCTACATACAAAGCCTTGCCACTGCACACTGCATCAACCAACGCCTGCAATGTTTCCTCTTCCGGAGTCAGAGGGTCGTATCGGTGAGAGTAAAACAAGTCAACATAGTCAAGACGCATGCGCTTCAAACTCTGATCAAGACTTGCCAGCAGATATTTTCTCGAACCGAAATTGCCATAAGGGCCTGGCCACATATCGTAACCTGCTTTGGTAGATATAAACATCTCGTCACGGTAAGGACGAAAATCCTGATCCATGATTTTACCAAATGTAATTTCTGCTGTGCCATATGGAGGACCATAGTTGTTGGCAAGGTCAAAATGTGTTATACCATGGTCGAAGGCATAATGCAGTACATCGCGGCTTCGCTCATATGAGTCATTGCCACCGAAATTGTGCCACATGCCAAGACTTACTTTAGGCAGAAGTACCCCACTCTTGCCACAGCGCTGATATATTGAGTCATATTTGTCATAACGCTGTGATGATGCAGAATATGTAGTTTGCTCACTCATAACATTTATTTTGTATGCAAAGATAATACAATTCCTGATAATATGCAAATATATAAATGTACTTTCAGAAATATATCGCACGCAGACTCATGTTCCGTTACCCTATGCTTATCCTAAGTTCATCCTAAGCTCATCCAAAGTTCGCTGATACTCCAAAGGAGTAGCATGTGATATGACAAGTCTGCCTTCAATCATATTTTTATAAAAAAGTTTACAAAATGTATTGCAAGAATGAAAACTTTGTATTACTTTTGCAGCATGAAAGAAAAAGGGGGCCGACAGGTTCCCTTCTTTATTGCAAAAACAACACTACAGCATCTGAAAATAAACAGATTATGATACAGCAGAACACAGTAAGACAGATTGTCAACGACTACCTGACTAACACAAAATACATCCTCATTGACCTGCGCATTTCACCACAGAATGAGATTTATGTGGAAATTGATTCGTATGAGGGAGTGGATGTAGATTTTTGTGCAGAGTTGAGTAATCATATTCAGTCGCAGTTAAATCGTGACATAGAGGACTATGAACTTGAAGTGGGTTCTGTCAGCCTGACTGCGCCATTCAAGACCAAAATGCAGTATGAGAAGAATCTCGGGCATGAGGTTGAAGTGCTTACCTGCGAAGGAAAGAAACTAAAAGGCATGCTTGTTGAAGTTAATGACAACAATTTCAAAGTTGATGTTGAGGAAATGGTACGCGTTGAAGGCAAGAAACGCCGCCAGAAACAAATCAACACGCTTACGTTTCTCTACTCTGAAGTCAAACACACTACATACCTGCTTAAGTTTTAAAAAGAAAGAAACTTACAAACAGAAAATAATCATATAACAATAATATCATCATGGCAACTAACAAACAATCAACAAACCTGATTGAAATCTTTTCTGAGTTTAAAGAACTCAAGAACATCGACCGTCAAACTTTCATCAACGTGATGGAAGATTCATTCCGTAATGTCATAGCCAAAATGTATGGCTCGGATGCCAACTATGACGTCATCATCAACCCCGATAAAGGCGACTTGGAAATCTATCGCAACCGCACTGTGGTGGAAGATGGTACTTTGAAGAATGTCAACACTGAAATCGAGTTAAAGGACGCTCTGCTGATTGACGATGAAGCCGAAATTGGAGAAGAAGTTACCGACAAAGTGGATTTCATGTCATTCGGACGCCGCATGATTCTCAACCTGCGTCAAACTCTTGCAAGTAAAATACTTGACCTCCAGAAGGAAAACCTCTATCTGAAGTATTCAGAAATGCTTGGTCAGGTGGTAAGCGGGGAACTTTACCAGGTGTGGAAGAAAGAGATGCTTCTGCTTGACGAAGACGGTAATGAACTTTATCTGCCTAAACAAAACCAGATACCTACTGACTTCTACCGCAAGGGCGATGTAGTACGCGCAGTGGTTGTCTCTGTTGAAAACAAAAACCAGAATCCAAAAATCATTCTTTCCCGCACCAGTCCACTGTTTCTACAACGACTCTTTGAGCAGGAAGTGCCCGAAGTGCATGACGGACTAATTGCTATCA
This sequence comes from Paludibacteraceae bacterium, assembly GCA_905234685.1. GTDB lineage: Bacteria > Bacteroidota > Bacteroidia > Bacteroidales > Paludibacteraceae > Colicola. The sequence goes on from CAJOIR010000007.1 coordinate 62,416, forward strand.
AGAATATTGCCCGCGTTCCCGGTGAGCGCGCCAAAGTCGCAGTAGAGAGTTTTGATGACCGCATTGACCCTGTAGGCGCATGCGTCGGAATCAAAGGTGCTCGTATTCACGGCATCGTGCGTGAACTCCGCAACGAAAACATTGATGTCATAAACTATACAAGCAACATCAATCTTTATATTCAGCGTGCACTTGCTCCTGCTAAGATATCGTCAATGGAAATCAATGAAGAGGCAAAACAAGTCAATGTATATCTCAAACCTGAAGAAGTCAGTATGGCTATCGGCAAAGGCGGATATAACATACGTCTTGCCTCAATGCTTACTGGCTACCAGATTGATGTATTCCGCGAAATGGACGATGCTGACACAGAGGATATTTACCTCGATGAGTTTAACGACGAAATAGAGCAATGGGTACTTGATCAGTTCAAGGCAATAGGTCTTGATACCGCTAAGGCAGTTCTCGGAGTAAGTAAAGAAGAACTCCTTCGCCGCACAGACTTGGAAGAAGAGACTGTTGACGAAGTGCTCAACGTACTTGCCGCTGAATTTGAAGACGAATAAGGGACTGAATACCGCCTGATTCGTCATACATTGACCAATACTTTTGATTTATTGAACAACATATTTAACCTACTAACTTTCAATTAAAGCATATGGCAATAAAACTTATCAAAGCTTGCAAAGAACTCAATATCGGAATGTCCACTGCTGTTGAATTCGCTGCAAAACAGGGCAAAGAGATTGCCACCGACCCTAACACACGTATCGATGACGACCTCTATCTACTGCTTGCAAAAGAGTTCAACAAGGATATGGCTCTGAAAATGGAGGCAGAACGCCAGCAACTGAAACGACAGGAGAGGGAAATACCTCAGACCGTATCTGTCGAGCAGGAGCAACCGCATACTATAGAAAAGACTGTCATTCCGCAGCCGAAAGTGGTAGGTAAGATTGACCTGAATCCAAAGAAAAAGGTTAAAGAGGAAACTCCGGTTACTGAGAATAACGTAGTTACAGACAACGGGAATATTGAGCCTATAGCAGACCCAAAAGCAGAAGTCAAGACCACTCCTGCTGAGGCAACACCTACTGCAGACAATGTTAATCCGGACACTACACCAACGACTCCACAGCCTAAACAGGGAACTCCTAAAAAGAATAAACCAAAGCAGGAGACCCCAAAAACTAAGGAGGAACCCAATCCGACACCGGAGAACGCAGACACCATCACGACATCAGCCCAACCTAATCCAGACAACACTGAAATATTCACATTGGGCAAGCCAGTTCTCAAGAATGCGCCTAAAGTCGTTGGAAGAATCGATCTTGATACACTTAATCAGCAGACACATCCGACAAAAAAGACGCGCGAAGAGAAGAAACTGCTACGCGAACAACGCAAGCAACAGCAACAGGGAGGCGTAGCTGCCCCTGTGACAGAAGAGGGCAAGGGTGGCAAGCGCAAACGTGAACGCATACGCCAAGGCAGAGTTGATGTTAACAACCCGGACTACAAGAAAGGCGGAAAAACAGGAAAAGGCAAGAAACCTATTAGAGTTGAGATTGACGATGAAGAAGTTCAGCGTCAAATTAAGGAAACACTCAACCGCCTGCAGGCAGGTAAAGGCAAAAGTACAGGTGCCAAATACCGCAAAGAGAAACGAGAGAACATACGCCATCATCAGGAAGAACTGCTTGAACAAGAAGCAGCTCAGTCAAAAGTACTGAAACTAACTGAGTTTGTTACTGCCAATGAACTTGCGACAATGATGAATATCTCTGTCAACCAGGTCATTGCCACATGTATGTCACTCGGACTCATGGTTAGCATCAACCAGCGTCTTGATGCAGAAACTATTAATATTGTTGCTGAAGAATTCGGATTCACAACTGAATATGTAAGCGCAAAAGTCGTTGAAGATATAGGTGATGATGAAGAGAATAGTCCTGAAGACCTTGTTCCCAGATGCCCGATTGTAACAGTCATGGGACACGTTGACCATGGTAAGACTTCTCTGCTTGACCATATACGCAATACCAACGTTATTGCTGGTGAAGCAGGTGGTATCACTCATTAAACTGAAAAACGGACAGCATATCACATTCCTTGATACTCCTGGACACGAAGCATTTACTGCGATGCGTGCTCGAGGCGCAAAAGTTACAGATATTGCTATCATCATTGTGGCAGCCGATGATGCCGTCATGCCTCAAACTGTCGAAGCCATCAATCATGCGCAAGCAGCGGGAGTGCCAATGATTTTTGCGATTAACAAATGCGATAAACCTGGTGCTAACCCTGACAAAATCAAAGAGCAACTCAGCAATATGAACATTCTTGTTGAAGACTGGGGAGGCAAATATCAAAGTCAGGATATCTCGGCAAAGAAGGGCGACGGCGTATTCGAATTGCTGGAAAAAGTGCTGCTTGAAGCTGAATTGCTTGAGTTGAAAGCAAATCCAAATCGTAAAGCAAAAGGTTCAATCATTGAGTCTTCACTTGACAAAGGACGTGGTTATATTGCCACTGTGTTGGTCAGCGATGGAACATTGCGCATGAGCGATATTGTACTTGCTGGTACTGCTCACGGCAAAATCAAAGCCATGTTCAACGAGCGTGGTCAACGCATTAAAGAAGCCAAGCCAGGTGAGCCAGCATTGATTCTTGGTCTTAACGGTGCTCCGCAAGCAGGTGACGAGTTCAACGTGATGGAGTCAGAGCAGAAAGCACGCGAAATAGCAGCGCGCCGCGAACAACTGCAACGCGAACAGTCTATAAGGACAAAGAAGCATGTCGGACTGGAAGAGATTGGCAGGAGACTTGCAATTGGTGACTTCAAAGAACTTAACATCATTGTTAAAGGTGATGTTGACGGTTCGGTTGAGGCATTGTCAGATTCACTGCTTAAACTCTCAACTGAGAATATTCAAATCAATGTTATTCACAAGGCTGTAGGAGCAATATCTGATTCTGATATCTTGCTTGCTGAAGCCAGCGATGCTATTATCGTCGGCTTCCAAGTGCGACCGACTGCAACTGCACGCAAGATGGCAGAGAAAGAGGAGATTGATATTCGCCTCTACTCTATTATCTATGATGCCATTGAAGAGATTAAAGCGGCTATGGCAGGTATGCTTGCACCTGAATTAAAGGAGGAAGTAACCGCTACTCTTGAAGTATTGCAAACATTCCGAATTACAAAAGTTGGCACAGTGGCTGGTTGCATTGTGCGTGAAGGCAAGATTAAACGTTCTAACAAAGTACGTGTCATCAGAGATGGCATTGTTATTCACACAGGTGACCTTGCATCACTCAAGCGTGAGAAAGACGATGTAAAAGAAGTTGGTGTTAATACTGAATGTGGTCTGAATTTGCGATCATACAATGATATAGTGGAAGGCGATATTATCGAAGCTTTTGAAGAAGTTGAGATTAAGAAAGAACTTTGATAATAAGTTCTTTCATAAAAAAGAGTGTATCAGCTTAACAGTTGATACACTCTTTTTTCGACCAATTATTCCAGCCATATAAGCAATTAACACACCAAAATAGATATTGCGCAAACAGACACCAATTGCCTGCTCGTGCCCACATTATTACTGATAGAATATCTACAATAAGCCATAATATCCATTGCTCACGGTAGGCAAACATTAGCAATATCTGTGCAACTAAAGCAGGAATGGTTGTGAATGCATCAAGCCATGGCTGGGAGTCATCAGTATATCGCTGTAACAGCCACCCTGCAACCAATGATGCAATAAGTGTCAATATCGCTATCAGTAATGCAAATCGCTTGCCAAGGCATCGCGGCATTAATTCGGTCGACCTGGATTCTGTTGTATGATAATGTCTTAACCAAACAAATATTGCATAACACTGTGAACAGAAATAAAACACATTGACACCAACTTCTGCATACAAACGCTCTACAAGACTCAAATACAGATATGTGCTTATTTGTATAAAACCAAACAAAAAAGTGGATATTTTTCCTTGAGCACATAAAATTACTGATATTATTCCTGCTATGCCGCTCACAACCGACACAATATTGTTAGGTTGAATGGTGAAAACAACAATTTGTACCAAGACACCTGTCAACAAAAACAGCCAGTCAAACCAAGAACGCCCTGCTGCAAACTCAGAATATAATATTTGTCTGAGACTACGCACTACCTCTGTTATTTCTTTTTTGATGCATCAGTTTTAATTTCCTTGGGTTTCTGCTTCTCTACAGGAATTGTCAGATATTCAAATGTTTCTTCAAAATCCCAATTGGCACGCAGTGTCAGTTTGGAAGAGAAATAATATACAGGTTCTGGATGACGGTGAGTCGCAAAGTCTCCTGTTGTCCATATTGAGTCTCCATTCAAATCCAAATATATGCGAAGATAATAACTCTTAGGTGACAAATATTCAAACTTCGTTCCTTCTGCAACTGCAGGCAATGTCTTGATAACTTTGTCCTTATCATCAAGTATCTGAAGCATTGCTCGCTCATCAAACGGATCTATCTTTATAATTATTGATGAATATTCATCCAGAGTACGAGTCTTGAAATTTGCCTTGACTGCTTCATTCACATTATCATATATATCTGTCACTGCCGCAGAATCTATCTCGAATTTATAATTTGTATCTGCTTTCCAATCATGTGTTACCTGCCAAAGCATATATGACGAATCAACAGGCATTATTTCAAATGGAATGGATTTGGGCACTGTATCCAACATTTCATACAAATGAACGCTGTCAACAGTCATTGTCTTCACAGGTGTTTCTGTCTTGATGACAAGCGGAGCATATATCTCAAATGGAGATCTTGCGGTATGTCGAATCTCTACATGCTTCACTTGTTTATTCAGTTCCATTTTTGCCTTTGCTTTTTCTGAAATACGCGGCTCACGATATACTGCATATATTGTATCTTTCTGCCATTGCAATTCATATACAGAATCACTCTTTTGATATGTCAATTCAAACGTGAGTGTATCGCTCATTATAAAAAGAGAATCTGTCAGCCAGTAAGTTATAGTGTCTTTTGTGGGATTTACACTTACCGAATCAGCCGTTGTTGTATCATTGGGCAGTGGACGCACAATAGGCAGAGAGTCTTGTGGAGCAGCAAAATACAAGTGGAAGAAATGTCTCTCATCACGTATCGCGCGTTGAAAATATTGGCGTTGTTTGTTCTCTTTGAAATACATCAGCACTAAGTCTGCAGGTTCACACACTTTGTTCAATACTTGTTTTATTGTATCTATAGTTAGTGAATCTTTCCAAACTGTATCAAGTTGCAATTCACTATTGCAAAACGGCGAAATGATTGAATCATACAAAGCAACACCTTCGCCCGGTTGATATACATAATCTTTGCTGACATCACCTAACGCATATATGCGATAGGCGCCGGGGTGAATATTCTTTATATTGAAAAATCCGTCTTTGTCAGTCTTGGCTATTCGAGTAAATGGTATCGTCGTCAACGCTGAATCATCGGGATTTTGATGAATGCCGACAACAATGCCACTCAACGGATTCAGGTCTTCTGCATTTAGCAGTTGTCCTGATACTTCAAGCGAGTCTATTACATCGCCTGTAGCAAATGCGAATGAATAACCGTTAATCGGATTCTTTTCGTTGTTGTCGCAAATTGCAGAACCGAAATCAATAGTATATGTTGTAGAGTCGCGCAAATCCTCATCAAAAGTAACCATCACCTTCTTCCCGTATGCCTTCACTTCTGGCGGACGCTGTTGTGGTGGAGAGATAAGCACGTTTTCAGAAACCTTGTCAAGTTGTATATATTCGTTAAAGAATATTTCCACTCTCCTCTCGTTGAAATTTACTGAGCCGTTGGCAGGAGTTTCCTTTACTACAACAGGTGGAGTCGAGTCTTTTGGGCCTCCTTGAGGACCAATACCACGATTGGCACACGAATATGCCAAAGACATAAAACCGACTACCATTGTCAGCTTACAGATTATATTTACTCTTCCAAACATATCATTCAGGATTTATAGTGAATATTTGCCATCCTACATCACAATTCATGCATCGCTGTGTCATACAATAGTTTTGATAAAGATGTATAAATGTCTGACTGTCTGCGGCGCTATGCATCTTAAAACCCAACAGCCGCCACCTGTCAACAATATTGTTTCTCTCTGCCGGAATCGTCTGCAATAGTGCAAACGCATTCTCTTGACCTAAACGACTTATAAGGAGCTACCGTATTGATTAGCAACACATCAACTGCACTTCTTCCTATCTCGGAATTCATTGCCGGCGACTCTGCTGCAAACCTGTAATGATTATGCCAGTATTCTGATGTTGGCGCAACGAAACAGTCTCTTAACTCTTTCAAGTTATCCTTCTCTATTATGCTCGAAAACAGGAATTCCGACTTGTGCAGCAACGCAGCGAATTGCGCTATTCTGCGGTGAGGAAAATTCTGCGGATGCATGCGGAGCAATTTCCACATAGAGCCGTCAATTGGCATTAATGAGAATTTCTTTTGCAAGAACAGATATTCCTGATATAATGAGCGCGAATAATCATCAGTCGCATCTTTTTGTGTCAGCAGACCTGACTGCCCAAATAGCAGGGCTTCAAGTTGAAACAGGTTGTCACGATGTTTCAATATATATGCCAGTGGCAGACTCTTTGCTACGAGTTCAAACGGCAGGCTGTTGGTATGAAAACCGAAATTATGAGCAAGTGTGACATAAAACGCCTCCTCCCAATTGTTTCCCGAAACAGACAACAACTGATTTATTGCGTCTGCCTTTTTCTGCATACGGTCATTTAGCAGTTTCTGCCGCCAATTGTCTGTCAGCAGTGTCGGGTCTGCTATCAAACGGTCTGAGCATAGTGACAGTCTGTCAATCAGCAGCCTTTCAAGTCGTTTTTCTTCATGCGGATATTGCAATTCACATTGAGCAATGCTCTCTCCTCTGGAATTATACACTTCTTTGTCTGCGCGTCTAACTACATGAAGAATGATATTGTCATATTTGTTGTCTGTATTGTGACCGTGACGATACCAATCCGATGACAACACGTGTATTTCAATGTTTCCAATCCAGAGCACACCGTCAATACGCAACTTGGCATTGAAGAAATCCGGGCCTGCATCTGAGTTATGCAATCCTACATCTATCACCTCTATCCGCCTCCCGTCGGTATGCCATATGTAATGTAAAAGCAATTCTGGCATAGGTGATAAATTTGTTACAAACTAATCACAGACAACTGATAACCTTCGTTCTGCCAGAATTCTATTGCTTTTGGCAGAGTCGGTAGCATCTGCTCACATGCTTTTAGCGAATCGTGAAAGACCACTATTGAGCCGTTTCTGGAATATCGCTTGATGACACGCATTATCTTCTCTGGCGAATAACGCTTGTTGTAGTCATGTGTCAGCAAATCCCATAGAACTATCTTATGCGTCTTTAGCAAAGCCTTTTTCTGCGAATATCTCATCCTGCCGTATGGAGGTCTGAAGAGATGTCGTGAAGGTATTTGCGATGCTTCTTCCATTATTGAGTCCGTCATCGCCACATCTTTCAGATAATCCGCGGTTGACGTCTGCAAGCCGGCAATGTGATGATACGTGTGATTTCCTGTCTGATGCCCTTCCGACAATATCCGCCTGTATATCTCCGGATATTTGCGTATATTATCACCAACACAGAAAAACGTTGCTTTCACGTCATATTTCTTTAGTATGTTGAGCACCTGCGGAGTTACTTCCGGTATGCAGCCGTCGTCAAAAGTAAGATATATAACCTTCTTGTCGGTTTTTCTATCTGGTTTTATACGCCATACAACGCCTTTGTAAAGGCGTTGTATGGCATTCGGAAACTGAAATAATATACGTATCACAGTCGTTTTTGTCTTTCTCTTCCCTACTCTGCTTTCGACATCGGAGCCTGAGCCTCTACATCCCAGACAAGAGCCGATGCTCCCAGAATAGCGGCATCTGCGTCTTTCAGTATTGAGAACATCACTTTTACCTTGTCTTTCCAGAAACGGACTACATTCTTATTCATCGAGCGGACTATTGGCTTCATCAGGATGTCGCCGGCTTTCGTCAAACCGCCAAACAGCACTATAGCCTCCGGAGCAGAGAAAGCGATGAAGTCTGCCAGTTTCTGACCTAACAGATCGCCTGTATACTCAAATATCTCCTTTGCCATCTCGTCGCCTTTCATCGCAGCGTCAAACACGTCTTTCGAAGTAACTTCGTCAACTGGCATGTTGCGAAGCAGCGAAGGACGGTCTGTCGTTGTCAGCAGTTCTTTTGCGGTGCGAGCAACGCCATTGGCAGACGCATATGCCTCAATGCAACCTTTCTGACCGCAGCCGCAAGAACGAGCCGATGCATCGCGGATAATCTTTGTGTGACCAAGTTCGCCTGCAAAACCGTCGTGACCATATACCACCTTGCCGTCAATCACGATTCCGGAGCCTACTCCAGTGCCAAGAGTTATCATGATGAAGTTTTTCATACCTTTTGCCACGCCGTAAGTCATTTCACCCATGGCAGCGGCATTGGCGTCGTTGGTAATACGGCATGGCACTCCCATGCGGTCGGAAATCATCTGAGCAAAGGGCACTACGCCTTTCCATGGCAGGTTGGCGGCATTCTCTATGTTACCAGTGTAATAGTTCGCATTTGGAGCGCCCGCTCCAACGCCACGGATTAGTTCTATGCCACCTTGAGCATCCACAAGTTTCATCATCTCTTTGCACAATACATCGCAATACTCGTTTATGTCTGTATATTGCTGAGTCTTGATTGATGATGAGTTGATTACGTTTCCACGGGCATCTACTATACCGAATTTGGTATTTGTGCCACCCATGTCAATTCCTAATACATAAGGCTTTTCCATGATATTATCTTTTTAATTATTAAATCTTCTATCTGTTTGTTGCCGACCGTTTTACTCTGTCGGAATATCCTTGTTTACATTCTTCGAGCCAAAGAGGGCATACCAGAGTATGTAGAGCAATGCACAGATTGTCACTACATAACTGCCAAGATAACCCACCGATGGCATGTCTGCTACCAGACCCTGCACGAGTGGGATTATGCCGCCTCCGCATACAAGTGTCATGAATATGCCGGATGCGGCAGGAGTATATTTGCCCAAGCCTTCAGCTGCAAGATTGAATATCGCTCCCCACATCACCGAAGTGCACAAACCGCATAAGAACATGAATATCATGCTTATCGGCAATTCTACGCCTTTGAATGCCACCACCCAGGTCTCTGGCATGAAGATGACACAGAGAAGAAATACTATTGCCAGCAACGACACTGAAGCAAGCATCACTTTACTTGATACCTTGCCGCCTACTGCGCCGCCTATCAAACGGCCAAACATCATCATCAGCCAGTAGATACCTACAATAGTGCCAGCTATTGCAGCACCCACTGCCGGGTTGTTTGACATATAGAGGTTTGCCATATTGGGAATACCAACCTCAACACCTACATAGAAGAAGATTGCAAGTGCTCCCAGCACAAAATGACGGAATGAAAGCGGAGAATGACTGTCTTTCACCTTGTTGGCGCGTTGCTCTGGAGTCTCAAGATGAGGCTCGGGAATATTCGTAAAGAAGATTACAACGAAGGCAAGCAGAAATATACCCATTGCTATCATCATCGCTGGAGCAGCGTCTGCAACCGATGCCTTGGCAGCCTCACCGCCAATAAGATAACCAAGCAGAATAGGCGCGATAGTGCCACCGATTGAGTTGCAGGAGCCGCCAAACTGAATAAGTTGGTTGCCACGGTTGCCGCCACCACCAAGAGTGTTGAGCATTGGATTTACTACTATGTTAAGCAGACACATCGAAAAACCTGCTATAAATGCGCCAAGAACATATACGCCAAACGACTCGGCATAGCCTGACAGCCACTGAATGCCCACACCCACAAAACCTACTGTAACAGCGGTAAGAGAGGTGAATTTGTAGCCTTTGCGCTTCAAAATGATACCGCCGGGGATACCCATGCAGGCATAGGCTATAAAGTTGGCAAACGTGCCAAGTTGCGAAAGAGCATTGCTCGCATTGAACTGATTCTTAACTATGACTCCCATTGACCCTGCAAAGTTGGTCACAAAGGCAATCATAAAGAAAAGTGAAAACATAACCGCTATCGGCAGAATGTTTGATTTCTGTTGGTTACTCATGGTTTAAAGATTTGTTTTAGTTTTTATTATTGTTTGATTAAATTATTGTCAATGAACTCTGTCATGCGCTTGTATAAATGCTCATAGTTGCTCCTTTTGCGCAGGAAATGGTTGTCGTCAGGATATATCTGCATGTCAAACTGCTTGCCTGCGCGCACCAACGCATCCACATATAACCACATATTCTGGCAATGCACATTGTCGTCTGCCAGACCGTGAACGAGCAATACCCTACCTTGCAGATTCTCCGCCATCAGTGGCAATGAGCATGCCTTGTAGCCGAACTCGTTTGATTGAGGGCGGCGCATGAAACGCTCCGTATATGCCGAGTCATACAGACGGAAATCTGTCACTGGAGCAACCGCTATTCCGCAACGGAATGGTGAGTTGGCTTGCGACATCGTCATCAATGTCTGGAAACCGCCGTAACTCCAACCCCATATTCCCATTCTTGTCGAATCGATAAAACCCAGCGAAGCAATATGGTTTGCTGCAGATATCTGGTCTTCGGCCTCCTTCTTGCCGATATTCATATAGGTCAGGTTGCGGAATCCACGGCCGCGGCTGTTGGTGCCTCGGGGGTCAACACAGGCCACTACCACCTCCTTCTCTCTTGCCAGATAATGCTCCCAGTCTATCTTCCAGCGGTTGAGAACCTGCTGCGACTGAGGACCGGAATACTGAAATATAAGCAACGGATACTTCTGCGCGTCTGATGTGAGTTGTTGCAAATCACCCGGATACAACGAGTCCAATGCTTCTGGCAGAATTATCCAGCCATTCAGCGTGTCGCCTCTCTCTGTCGCAAAACTGAAAAAATGCTTCTGAGTCAAACCCGCGGACGATGTCATCTCAAGCAACTCGTCGTTATTCAGCAACTCCCTCACTTCCTTGCCGTTGTTTGAATACAGGGTGTATTTGTTTGGCTGGGTGACAGACGAGTAGTTGTCAATAAAATACTTGTATTCGCCTGCAAATGTCGCATTATGAATTCCTTCTTCAGGAGTCAGGCAGGTCGTCTTGTTCTTCTTCGCATTCAACGAAAATACCTGTTTTGACATCGGCGTTGGCAAGGCTGCCTGATAATATAGCGTCTGCGACGATTCGTCGTAACCATATACCTGCGTCACATCAAACTCCCCACTCGTCAGTTGTTTCAGTTTCTGACCGTTGACGGAATAAAGATACGCATGGCGCCAGCCGCTGGTCTCGTTTACTACTACCATCGTGTTATCCGACAGGAACTGCCACTCGTCTATCTGCTCGAAGTTTACGCAGCCGTTTTTGTTCTCCTCCGTATACACGAGGTTGGCGACTGTGGATTTCGGATTGGCGACATACATCTCCAGTTTGTTCTGGTTTCTATTCAGTCTGAAGACTGCAAGTTTTTCCGCATCGTTTGTCCACACGATACGTGGAATGTAACTGTCGTCATCTGCCGGAAGCGACATCGTCTTCAGCGTCTTGTAGTAAGTGTCATACACTACTGCCGAGGCTACTGCATTCTTCTCGCCTGCGCGGGGATACTTCACTTGGTGATTCTCCGGATACCCGGTCTTCCCGTCCTCGCTCAGGAATGTCTGCCAGGAGAATGTCTTCACGTTAGTCTCGTCAAGACGGATGAAAGCCAGTTGCTTCGAGTCTGGAGAAAAACAGTACGATGCCACCTGCGAGAACTCCTCCTCGTAAAGCCAGTCGGAAATGCCGTTTATCACGCCACCCTCCTTGCCGTCTGTCGTCACTGCCACCTCGGTCGAGAAGTCAAGTTTGTGAATGAAGATGTTGTTGGCACGGGAGAAGGCAATGTATTTGCCATTGGGTGAGAACACAGGCGAAGCCACAGGCATCTCCTCCGACAGAGGCTTCAGTTGTTTGCGATGCATGTCGTATATATACCAGTCGGCTACGCGCGAGCGACGGAATACTTTCTTCGAGTTGTTATATAGCAGCATATAACGCTCTGTCGGAGAAAGCATAAAACCCTCTACGTTCTCTATCTCGCCCGACTTCAGCATTGACGCTGAAAAGAGAGTGTCAACTGCATCACCCGATCGCAAGTCGTATCTAATTATCATGTTGTCTGACAGTTGAGCGTATGTCTCCCCGTCTGGCAGCAGAGTATACTGAGGCAGCGGCTTCGCCGCAAAGTTGCCACCGGTAATCTCCGTAAGCAAGTCTGCACGCAACGTTGTCGCAAACACTACAAACAATATCAGTATCAGTTTTTTCATATCATCAAAACACATTGTTAATTAGGATTTTGGCACCGCATCACCATCTCATATTTCTGTTTCTTCTCCCCTCTGCGTCTATCCTTATTCACGTTGCAAAGATAATAAAAACAATTGAATTATCCAAGAGAAATTTCAGTTTTTTTCATTAAACTTAGAAAAAACTTCAAACATGCCTTTGACCCTTAATATAAATGATTTCCGCCCATAAAATCTCGTAGGGGCGACCCATGTGGTCGCCCTATCTATACCAGTGTGGTCGCCCTATAAATAAAAATACTCACAATTCACCTTACTGCACTACTACTTTTCTTCCGCAGTAACTGTCATGAAGAATATATATTCCTCCGTCAAGCTGTGAAAAACTGATATCTGCGTTGGTCTCCATGAGAAGCAAACCGCTGAGGGTATAGAGACGGAGACTCCGATGCTGGGGATTCTGAACACCTTGCGGCGTAACAACAACCGACTCTCCCGCCACATCCTCAACATCCGCCGACAGTGGAAATGAAGTGTAACTTATCGGATGATTATCCTGCATGTCTGCTGTATTCAGCAACACCAGACTATAGTTATTAAACATGATGCTGTATGCCGCAAAACGTATGATATTGATTGTCTCCAGTGTGCTGCCAACATCTGCATGCAGGTAGCGCGTGTTGTCCTGATAGTCATGGTAGAAGATAATCTGATGACCTGATAGCAGCCTGTAACTCCATGGTTGTTTTGAGTGTGTGAGTTGCAGTGATGATGACGAGGACGGATAGCCTACTGCGTCATTAAGCCCTTTGTTCGTTATGCTTGCCATCGAATCGCTTATAAACTCAATATGATACACTGCATCCTCCTCATAGCGGAATGCCCATGTATAGCACAGCGAGTCTTCTGTAAACATCCACTCCGGCAACTGTTGCGTCTCTATCTTACCATTGCTAATTTTTCCCTGCGCATATACGTGATACCAGGTGTCTGCTATTAGATAGTCACCTGTCTGAAACAGCGTGTCTTGCACCCATTTTCTCTCCGTCGAAATAGAATCGTAATAGACTGCGTATAGCGTTGTATTCTCCATCGGGTAGAATCGCTCACCCGCATGAAGCAGTTGCGGACAGTTTTCAAGATTATTTACAGGCGTAACCGACCAACCGCAGAATTGCCAGTCTGACAGAGGAGATACATAATCTGGAATAACCACACCGGCATTAGGGTTGCTCTCTGTTATTGGCGCCACCTTCTGCTCTGTGTCTGTATGAAACGCAACTGAATAGCATCTGTCATTGGCAACTGTATATGTAACTGCTATTTCACCTATATACAGCGAGTTTGCTGTGGCGCATACATCAATGACTACGCTGTCGCCTTTCGCAGTATGAATATGATTGGCAATATCAAGACTGATTGGCACAAAAGCCGTAGTGAAACTCCCATTCCATGTCGGCGATGAGAACTGAGCGTCATCTATCATTGTCACCACCTGACGGTTATGTTGCAGTATCAGATCACCTGCACCCGATGTTGTGTTCGAGTGCATCATAATCGTTATATCTTTGATTATTATCTCCGGCAGATAGGCGATACTGAATCGTGCGCAGTTTCCTTGTGTCAGTTGCCCTACTCTGCCTGTCGTCGATGTTTCCGAGTATGTGGCAAGCGAGCCCACCGGCTCCACACCTTCACTCCTCACTGATGTGCGACCGTTGACAATATATGTCACCGTCTCTGCGCTTATATTCAGTGAGAGGCAAACCGTTAGTATTAGAAACAACCGCTGCATAAAATATGTTAGTCAACAATCTTTTCTGTCAGTGCTCGCCACAGGTTGTCGTCTGGCACTGGCGCTTGTATCCTGATACGCTGCTTCGACACCGGATGAATAAAATCTATCTCTCTTGCATGAAGTGAGATGCCGCCGTCTGGATTACTCCTGCGGGCGCCATACTTCAGGTCGCCTTTTATTGGGCAGCCTATTGCGGCAAGTTGGCAGCGTATCTGATGATGCCTCCCCGTCAGAAGATTCACCTCTATCAGTGTGTAGCGGTCACCTGTAGCCAGAGTCTTGTATGTTAGTATCGCTTGCTTTGCATCTTTCGTGCCTGCTTTCACCACATACGACTTGTTCTGTTTCTCGTTGCGAAGCAACCAGTTCTCAAGCCTGCATTCCGGCAGCGAGGGCTTTTGCTCTACTATTGCCCAGTATGTTTTTTTTATTGCGTCATGCGCCTGAAACATCTGGTTTAGTCTTGTAAGAGCCTTGCTCGTGCGGGCAAACAACACCACTCCGCTTGTAGGTCTGTCAATGCGGTGAGTGACACCGAGAAACACCTCGCCTGGCTTCTGGTATTTCTCTTTTATATATGCCTTCACTATCTCCGACAGAGGAGTGTCTCCGGTCTTGTCACCTTGCACTATCTCACCTGGTGCCTTGTTGACGGCAATAATATGGTTGTCTTCGTAAAGAACTTGCATCGTCTTATATGTAGAAACTTACAAATAGAAATCTTGCGTTAAGTCTTTATATGCCTGAGTCCTTTCGTTCACGCCTTCTTCAAGCACAAGGGTGTCTTCTCTTGCTTCTTGCCTCTGCGTCGTCTTCCGCAGAATTACCACTACTCTCTTCACTGGTCTCTCTGCTCTGCCCTGAACTCGCAGTATGCGTTGTAGTTGCATACCGTTTCTCTCTGCTGACATGATTAACTCCTCTTCCTGTTGCTGAGGTATAATCACGGCGAGAATCCCGTTCTCTTTAAGCATTCTGGCAGAGCAACTTGTCAAGTCTGTCAGTTGCAGGGTATCTGTGTGTCTTGCTATGCTGCGTTTTGCATCAGGTGCTTTCAGACTGTTGTGGAAATATGGAGGATTGCTCACTATGATGTCGTATGCGCCTTCATAAATGCCATTCTCTGCTTTGCAATACTCCTGCAGTGAAATCTTTTTTACTGTCAGTCTCTCATGCCATGGTGATGCTGCGAAGTTGTCTCTTGCCTGAGCCACAGCATCTTCGTCTATGTCAATTCCCTCTATTCTTGCCGCCGTATTTCGTTGGGCAAGCATCAACGCTATCACACCGCTGCCTGT
>CAJOIR010000008.1 GCA_905234685.1 Paludibacteraceae bacterium
GTCTTTGGTGTAAACTCACTCTCAAAACCGTTGGGAGTGACTACATCGGCAGGCTTCTCAAGCAGTTGGCGGCATTCGCGATTAGTAATATCGCTGACAGTAGTGAAGCAATCGGCATAATGAGCCGCCTGTTTCTCTACCGAATGCTTCGATACCATATTAAGTTCCTGAGCCATCTGGTCGCCGTGATAACCTTCAAAACAGTCGTATAGGGGTTTGCCGTTGCCTGCTATGCTGCGGCCAATGGAAGTGGCGTGTGTGGTGAAGAGCGTGCCAACCTTTGGCATGTGCTCTTTTACGTAGAAGAGACCGAAAGCAGTCATCCATTCATTGAAATGCGCCACTACAGCAGTGTCCTGCATATTGTAGAAACGGTAAATGCTTTCCATGACTACGCCTGTGACATATCCGAAGACAGATGCTTCATCATAGTCGCCGTAGGCTGCAATTGAGTTGACTTGAAACCGTATCCAGTTGTGATAGTAGATACTGTCTTTCTCGGCATAGAAGGGTTTGAAGTCAACAAGAACTGCTATTGGTCTTCTAGGCACGAGCCAGCGACCAACTCT
Source organism: Paludibacteraceae bacterium (assembly GCA_905234685.1). Classification (GTDB taxonomy): domain Bacteria; phylum Bacteroidota; class Bacteroidia; order Bacteroidales; family Paludibacteraceae; genus Colicola. The sequence goes on from CAJOIR010000008.1 coordinate 570, forward strand.
CACACGCAGGCCTTCCTTCTCGGCTTGCTTGCGCCAATCTGCAAGCAGCGAGCGTGTCTCACGAAAATACTGATTATCCTCCCTGTTGTCAGGACCAATGAAAAAGACTTTGTCTTTATGTTCTTTCTGCATTATGGCGGCACGCGTTGATAGCACAGCATAAATGCCTCCGATCTTTTGGCATACCTCCCAACTGGTTTCGAATATGTATTCAGGTGTCATGGTAATTGATTAAGGTTAAAAGTTCAACAGTTATCTCTTTGTCTCGTCAATTGTGAGAGTTATGGCGGCGATGTTGTTGAGTTGTTTGTGTTCTGCAACAACGGTATTGTTGCGAGTTTGCACAAGTGGAATATAAAACACTCCATCTTTGTCGGCACTGACAAGATAATTAAGGCTTCCTGCAACACAAAGTGCCCATGAGGACTCTATGCCGTCGTCAAGAGTGTTGACATAAGAACCATCAATGTTGCGTACCATGAGTTTTGTTCCCTCAACAGTGTAAATCTTTCCTGCCAGAGGGTCAATAGCGAGGTTGAGAGGCGCCTCTTCAGTTGTTATAATCGTCGTGGCAGGAGCATTGCCGCTACCGATGTCAGAGTCACGGAAACGGTAAATGCCTTGTGTGGAGCCTATGTGAGTAATACCGTTATAAACACCTATGCCGCCACACACGCCACTCGCAAGTCCCTTGAGTGTACTCTCGGAAGCATATAATTGTTGTTTGCCGTCAGTGAAAATGGCATTGCGCGTTGAGAGAGGAATACGATAGATATTCTGGTTGGCGATATCAGCAAAATACAACATTCCATCGGAAATAGTGCCGGTGGAATAGACGTAGTCGGTAACTGAGGCGGCATTGCGTATCACGGTCTCAATCTCGCCTGTATTGAGATCCATAGCATAGATTGCTCCTTCTGCTCCAGAGCGAAGTTCAAAGATATAAAGTATGTTGTCTGAAATAATCAGTTGGCGAACATTAGTGAGTTGAATGTCATCAGGAGTGATTGTATCCGGTGAGGTTAGAATTCCAGTGTAGAGACGCTGACGAAGCAGGTGACCGTCAGCAGTAGCCATGATACAAGAGGGTGCCGGAGTCTCTATAACCTTGTATGCAATGGTCTTCTCTGTGGTCTTGTCGCCTACAGTGGTGTTGAGTGTGACTTCTGCATTCTCCGAAGGGTGGGTGAAATAAAGAGTGATGCTGTTAGAGTACTCATCGCCATCTGTAATGACAACATCCTTTGGCAGTTTCCACTCATAAGAGAGCGGCAGTGAGTAAGGGTTATAGGTGAGAGCAGTGAATGTGACCGCTGAATAAGTACCAATATTGATCTCTGAGGCAGTAAAAGTTGGTATAGAGTCGTAAACGGTTATCTCCTTTGCTGCCTTTTGATAGTTCTTTCCGTCAAGAGTGAGAGTGATCATATATACACCTGCCTGACGGTAAACTTTACTTGGACTCTTAACGGTAGATGTTGAGCCATCACCAAATTTCCACTCCCATTTACTATCAGTATCACCTTTTGTGCTCTTGTTGCTGAATATCACCGTCTGTCCGCAACGCGGTTCTTCAGGCGAGTAACTGAAGTCGATATCTCCCTTAGAGCATGCTGATTCCGCCACAACAAGGGCGACAAGCAAAATGTAATGCAATCTTTTCATATATGTCTGTTGTCGGTCAATGCCAGTATGTCACCAGTTGTCACCTTTCCGGCATCGAACCAAGTTATGTCATTATGTCTGTTTCTCCACCACGTCAATTGCCTCTTGGCGTAGTTTCGTGAGTGTTGCTGTATGAGTCTAACAGCATCGTCTCTGTTTATATCACCGTCGAAGTACTGAAACATCTCCTTGTAACCAACGGTATTGAGGCTATTGAGTCCTTTATATGTATAGACACTACGTGCCTCGTCTTCAAGTCCTGCTTGCATCATGTGAAGCACCCTTGAATTGATTCTTTCATAGAGTTCACTGCGCTCCCGCTGCAGGCAAACCATAATTATACTGAACTCCCGTTGTGCTTTCTCACCTTGCCTCAACTGAGAGTATGGTACTCCCGCTTCACGGATTATTTCGAGTGCATGCAAGAGTCTTTGCGGGTTACAGGTGTCAACCTCGCTGTAATACTGTGGGTCAAGGCGCCGCAGTTCTGTTTGAAGCCATCCGAGTCCTCTTTCTTGATAGCAGGCTGTCAACTCAGCACGCGTCTCGTGACTCACATCAGGCAACATGTCAAGTCCGCTGCACACTGCATCAATATACATCATGCTTCCTCCTGTCATAAGCACAATATCCTGCTTCTGCATCATCTGCCTTATCAGAGACAGGGCATCGCGCTCATACATGCCGGCGTTATAGTCCTCGGTGACGCTCTTTATACCGACAAACCAATGTTTGATTCGTTTCTGCTCTTCGGCAGTAGGCGCTGCAGTGCCAATAGTTAACTCACGGTAAATCTGTCGTGAGTCGGCATTTACAATGTCGCTTTGGAGAGCTGCGGCGACATCAAGGGAGAGTGCTGTTTTCCCAACACCAGTAGGACCAGATATTACCAAAAGAGTCTTCACAGGACACTGAATGGGCAGTTAACGTCCGACAGTATAGTGTTAGAACAAGGAGTTGTCATCGAAGTTGAGGTCTCCGAATCCTTCTGGGTCGAGTTCATCCTGATCGTAGTCATCTGAACCATAGAAGTCAGCGTCAACATCCAAGTCTTCAGTCTTGAGGTTGAGTACATCGTCAGTCTCCAACTGTTTTGGCGCTTTACCTACTGAAGCAGTGCACTTGACTCCCTCCATTGTGCCAGGCTTTATTTCGGTGAGTTCACCGAAGAAATAACGCTCGAACATCGGATCGAAGATGTAGATAAGTTTCTGCTTAGGCTCTGTAAGCATGTTGGAAAGATGAGTGTCTTCCATAACCATGTTGTCGTATTCGAAGGAGTTGCCCATTTCTACGAGCGTAATTTCCTGCTCTTTCTCCCAACGGTCGTTACAGAGAAAGAAAGAGGTCATCTGATCATCCTTGTACTTTACCGAAGCCAGTATAGCCTTATGCAGGTCGAGAAAAGTAGCATCTGCATCACATTCGTAGATGCGTTTGAAGTTGTCAACTTCGTCGTTAAGCAAAGTGATCTTATAAATCATATCAGTATTAAGTTGGTATGCTTCAGCCTGTTATGGAGTACAAGCAGATGCATGTTATTTTATAGGTGCAAAGATAACACTATTAAGTAAATTATGCAAGAGTCCAAGAGAAAATTCAGTTTTAGTGTGGATTACAATCAGATTCTTTTTTCAACACTCCCTGACAGTCGCGTTGCCAAACTCGGCTTCGTCCGGTTGCGCAAGACCTTCGGTGCTTGCACCATCCTTGCTTTCGTTTTCGTCCTTTTTACGTCTTTTTTTCGTCCTTTTTACGTGTTTTTTACGTAAATCATATATCGGCTTTATGGATAAGAGGGGTTAAGGGCATAGAGGAATGACGGGAGAGTGATGAGGAGTTAAGTGAGGTTGTGATGAGGTCAAATGATGAAGAAATAGCAGAAATAATTTGCAGGAATGAAAAAGTTGCGCTACCTTTGCAGCCGCAAAAGCGAAATTCTGGTCCCGTAGCTCAGTTGGTCAGTAGCACCTGACTCATAATCAGGGGGTCCTTGGTTCAAGCCCAAGCGGGACCACAATATCAATTATAAAGGGAGAAAATCACGGTTTTCTCCCTAAATTTTTATAATAACTAATAATACCATGAATACTGCTGACTACATATTACTTCTGGATGACAAAGAAGAAGAGGACATGCGCGGTGAATACGGCAAAGACCTGATGATGATGTCGCACGAATACCTGATGCTGCCGATGGAGGATATCGGAGAGAAACTGACAGACATGATACAATGCCGCAACCAGAAGAAAACGAGTATGTATCAGGTGAGACTTCTTAGTATAAAAGGCGAGAGCGTGAACCTCCAGTTTGACTCGTATATTCTCAGGGACGAGACATTCAGCCTGAATGCAGACGAGCCTTACAGGAGAGGTGTGAGCGGCTGCAGAGACAAATATCACTACCTTACATTCTCGCTTGTAAGCAAAGAAAAATTCGAGATACCCAAGAACAGTCTCGAGTATCTCGATATTTAGTATGATGCAGTTGTAAAGAAAGGCTTTCCGCTTTCTATAATCCTGCCTGCAGTCGAAGCATGTCGGCAGCCTCTATTTGGCGGCGTGCAAAATCAAGTGTGACAGTGTAGTTATCCACATGGTTATGTGGCAGGTCATACATAACCGGCATCATGACAGTCTCGGCAAGTGAGCGCAATCCGCGTGCTCCGAGTTTGTACTCGACAGCCTTATCTACAATATAGTCAAGCACCTGAGGCTCGAAATCTAGAACTACGCCATCCATTTGCAGCAGTTTCTTGTACTGCTTGATGATGGCGTTCTTAGGCTCAGTGAGAATATTTCGCAATGCCTCTCGTGAGAGCGGCTCAAGATATGTGAGTACGGGTAACCGTCCTACAATCTCCGGTATGAGTCCGAAAGCCTTAAGGTCCTGTGGTGCTATGTATTTGAGAATATTATCCTTGCCCACGCGCTGACGTGTGTCGGCCTTCTCGAAGCCAATAACCTGAGTATTGAGTCGTGCAGCAATTCTTCGTTCGATACCGTCGAAAGCGCCTCCGCAGATAAAGAGTATGTTCTGAGTATCGACATGTATGAACTCCTGCTCAGGGTGCTTTCTTCCTCCCTCAGGTGGCACGTTGACGACAGAGCCCTCAAGGAGTTTCAGTAATGCCTGCTGCACTCCTTCTCCACTAACATCACGTGTGATGCTTGGGTTGTCGGACTTGCGTGCAATTTTGTCGATTTCATCGATGAAAACGATGCCTCTCTCAGCCTTCTTGACATCATAGTTGCACTCCTGAAGCAGCCTTGAAAGGAGAGACTCGACATCTTCGCCGACATAACCAGCTTGAGTGAGCACGGTAGCATCAACGATGGTAAACGGCACCTTGAGCATCTTAGCGATGGTCTTGGCAAGTAGAGTCTTTCCTGTGCCAGTGGAGCCGACCAGAATGATGTTAGACTTCTCAATCTCCACATCATCGTCGGTCTTAGGCTGAAGTAGGCGCTTGTAGTGGTTATAGACGGCAACGGAGAGAAAACGTTTAGCCTCGTCCTGACCTATGACATACTGGTCGAGGAAAGCCTTGATTTCTGCCGGCGCAGGGAGACTGTCCAATGAGATGGCCTCATCTCTGATTCCTGTTTTCTTTTCCTTCCGTTTTGCCACGAGGGTATTGATGAACTTCTCGTAGTCCACACCCATTTCGCTGTATATTGACACCGCCTGAGCAGCGCAAGAAGGGCATATATAGACACCTGCATCTCCAAGCAATCCTTCAGCCTCAGTTCCACAGAAGGAGCAACGGTTTATGTTGCTTTTCTTAGCCATTTTTTTTAGAGAAGACGCGGTCAATCATTCCGTATTCAAGTGCCTCCTGAGCTGTCATCCAGTAGTCACGGTCGGCATCAGCAATAATCTTATCCATAGACTGTCCTGAATGATTGGATATAATCTGATATAGTTCCTCTTTGAGTTTGAGAATCTCGCGAGCGGTGATCTCTATATCCGAAGCCTGACCTTGAATACCTCCCATAGGCTGATGAATCATTACGCGGCTGTGAGGCAGTGCAGCACGCATACCCTTCTCGCCAGCGACAAGGAGCACAGCACCCATAGAGGCCGCCATGCCAGTACAGATAGTGGCAACCTTGGCGGATATAAACTGCATGGTGTCGTAGATGCCGAGACCAGCATATACGCTACCACCAGGGGTATTGAGGTAAAGGGAAATGTCGCGACTGCTGTCAACAGAGTCAAGATAGAGCAACTGTGCTTGAATGACATTGGCACTATAGTCAGTGACCTCAGTGCCCATGAAGATGATTCGATCCATCATAAGACGTGAGAAGACATCCATTTGAGTGACGTGCAGTTCTCTCTCTTCGAGAATAGAAGGAGAGATATAACTTGCTCTGGGGGCAGAAACGTTCATCAAATTTTCAACGTGCATGGTATTCATACCCATGCTCTTTACATACTTGAGGAAATCATTCATAAGGCTGTAAGTTAATGTGGTTTGTTATTGGTCGCAAAGATAGGGCTTTTAGATTAAATACACAAGTGTTTTATATTTGTTTTATATGTCAACAATATTTAGTACCTTTGCACCGCATAATGTCACACTACACGAAACATATAATAACTATGTTGGTGCTGCTGACGACAGCGGTGTACCAGATTTCAGCCAAGGAGACGACCAAGCCTTCATTCAGGAGTTGGCATCTGCATGAGGGTCTTCGTGTGGTTGACTCCGTAGGTTTTGACACATCGTATATTGACTATCCGATGAAAGAGATGCCTCACATATATTCAGTTGCCAACAGTTATAACGGCAACCTTGTGTCACCTATAGAATCAAAACTATTTTTCGACCGTCGAAATAAGACGGGCTTCCTATTTGCTCATGCCTATGAACCCTACATACTGACAGGAGAGGATGTGCGCTTTTATAAGACAAACATAGCCTTCAGTTCGATAGCCTACAAGAAAGGATTTACGACATACCGCGAAGACAACGACATTGACTTCATGTTCACAGGTAACGTGACACGCAAGACAAATTTGGGTATCACTCTAAACTACCTGAACGGTGTGGGTCACTATGATTCCCAAGCAGGCAAACGTTTTGCCGGCAGTCTTTTCGGGTCGTACAACGGCAACCACTACTCGTGTATGGGTGCTGTTACATTCAACACGATGAGCACTTTCGAGAACGGCGGTCTGAGTGATGACAGTTCTCTAAGCGGCATACTGAAAGCAGAAGACCTCAGTGTCAAGCTTAACGCGATGTCAGGCTTCAAACACATAGCCGGCTTCTGGAATCACTACTACAGTATATGTGTGGAGCGTGAACGCAAGGAGAAGATAAAGCCACGCCGCGGCAGTAACGAAGAACCGAGAGACACGGTCATCATAGAGTATATACCTGTGACCACTTTCCGTCATGTGCTTGATATCAACCAGTCAACGCGCAGATACGTAGAGAAGACGTCACGTCAGAACTTCTATGAGGACACTTATTTTAACATGAGCAAGACCAACGACACCGCCAATGTGCTAAACATACGTAATACGCTGATGGTGACCTTTGAAGAGGAATTCAACAAGTGGCTGAAGTTTGGTGCAGACGTATATGCTGTGAATGAATGTCAGCGATATGGCTTTCATATACCCGACCAGAAGGCTCTGTTCATTGACTCAGTGCTAATTGGCGACCTATCGAAATACACATCGCAGTACTTGCTTCCCGGTGACACGGTGATGGGCAAACGCTGGGTGAACAACACGTGGATAGGCGGCTCGCTATACAAGAACAGAGGCAAGTGGGTTCACTACGGCTTTAACGGCGACGTATGTCTAGCAGGCTACAAGATAGGACAGTTTCAGGTGAACGGTCATGTGGACGGCGATTTCCCAATAGGCAAGGACACTCTGAGTATGAGTGCCAAGGTGTCATTCGGCAATGAGACTCCCGATTACTTTCTGCAGCACTACCGCTCAAATCACTTTACATGGAACAACAACTTCGTGAAGCCCTACAAACTGCATGTAAACGGAGTCGTGAGTTATCCGACCAAGTATGTGCAACCTCGTGTACAGGTTGACTTTGCAAACATAACCAACCATATTTATTTCGGCACTGACGGCAAGCCACACCAAATGACCGGCAACATACAGGTGATAGCAGTGAATGCACAGGTGAACATACGAGCTCCGTATTTCGGAATGGACAATAACGTAGTATGGCAGATGTCATCGTCGGAGCATGTGCCTTTGCCTATGATAACGCTATACAGCAACATATACTACTACGGCACATGGTTCAAAGCCCTTGATGTGCAGATGGGTGTTGACCTCAGATATCACACTCTGTATTACGCGCCTGTGCTAAATCCTGCCATAGGTCAGTTCTGCGAGCAGAAAGACAAAATGATTGGAAACTACCCAGTGTTGAATGTTTATGCCAATTTCTACGTGAAGTTACTAAGATTGAAGTTCTTTGCACACTTCACGCACTTTAACCAGTATTTCATGCCTGAGAAAACCTATTTCTCCATGCCGGGATACCCACTTAATCCGCCGGTATTCAGAGCAGGACTGGCATGGCATTTCTACAAGTAGAATTAAAGTTAAAGATTAATGTTTAAGAATCAAAGTTTAATGTTTTAGTGGCAAAACCCTATTTAAACGACAAAATACCAGTGACAATATGACATATACAACTCATTTATACAAAGCATTACAATACAGTCGCGAGGAGGCTGAGCGCCTACAAAGTTCACAGATAAAGCCAGAACATCTGCTTCTCGGAATCTGCCGTATTGGAAGATGCACCGCCACAGACCTATTGGACAAGGCAGGTGTGGATATATCACAACTGAAAACGGCATTAGAGAAGAATGATACAGAGGTGACAGTCAGTGACTCTGAGACAGGCTTCTCCCGCGAGTCAGAGCGTGTTCTGCGTATCTTAGACCTTGAGACGCGTGTATACAAGACAGCTTCAAGTGATGCCCAGCACCTCCTGATGGCAATACTGAAAGAGAAGATGAACAATGCCGCCGTATTGCTGAAAGAGCAGTTTGGAGTTACATACGAGACAATGGAGCGCCTTTATCCGAAGCCTCTGCAGCAGCCCCGTATGGGTGCAGGTTTTACAGCCGATGAAGACGAAGACTCTCTTCCCGGTCAGTCGGAATCAGTGCTAGACAACACTCGTGAGCAGTCTCTCACTCCTGCTCTTGACGCATTTGGCAATGACCTTACAGCCTCTGCAGCCGATGGTAAACTTGATCCAGTAATAGGCAGAGAAGAAGAGATAGAACGCGTAATACAGATACTGCTCCGCCGCAAGAAGAACAACCCTATTCTTATAGGCGAACCCGGTGTTGGCAAATCAGCAATAGTGGAAGGTCTGGCAATGAAGATAGTGCGTCGTGAGACATCTCCTATATTGTACAACAAGCGAATAGTGACACTTGACGTGGCATCAATGGTTGCTGGCACAAAGTACAGAGGCCAGTTCGAAGAGCGTATGAAGTCGATACTGAATGAACTAAGACATCACCCTGAAGTGATTCTCTTCATAGACGAGATTCATACTATTATTGGTGCCGGAAATCAAGCAGGGCAACTTGATGCAGCCAACATGCTCAAGCCTGCATTGGCAAGAGGCGAAGTGCAGTGTATAGGTGCTACGACAACCAACGAATATCGCACTACGATAGAGAAAGACGGTGCTCTTGAGCGACGCTTCCAAAAAGTGATGGTGCGTCCTACAACGAAAGAAGAGACATTCTCAATTTTGAAACAACTTGCTCCATATTACACTTCACATCACCATACAGAATATCCCGACGACACACTTCATGCCTGTGTGGAACTGACAGACCGCTATATCTCCGACCGTGCTTTCCCCGACAAGGCAATAGATGCTATGGACGAAGTGGGTGCACGCAAACACATGATAATGCCTGTGACTCCCAAACAGATAAACGACCTTAAAGAGCAGATGCGCATCATCAGAAAAGAGAAAGATGAAGTACTGCAGTTGCAGGATTTTTCAAAAGCAGTAGTATTGCGTGCCAAAGAAGTGGAGTTGGAGAAGCAGTTGCAGTTGGAGATACGTCACTGGGAGGATATACTTCAAAAGGACATACCCGTGGTAAGCACAGAGGATGTGGCAGCTGTTGTCAGCACCATGTCAGGAGTGCCGCTTCAGCGTATTGCCCAGGCAGAGAACGTACGCCTGCGCCAGTTGGCGGATGTATTGTGCAGAAAAGTGATAGGTCAGGATGATGCTGTACGCACCGTGGTGCACAGTATTCAGCGTAGTCGTGTAGGTTTGAAAGACCCCAACCGTCCTATTGGCACTTTTTTGTTTCTCGGTCCTACAGGTGTAGGCAAGACCTACCTTGCACAGTGTCTTGCAGAGGAGATGTTCGGCACACGCGATTCACTGATACGTTTGGACATGTCGGAGTATATGGAGAAGCATGCAGTGTCGCTGTTAGTGGGAGCGCCTCCGGGATATGTAGGTCACGAAGATGCCGGCAAACTGACAGAAGCTGTAAGACGAAAACCTTACTCCATAGTGCTCTTTGACGAGATAGAGAAGGCCCACCCAGACATATTCAATATATTACTCCAGTTGCTTGACGAAGGTCGTTTGACTGACCGTCAGGGTCATGAAGTGGATTTTAAGAACACCATCATTATTCTAACGTCGAATGTAGGCACACGCCAACTAAAAGACTTCGGCAAAGGTATAGGTTTCTCCATGACCGACATGATAGACGAAAAAGACGCCAAAGCAATGCTCAGAAAGGCTCTTGACAAGACTTTCTCGCCAGAGTTTCTGAACAGGATTGACAACATCGTCACCTTCAACCAACTGACAGAAGACTCCATAAGCAAGATACTTGACATAGAGATAGAGTCGCTCAACAAACGCACTGAGTCGCTCGGCTACCATATTATTCTCTCTGACGATGTCCGCCGCATGCTGATGAAGAAAGGTTATGATGTGCAATACGGAGCAAGGCCTATGAAACGCACAGTGCAAAGCGAGTTGGAGGACCTACTGACAGATTTTCTGCTCAACAGAGACAACGCACAACAAGGAGTTGTGCCGCTGCAAATAACAATAACAGCAGAAGAAGGCAAACTCGTAGCAAAAGCAGAGTCATAAAGATATGCAAAGACAGTTGTAAATATAAAAACTTTCATTTATCTTTGCACCGACTCTCTAAAATAGGAAATATAAAAATTAATAAATAGCGAAAGAAAATGGTAAATGTACTGACTGATGCCACCTTCAAGGAAGCTCTGGCACAACCACTGCCTGTAGTGGTGGATTTCTGGGCACCATGGTGCGGACCTTGCAAGATGCTGGGTCCTGTGATAGACGAATTGGCTGCAGAATATGCGGGCAAATTGTATGTGTGCAAGATGAACGTGGACGAGAACGATGAAGTATGCCAGCAATACGGTATTATGAGCATACCAACCGTATTATTCTTCAAGAACGGAGAATTGGTTAACCGTCATGTCGGTTTTGCACCGAAAGCCAAAATGCAGCAGAACTTCGAAGCAATGCTATAATCAACCGTCCCCGAGTGCTGTGCATACGGGGATTTTTATTAACATACTAAAACAATTACAATTATGAAGTACACTTATTCCGAGTATCGCCAGATGGCATGGAAATCGCTCGAAGGCAAATGGGGCGCAGCGGCAATAGTTATGCTCATTTATTTTGTCATAGCAGGTATCATAGGCTCTGTTATCTGGGTGTCCTGGCTTGCTATCGCACTATTTCCTATGGAATATGCTATGCAACTTGCTTTCTTACGCGTTGCACAAGGTGGTGAAGAGCCAAAACCGATGGAACTATTCAATGTTTACCGTGACAACCTGCAGCGCTCGTTCCTTGTTGAATTGCTGGTATTTGTTTTTACATTTCTCTGGACACTTCTATTTGTTATTCCAGGCATTATAAAGGGCTATGCTTATGCAATGACTGTGTATATTGCCAATGATCATCCCGAACTCACTCCACGTGAGGCAATGAAGAAGAGTGAGGAGATGATGATGGGTCACAAGTGGGATTTGTTCGTGCTTGACCTCACATTCATCGGCTGGTTACTGCTCTGCATGCTGACCTTCGGTCTGTTGCTATTGATAGTTCAGCCTTACATATACACAGCGCATGCACACTTCTATCTTTCTCTCAAGGGAGAAGCAGAACCACATGCAGAAGAGACTTCATCAGCCAAACCTGAGACAGCTCCTGCAGAGACTATTGCTGAAACTACTGCTGCAAAGAAAGCAGAACCTGCCGCTGCAGAGCCTAAGGCAAACGAGCCTGCGGATGACGCTCCTGTTGCATCAGAAAGTTCTGAGGGAGAGAAGAAATAACATCTATCATCAGATAATACAACTAAACAACAAAGGGTGAGCCGAAATGACTCACCTTTTGTTGTGCTTTTCTTGTGATCCGGTCGGGATTCGAACCCGAGACCCACAGCTTAGAAGGCTGTTGCTCTATCCAGCTGAGCTACCAGACCGAAAGCGCCTGCAAAAGTAGTGCAAATTTTGCATATATACAAATTTTATATACCTTTGCGTGCATATATGACATACATAAGATACATATTAGTCTGGTCTACTCTATTTCTTACTACATTCTCAGACGCTTCGGTATGCGACTCATTATTCAAAGTGTTCGACCAAGAGTTGTCAGGCTATCAGTTTTATATAGACATACGCCAAGCACGCATTGACAGTCTGGTGCGTCTGCAGACTATGGCAGAAGACAAATATGAGACCAACTGCATTCTCACTTCTGAATACCAGCATTACAAGAGCAAAGAGGCACGCGATTATGTGGAGTTGAACCTTGACATTGCCAACAAAGAAGGAAACGAGGCACGCCGTGTGGAATCACTCATACGACTCAGTTATCTTCTGGCATCTACAGGTAATTTTAAAGAGGCTGAAGACTATATATGCCAAGTGAATAAACACGCAATGAATACCGCCGAGAAAGCTGCATATTACGACTGCATGAACCATATCTGCGGAGAAGCCGGTGCCTATAGTCATACACAAAACATGCGACAATACTACTTTCACCTCGCAGACCTATATGATGATAGTCTGACTTCAGTATTGCCTGCCACATCAGTACGTCGTTATTTGCAACTAGAGGCACAATGGCGCAACAGGCGCATGTTCTCTGCCTCACTCGCCATGAACGACAGTCTGCTTGCCTCAACTCAGGAATATTCGCAAGCTTATGCTTCGTATGCATTCTGCCGGTCGGAGACATACAGAATGACAGGTGATGAGGATATGCAATTACAATGGTTGCTACGCTCTGCGATAGCTGATATAAGAAACGGTATCACTGACAACGGGTCATCGTGGATGGTTGCACAAATATGTTACAAAAGGGGTGACCTGAAACGGGCATACAGATACATAGAATACTCTCTCAACAACTCCAATATCTATGGCGCAACACTCAGGCATGGACAAATTGGTCCGCTGATGTCAATCATAAACAACGCTTACAAGCAACGTCTGCAACGCCAGCAGACGGCATTGTATATATTGTTGGCAGGCATCAGTCTGCTACTCATTATACTCTTCATTCAATTCCTAATCATTAAGATACGCAACACAAAGTTGCACAAGTTGCACGAAGAGACAGAAGCACTCAATCGTGAGATGAAGAACATAAACGAGCAGTTGAAACTAACCAATATGTCACTGCATGAGTCCAATCATGTAAAAGAGAAGTATATAGCGCACTATCTCAACCTTTACTCGGAATATATTGACCGTTTGAAGCGACTGATGAAAGATCCTGAATTCACACAGCATGAAGTAGAGCGCTTCTATCAGGTGTTCGACACTACCTTTCTCAGTCTATACCCTGATTTCGTGGATGAGTTCAATTCGCTGCTAAGAGAAGACTGTCGCATCGAACTTAAGAAAGGTGAACTGCTTAACACTGAGTTGAGGATTTTCGCCTTGATACGCCTTGGTATAGAGAACTCGGCCGAGATAGCACAACTACTCAGGTATTCTCCTAACACCATATATAATTACAGAGCCAAAATAAAGAATATGGCAAAAGGCAACCGTGACGACTTCGAAGAAGAGATACGCAAGATAGGCACTTTCACGCTATAGTGTGATGCTCTTGTTTGTCATTTGCAAAGTTCATTCACAGCACGCTTTGTTATCTCATCATCACGCTCAAAGAGCGGAAAGAAGCCTTCATCTCCAAGCACATCACGCACTATATAGGCATTGACAAGGCGTATGATGAGCGGTTTAGACTTCTCTATTTCTTTTTGCACAGGCTCCACTCCCTTGTCTTCTGCAAAGCGTACAAATTCAGGCAACCAGTTGGCTTTCAAAAGGTATGCTTCAAGAGACTGCCAATCCTTGTATTGATTAAGACGCTTGCGATTGCGGTCGGTGTACTGATATGCAAACTGATATGTCAGCGCGCGGTTGACAGTCTGGTTATACCACTTAGTATTGAGCGCAGTGTCTCTGCCAACAAAGATGTCAGGCATGATGCCACCTCCGCCATACACTATCTTGCCGCCTTTGGTATGATAGACGGTGGTGTCGTTGAAAGCGATGCTGTCTTTGCTGAACATCTCGCCATGCTCGAAGCGCTCAAGCATGTCTTTGAGGTAGTCCTCCTGATGCCCGAGTTCGTAGGGTTTCTGTATGCAGCGACCTGAGGGTGTGTAGTAGCGTGCCACGGTCAGACGGAGTGCGCTACCGTCAGTAAATGGTATCTGCTGTTGCACAAGGCCCTTGCCGAATGAGCGGCGTCCTATGATGACAGCACGGTCATTGTCCTGCATTGCACCTGAGAATATCTCGCTCGCAGAGGCGGAGAAGTCGTCTATCAGTACTGCCATAGGTACACTTTTGAACCTGCCTAAACCATTAGCTTTCGCCTCAAAGCGGGGATAGGCGCGACCTTCGGAATATACTATCATATCACCTGCAGGCAGAAACTCGTTTGCCATCTTTATTGCCTGATCCATGAAACCTCCGGAGTTCTCGCGCAGGTCTATTATATATGCCTCTGCACCTTGACTCTTCAGTTTGGCAAGAGCGGCAATGAACTCATCGTAGGTGTTCTCTCCGAACTTGTTCACGCGCACAAAGCCTATTCTGGTTTTCGACTTTTGACTCTTGTCTTTAGGTTCTATGATGAAGGCTGCATCAACGGAATGCACAGGTATGTCGCCTCGTGTCACGGTGAAATGCAGTGTCTCTTCTGTGCCAAAGCGGCGTATGCCGAGTCTGACCTCTGTGCCTTTTTGGCCACGCAGAGTGTGCATCACTTTCTCGTTGCTGATGCCTTTGCCTGTGAATGAAGAGTCGTTGACTTCTATTATCTTGTCGCCTGCAAGTATGCCAACTCCTTCACTTGGGCCACCGCTGATAACCGCTACAATACTCACTGTGTCATTCTGGATGGAGAACTGCACACCTATGCCCGAGAAACTGCTGCTCAGCTCACTGTTCACGAGTTCAAGGTCTTTCTTCGGTATGTATGCCGAATGCGGATCCAGTTTGCTCACTATGTCAGCCATGATATCCTCGGTTATGCTGTCAACATCAATGGAATCCACATACGAGTGCTCCACATACTGAAGCAACTGGTCGACCTTGGATAGTTGTATGCGGAAGTTACCCCAACGCAATTGCTGAGCATTAGCGCGGTTGGCAAGTCCGTTGCCTATAAAGAAACCTATTATAAAGCAAAGAACGGTGACAGTAGGAAAGATATATTTTTTCATTGTGAGTAGTGTGCTGGTTAATATATGATGCTATTACTCTTCAGGCAGGAAATCAACCTGTATTCCTGCACGGCGAAGCAGTTCGATGCCGTCTGTCAGGCGGTATTGTCTTCCATATACCACACGCCTAATGCCTGACTGTATAATCAGTTTGGCGCACTCAATGCAGGGTGAGTCGGTTATATACAATGTGGCGCCGTCTGAAGAATTACCAGAGCGTGCCACCTTCGTGATGGCGTTGGCTTCGGCATGAAGCACGTATGGCAGACTCACGTTGTTTTCGTCCTCACAGACATTGGGAAAACCTGACGGAGTGCCGTTGAAGCCATCGGAGATTATCATCTTGTCTTTCACAAGCAGTGCTCCCACCTTGCGGCGCGTGCAGTAGCTGTTCTCTGCCCATATTCGCGCCATCTGCATATAGCGCGCATCGAATTTCTTCTCTTTATCCATAATAATAACAATAGATGTTGTTAAAGTTATTTAGCAATACATTTCAGCAGTTCTTTGGCAAAGGCAGGTATGTCTATACCATCGAAAGTGCCTGAGGTCATCATCAGTAGCGCCGCGTTGCTGTAGTCTTGTTTATGAAGCGCCTGCTGCAAGTCATTGCTGTCAGTGAAGACAGTTACATTTTCCGTGCCAAAGGCTTTCTTCACCTCCTCTGCCGTGATAGGAGTCAGGTGCTTGTGCTCTATGACTTTCGGGTTGAAATATACGAATGCAGTGTCTGCTTCTGCCATGCAGTCTTTGTATTGGGGAAGAAAGTCTGCCATCAGTGAGGAGAAAGTATGTAACTCCATACAGGCAATCAGGCGCTTGTCGGGGTATTGCTCACGCACAGCATTGACAGTGGCTTTCAGTTTCGAAGGTGAATGTGCAAAGTCTTTGAAGGCAACAGAGTCTGTTGTCTCGCATATTTTTTCTAATCTGTTGCTTGCACCCGTGAAGTCGCTCAGGTAGCGGTAGAAGTCCTCCTTGACTATGCCTGTTGATTCGCAGGCGAGTTGTGCTGCGTGCATGTTCTGAAGGTTATGCCTGCCGAATACCGACATAGGTGTTGTGCCAACAAAGGTAATGCCGCCTGATATGTGATGCTCCGGAGTGTCGTAAGGCACAAGGGTTATGTCTTTACGTGCATGAGAGGCTATGTTGCGCAGGTTCTCGTCGTCTGAGAAGTAGATGAATCTGCCGTCAGGTTCTATCAGGTCAACAAACTTGCGGAAGGTGTCAACATACTCAGGGAAAGTAGGGAATACGTTGATGTGATCCCAGGCTATGCCCGTAAGTATCGCCACGTGAGGGTGATATAGGTGAAACTTACTGCGGCGGTCAAGAGGCGAGGTGAGGTATTCGTCTCCTTCAAACACTGCGTATCTTGCAGTGTCGCTCAGTCGAACCATAGTATCGAAGCCTGCTATCTGTGCCCCTACCATGTAGTCAGCCTCTATGCCTGCTTTACGGAGGGCATAAAGTATCATCGCCGTTGTCGTTGTCTTGCCGTGTGAGCCACCTACCACTATGCGTGTCTTCTGTTTCGTCTGCTCGTATAGGTACTCGGGGAAGGAGTAAATCTTTATTCCGAGTTCTTTGGCGCGTAGTAACTCAGGATTGTCCTCTCGTGCATGCATGCCGAGAATGACGGCGTCTATGTCAGGAGTGATGAGTTCAGGATGCCAACCAGTAGTTGCAGGCAGAAGACCTGCTTCGAGCAGATGAGTGCGTGCGGGGTCGAATATCTCGTCGTCTGAGCCAGTCACCGTGTAGCCTTGTTTCCTTGATACCGCTATAGCCAGATTATGCATAGCGGCGCCTCCAATGGCAATGAAGTGTATGCGCATGATTGTCTTGTGTTTGTCACGTGTAAAATGAATATGCTTCTTTTCTGCGGGTGTGCAAAGATAAGACAAAAGCATGTAATATGCAAACGAAAACCTCCCACGCCATCAATATACACCATGACATCGACATGTGAAGGAACAGTGTTAAATGATTGATATATAAGCAATAGTATATTTATCACCTACTAATCACCTACTAACCACCTACTAATCACCTACTAATCACCTACTAATCACCTACTAAAAATATAGTTATGATATAGTTATAATATTGTTACAAAATATTGATTGTGGAGGGGTTAAGTGTGGGTGGAAAGTGTGTTTTGTGCTCAAGTTTCTTACTGAGTACGATTTTTTCTTAAAATAATTTTGTACATAATGTTAATTTGTTGTAATTTTGCGGCAGTAAATCACACACAAGACATGCAGCAACCTATGCAAAATCAGATACTTACATTTACCCCCCCAGTGCGAACAGATAGACGATAGAATTATCAGCGATACTTCGCGGCCATACAAGCGGCGCCTGACTATTGTGTCTGGTGCCGTTTTGTGTGTTTGTGTGATTGATATATCTAATAACTATTTGAGACATTAAATAACTTTCAATATAAACCTATTTATAATTATTAAACTTATGAGAAAAATCTTTACACTTTTAACCGCAGCGCTTCTCACACTCGCTGCAAACGCTTCTATAGTCACTTGGGACTATGATTTCCTATATGATGATCTATGGATTTACGCCGAAAATGGTGTTGTTGAAGACGAAGAAAATAATACTTTAGACGGTATTACTGCAACAGCGTCCTCAGTCATAGGAAATATTGTTTTTTGGGATAATATTGTATTTGAGAACGGCGGGGGCACAATAACCTTTACTTCTTCAATAGGCGATATCTCAAAAATAGAGATACTTGGAAGTAAAACTTATGAACAATATAATTCAGAAACTTATAATTATGATGTGTTTGATAATTTTACAGGAACTATAAGTGGTGACGAATGGACAATTACTTTAACAGACAAGAATACCAAAAAGGTGGCAACGTGGAGTGGTACACCTTCAACATCGGTGAATCTAACTTCTGCTGACCTTGAGATTAATGACATTATCTCTATTGTCTTTACCATTGCTGACGAGCACACCATAACCTTTGCTAAAGAAGGAGGAGTAGATGGAGATGTGCCTGCTACTATCAAGGTTGTTCCCGGCGAGAGTTTCACTGTTCCTGTCAACCGTACTCTCTACAAAGAAGGCTACACACTCACAGGCTGGAATGACGGCACAACAACCCGTCTTCCCGGGGCTGTTATAACACCTGACGGTGACATGACACTGACAGCAATGTTCACACAGAATACAAAAGACCTTAGCACAACTTCATCCGCTGTTACCGTTACTTGGGAATTCGGTATAGGCAATGGCGCTCCGAGTGTTAGCATTGAGGGTAACACAGGTATCCTCGTTGCTCAGGCTTCTGTAGGCGGAGAGACACAGGATATAAAATTGGATATTGATGCTACTTCATCGGGAGCAAAGTTCAAAACTATTGGAAATACTGAGTGTGCAAATGTGTTTGAAAATACAATATTCTCTCTCCCCAACAAAGAAGGTGTTACAGTAGAGGTGAAGACATCAAGCTCTCCCGGAGCAAGTACGTTTGGAGGTAGTACATATTCCTCTATTGAAAACCATAGCACCTATTATGTTGCTACTTATTCGACAGATGATGTATCTGACCCTGTGGAATTTCAGGTGTTGGGTGGCTCATTGTACTTTTACCTTAAGGCATGCTATCCTTCATCGTCATCATCACCCACAACGGGAATAGAGAATACTGTTGCTGATGAGCAACCTGTGAAGCGTCTCATTGACGGCAACATACTTATCTTCCGCGGTGGCAAAGTTTATAGTTTGATGGGGCAGGAGGTGAAGTAAGAACCTCGCCCTTGGGGGCTGGTTAAGAGGCTAAAAGGCTAAAGGCCAATTCGTAAGGGCGACTCAATGTAGTCGCCCTTACTATATTTAACCTTGGATTTCACGAATAAGGGCGACCACACTGCGCTGACGCTGTCGCCCCTACGAAACATAAAATAATTATTTAGTATTAAGTCAGTGTATATTAAGCATATATTGAGCATATATTGGAGTGAGGTTGGAAAGACTCCGTTTTGCCCTGTTATGCTTTCTTCTTTGACTTCAGGCGTTTCACCTCGTCTTCAAGAGCTGCTATCTCTTTCTCCTGGTTGTTGATGGTGGTCAACAGTTCGTTGAGTTCTTCGTTCTCTATTGTTGTAGGATACTGCTCATCAACCAGTTGGAGGAAGTCAGAGAGCACATTCATATAGTTAGTGAAGGCATCATAAGCCGACTCATAGTATGACCCAGAGTGGTCAATATGGTTCATGTAGCGGAGATGTGTGACATCCTGCAGAATGAGCCAGTCGCTCTTAAGGCGTTTGTCCTGACAGAGGCGTACACGCTCTGCCACAGCGTAGAGTTTGTTGATAGCCTCCTGCTGCAGGTCATTGCCATTGTATGCGGCAAGGTCTTTAGCCTCGCCAGTCCAAGTGACAGGATAAGGAATGGGAATGGTATCGGCAGCAGTGAGTTTCTTGACAGCCTCCTGCGGCGTGAGGAAGATGAGTTCTTTCTCCAACGCATAGAAAGGCAAGGCTTTGAGGAAGGCGAAGATGCCTGTCTCCTGACGCTGGCGTATGCCAAAGGTCTCGGCTCCAATCCAGATATTGACAATCTGCTCTTCTTCAGGCAAAGAAGCGAGTTGCTGTGCGTAACGCTCTGCGTCCATTGGGAAGTTGTGCCATGCAGGGTCTGAGAAGTGGAAAGAGAGTTCATCACTAAGACCTGTGTTGCGGAGCAGGAGTTTTAGTTTGGGGCTTACAGCGGTGTTGTAGAGATAGTTGGGTGACTTCCAAGAAAGAATCTGTTTGGCACCCTCAGTCATTACGGTCTTGTAACCAAGCTTGAGCAGTTGGTCTCCAATCTCGTCGCTGTAGAGCAACTCAGTGTTCCAGACTGTGACAGGTTTCTGCCCGAAGAGTTCTGTAATCTGAGCAGCATGCTTGGCGAGTTGCTCTTCGAACTCGAGTTTGTTGTATTCCGCAGACAGGGAGTATGCATAAGGAGTGCAGACAAACTCAACACACTTGGTCTGAGCAAGTTCCTTGAGAATGTCAATCATCTCGGGAGCATACTGCTGAAACATGTCAAGCATGATGCCGCTGACACTAAAGGCACAATGGAACTTGCCGTGCGAGAACTGTATCATCTCCTTGACGGTCTGACACAATGGCATATAACTGCTTTCAACGAGCCACGACACCTGCTCTTCGGTCTGCATGTCGTCGTAGTAATAATGGTCTTGCCCTATTTCAAAGAAACGATAACGTTTCAGGCGGTAAGGAGCATGGAACTGGAAAAGGAATGATATGTTTTTCATAATTGTAAGTATTTATCTGTTATATATTACTTTATCATAAATAGCACGGACTTTCAATCCTGCATCGTACCAACGTATGTTGTTGACCTCCTCCCGACCGAGTTCGGAGAGTGACTTATACATGGCAGGATACTTGACAATGCTGTAAATGGCATCCGCCATAGCGTCAATATCCCAGTAGTCAGTCTTTATGGCATGCGTGAGAATCTCGGCGCAACCAGACTGGTGTGAGATGATACTCGGGCATCCGACCTGCATAGCCTCAAGTGGCGAGATGCCGAAAGGCTCGCTGACAGAAGGCATGATATATACGTCGCTCTCAGCAAGCATCTCCTGAACCTGTTTGCCGCGCATAAAGCCCGGGAAGTGGAACTTGTCAGCGATCCCACGTTTGGCAACGAGGTCAATCATCTCGTTCATCTTGTCACCCGAACCCGCCATCACGAAGCGTACTCCTTTGGTCTTGGCAAGAACACGAGCGGCCGCCTCGACGAAGAACTCAGGCCCTTTCTGCATTGTTATACGCCCAAGGAAGGTGACAACCTTGTCCTTTCTTGGATGTTTTACAAACTCCTCAGGGTGTGCAAGAGGCTCAACCGCATTATGCACGGTAGAGACTTTTGCCGGATTGATGCCGTATTTCTCAATCACGGTGTTGCGTGTGAGGTTGCTTACACACATGATATGATCAGCCTCCTCCATACCACGTTTCTCAATAGAGAACACTGTGGGGTTGACATTACCACGTGAGCGGTCGAAGTCGGTTGCATGTACGTGAATGACAAGAGGCTTGCCTGAGATATGCTTAGCAAAGACACCTGCAGGGTAGGTTAGCCAGTCGTGAGAGTGTATGATGTCGAAGTCAAGACTGTGTGCGAGCACAGATGCCACCGCCTCATAGTTGCCAATCTCCTCAATGAGGTTATCCGGATAGCGACCAGAGAAAGCTATGCAACCGAGGTCATCCGTGCCAATACGGGTAAAGTCGTAGTGTATGCCGTTACGGAGATGATAATACTCTTCAGGTGACATCTTACCCTCCATGCGCTGGCGCACGTAGTCGTAACTATTGTCTTTCCACACGACAGGCACTGAATTGGCTCCGATGATACGCAGGAAAGACTGGTCTTCATCACCCCAAGGCTTAGGAATGACGAATGTGATATGCATATCCTCCTGCTGCGCCATGCCTCTTGTGAGACCGTAACTGGCAGTGCCAAGACCGCCCAAGATATGGGGAGGAAACTCCCAACCGAACATTAACGCTTTCATTGTTCTTCCTCCTTGCTTAATTGTTCAACTGTCTTCATAACACTAATGACGGCGGCAACTGAGGGAGCGTAACTCATACCTCCGTGCCCCTTGTATGGCGGGTTGCCGTCGTAAATCTCGTTGAGTGTGCCGATACATAGTTCAGACATCTCAACTTCGTATCCAACCAAGAGGCGTTGCATAAATCCGAGACCACTATGTTTATATACACGCATATATGCACGCGCGTATGCAGCAATGGTGCAAGGCCAGACAGGCCCGTTATGGAAGTTGTGGTCTCGCTCATGCTGTCCTCCTATATATACAGGACGGTAATCACCGCTCTTAGGCGAGATGGTGCGCAGACCACGAGGAGTGAGTAACTCCTTAGTGCAAATATCAACGACAGCTTTCTGCTGCTTGCGGTCAAGCGGTGAGTATGGCAAACCTGCAGCCCAAATCTGGTTTGGTCTGACCTCTCGATTCTGATAGGCATCAATGACGTAGTCATAAAGGTAGAAGCCATTCCAGAATATGTCGATGAATGCACTCTTACACAGTTCAGACTGATAGCTCACAAGGTCAGCGCGGTGATCATTACCGGTCTCGCGAAGCATATCCGCCGTGAAGCAGAGAGCATTATACCAGAGAGCGTTTATCTCAACGATGTAACCGGTACGAGGAGTGATAGGTCGCCCGTTTTCCATAGCATTCATCCATGTTGCAGGCCGCTGCGTTCCATCAACCCAGACGAGACCATTGGAGTGGAGATACATACGCGGGTGACGCTGTTTGCGTATAAACTCAATTATCTCTGCACAGAGAGCACCATATTTCTCCGCTGCATCATGGAGAGAACTATATTCGGCATATTGCTGAATGGCGCGAATGAACCAGAGCAGTGCATCAGGCTCGTCCATTCCTGTCAGTTTCACTTTTCCATAGTCTCCTGCGAGGAAAGCCTTCACCTCGTCAATAGCGGTCATATCCATTATAGCCTCCCAGTATTCAGGTCTGTCGATCTGCAGAGTGCATGAAGGCAGCGAGAAGAACTGTTCGCGAGCTGAGGCTTTGAACCATGGATAACCTGCCAGCAAGTGACACTTGTCACCTTCACGTTTGTAGAACTGCGCAGCCGAGTTTTTGAGACATGCAAACATGTCGGTACGCACAATACGGCGCAGAGTCTCTTTCTCCCATGTCTGCTTGAGGGTGCGCGGGTTGACCTCGGTGATGCCAGCAGCGAAGATGACTGACTCGCCTTTCTTCATAGGCATCTCAAACCAACCAGGTACAAGCAGGTCTTCCTTATAATCATACCCGCGCTCCTGCTCTTTCTGATATTCGATATCTTTATACCAGTGCGGCTCATGAGTGTAGGTCACTGCCTTAGAGAACTGCATAAAGAGTTGCGGGAACTCAGGATACATGCGGTTAACACGACCGTTCTGCACCTCATCCATGTTGCTGTTAGCACGTGAATTGGCATGAGTGAGTTCATTGACGTTACGGAAAGCAAGGAACGGGCGGAAACGCAGAGTAGTAGGTGAGTGCGCCTCCACGAGAGTATAGCGTATGAGTACACGCGGTTCGAAAGAAACGAGCATTCGCTCTTTTGTGAGGATGACACCACCTACACGATAGGTTGTTTTGGAAATGACCTCACAGTCGAACTCGCGTATGTACTTGTGCCCATTAGGAGAAAACTGGTTCTCTCCATACTTGTGGAGTCCGAGATTGAACTCCGCTCCATGTTGTATGACAGTCTCGTCGAGCGACGAAAGTAGCACATAGTTGTCGTCGCTCAACTCAGGTAACGGCAGCACCAATTGCCCATGATACTTGCGGGTGTTGCAGTCCACAAGCGTGGTGCTGTTGTAGGCTCCTGCCCTGTTGGTGCGTATCATCTCTTTTGAGAGTGAGCGCTCAAGGTTAATCAGAAGCGACTTGTCGAAATTAAGATATCCCATATATGTTAACTGTTTGGTTATTTGCGATTAACTGTATTTGCCGTTATAGAGTACCTGTATGTCATTGACCATCTGGCGGATGTGTTGTTCATTCTGTTTGCGGCATATGAGGAGTACTCCTTCGTTCTCGGCGATGATATAGTTCTCCAATCCTTCGATGACAGCGAGTTTGCCGCTCTCGAGTGTTACAATGTTGTTTTGAGCATCGTAGAAGCAACTCTGACTATGCAGACTCACATTGCCATTGTTGTCCTTGTCTGAGAGGTCGTAAAGTGACCCCCATGTACCAAGGTCAGACCACCCGAAGTCAGCCTCCATGACCATGACGTTGGAGGCTTTCTCCATCACGCCGTAGTCGATAGATATGTTAGGGCACTGCGGGAAATGCTCTTGTATGAAAGCTTCTTCGGAGTCAGTGCCGATGACAGTAACGCCAAGGTCGAACTGCAGCATGAGTTCTGGGAGATAACGGTGAAGAGCATTCATAATGGCATCAATATTCCAAAGAAACATGCCTGAGTTCCATAAAAACTCTCCGCTCTTAAAGAACACTTCCGCGAGTTCGCGATTGGGCTTCTCCGTGAATGTCTTCACAGGCATGATGCTGCCTTGTGCTGCCGATTGATGGCGGTCAATCTGAATATAGCCATATCCTGTCTCAGGGCGAGTTGGTCGCATGCCGAGAGTGAGAAGACAGTCGTGTTTTGCCACATAGCCGAGTCCTTCGGCTATAACTCGGCAGAACTCCTGCTCATTAGTAATCAAATGGTCGCTTGCCGCCACGACTACGTTGGCATTGCCGCCTTTGCAGTGTGCACGGATACGCGCCATAGCATAGGCGATACACGGCGCTGTGTTGCGGCGACATGGTTCACAGAGTATATTCTCAGCAGGGAGATCCGGCACTTGCTCCAAGATAGTGGCTTTGTAAGCGGCATTGGTAACTACAAGAACGTTTTCCACAGGTACAAGTGTGCGGAAACGGTCAACAGTCATTTGCAGGAGGCTACGCCCAGTCCCGAAGAAGTCAAGAAACTGCTTTGGGCGGTTGTTACGAGAAAAAGGCCAGAAACGGCTTCCGATGCCGCCAGCCATTATGACGCAGTAGTTGGATTTATTCATGGCAATTCGGTTGTTCACAAGGCATCATGCATGAGGGCATAATACCTCGCCACAAAGTTATATCATATTCCTAACTTACGCAAGCGTCTTTTTTATGTTTCTTAACATAGATTTGTTGCTGAGTAGCGGCAGACAATATCATCCATGATGGTGAAGACCTCGTCGCGTGTTTCAGCACGGAGAAGGGCAATGCGCGTCGGTCGGAAATCAGGGAGACCTTTGAATACAGGCGAAGCAGCGAAGTGTCGTCTGCTGTGTACGATGCCTTTACGCTCGTCGCCAATCCACTCAATGCTTCGGAGTACATGCTGCTTAAGTATATCCACCTGCCACTGCATAGACGGGGGAGACCAGTGTTCGCCCGTATCAAGAAAAGCGCCTATCTCACGGAATATCCAAGGTCTGCCGAAAGAAGCGCGACCTATCATAATGGCATCAACACCGTAACGTTCGAAGCACTCACGGGCACGCTCGGGAGTAGTGACATCGCCGTTACCGATTACAGGAATGTGCATGCGGGGGTTGTTTTTAACTTTCCCAATGAGAGTCCAGTCAGCCTCTCCAGAATACATCTGACTTCGTGTGCGTCCGTGAATGGTGATAGCCAGAATGCCGCAGTCCTGCAACGCCTCTGCGAGACAGACAATGTTCTTCTGCTCCTCGTTCCAACCAAGGCGAGTCTTGACAGTGACAGGAGTATGAACGGCGTTGACTACAGCTTTAGTGATGGCTATCATGCGGTCAGGGTATTGCAGGAGCCCGGCTCCAGCACCTTTGCCTGCGACCTTGCGCACCGGACAACCGAAGTTAATGTCAATATAGTCCGGTTGTGCCTCTTCGACTATTTTAGCCGCCTCTGCCATTGACTCAGGCTCACGACCGTAGATTTGTATGCCTACAGGACGCTCAGCGTCAGATATGGTGAGTTTGCGCATAGTGCGAGAGACACTGCGTACGAGAGCATCGGCATTGACAAACTCGGTATATACCCGGTCAGCACCGAAGCTCTTGCATAGCAAGCGGAAGGCAGGGTCGGTGACATCCTCCATAGGCGCCAGATATAGTGGGTAGTGAGTCATAGAGTATAACAGAAATTATGGGGCAAAGGTACGAAGAATAATTCAAAATTCATAATTCTTAATGCATAATTGAATGTATGGTAGGTTAGAAACAGACTGATGTTCCGTTCATGTTCCGTTGATCCTATAGTCTTTTCTCATCCTTTTTACGTCCTTTTTTCGTCCTTTTTTCGTGTTTTTTTCGTCTTTTTTCCGTAAATGACAGGTGAATGACAGGTATGAGGTATAAAGGACAAGGTTTTAAGGTAGGTGTGTCGGAGGTTAAGGGTTTAGAGTTCAAGGAATAAAAAGAGTGTGATTTGGCAGTGTGGGAAAATATGTGTATCTTTGCAGACTTGAATATTTGACGGTAAAAGTCCTGTTTAAGGTTAAAGGCTAAAGGTTTATAATTTAAATATTATTGATTGATTCGGTATGAGTGTTTCGGCTTGGATAGCGTTGGTTGCGGGTGTGTTGCTACTATTTGTATCTGCATTCATGAGCATGTCGGAAACGGCGTTCTTTTCGTTGTCGCCTACTCACAAGGAGGAGCTTCGCCGGAGTGAGCGCAAACGTGACAAGCAGGTCCTGAATTTGCTTAGCAATCCGCAGAAACTGTTAGCAACGATATTGATAGGCAACAACTTCGTGAATATTGTCATCACGCTTTTGATAGCGTACTTCACAGCAAGCGTACTGCCAGATACACTGTCGCCGTTAGTGACATTTCTGATAGAGACAGTGCTGATAACCTTTCTGCTTTTGCTCTTCGGTGAGATAACGCCAAAGGTGTATGCCACAGTGGAGCCATTAAGAATGTCGCGGTTTGCCGCCGGTGTACTGATGGTGCTTACCAAAGTGCTTACTCCGTTCTCGCTGCTACTTGTGAAATCCACCTCCATAGTGGAACACAGGATGGAGAAACACGGTCACGCCAATCTGTCGATGGATGAACTGTCACAGGCAGTGGAACTTACGGATATCGCTACAGAAGAGGAGAAAGACATTTTGGAAGGTATTACGAAGTTTGGCAACCGCTGCGTGGCAGATGTGATGCGCTCAAGACTCGACATAGTGGATATAGACATAAAAGCCAGCTACAAAGAGTTGCTGAGTGTTATAATCACTTCCGGCTATTCACGTATTCCGGTGTACTCCGGTACGGCTGACACGATAAGAGGCGTGTTGTATTCGAAAGACCTTCTGCCACATCTTGACAAACCACAGAATTTCCGTTGGCAGACGCTGATCAGGCCCGCCTATTTTGTGCCAGAAAGCAAACACCTTGATGACCTACTGACAGAATTCCAGCAACAGAAGGTTCACCTTGCAATAGTGGTAGATGAATACGGAGGCACGGCAGGTCTGATAACGCTTGAAGACATATTGGAGGAGATAGTGGGCGAGATATCAGACGAATATGATGACGAGGAGAAACAGTACACACGCCTGAACGAGAATACATATCTGTTTGAAGGCAAGATACTCCTGAATGATTTCTACAAGGTGCTTGATGTGTCGGAGGAAGAGTTTGAGAAGGTGGCATCGGAAGTTGAGACATTAGCCGGGTTGGTGTTAGAGCTGAAAGGCGACTTTCCCAAGAGGGGAGAAGTGGTGAAATACGGTGATTATGAGTTTGAGATAGTGGCATTGGACAAGAGAAGGATAAAGACGATAAAGCTGAAAGTGGGAAAGTGAAAACAGGAATTGGTGATGCGAAACAAGACGATGATATTGCTCATATTGCTTCTTTGCGGTTGCGAAAGAGCGAGTGTTCCCAAGCCCCGGGGATATTACAGGATAGAGTTGCCTGAGCATGAGTATGTCGGTCTGCAAGACGAGGCATACAAGGCTGTAACTGGCAGTCTGCCATACAGTTTTGAGGTTAACAGGATAGCAGAAATAGTGCCTCATGACACGGCTGAGCCTCAGTGGATAGACATACGCTACCCGCAATTCGATGCGTGCGTGCATTGTTCATACAAGCCAGTGAAAGGCAACTTGCGTGAGTTGAGTGATGACGCAGTGAAGTTTGTGTACAACCACGCCGGCAAAGCAGATGCGATACCAGAACAGGGGTTTGACAACGAAGATGTGAAGGTGCATGGAGTGATGTATATGCTTCTGGGCAACACAGCATCTCCATGTCAGTTTTTCATGACTGATTCGACACGTCATTTCTTCCGTGCTTCGGTATATTTCAACTGTGTGCCCAACCAAGACTCGCTTGCTCCGGTGCGGGACTACATAACAGACGACATGAGGCATTTGGTGGAGACCATGAGCTGGCGATGAGAGGTGTGATATGGAGACTGAGTTGTACAGATACGGAGACGTAAGCATATATGTGGCGGAGATAGACCACGACAAGAGTGTGGCATCTTCGCCGCGAGAGAGGGAGAGAATAGCAGAGAGAACGCTGATACGTCAGTTGTTAGGCGACAAAGTGATGCTGACACATGACGAAAACGGTAGGCCGAGATTAGAGGGAGTGAAAATGTATATCTCCATTTCGCACAGCAGACACAAGTTGTGCATAGCTCTAAGCGAGACGACGGAGACAGGTGTTGACATAGAAGAGTTGCAACCGCGTTTAGAAGAAGTGAAATACAAGTATATGACAGAGGGGGCATTGGGAGAACTGAGAGAGAAAGGGTCGTTGGCGGAGCTTGCACTATGCTGGTCGGCAAAGGAGGCTGTTTATAAGCTTGCAGGCGAGAAAGCAGGAGCATTGGGAGAGAACGTAGTGCTTGAAGGTCTTGCAAACATGAGAGAAAGAGGGGTGTTTCAAGCACGAATCGGCGAAGAGAGGTTTGACATAAGGATATTGAAGCAGACGGCGACAGATGAGATAGTGATAGCATGCAGGTGTATGAATATATAAGAAGTGAGGCGAGAGCAGGCAGAAAACTGCTTGCAGTGCTTCTTGACCCTGAGAAAGAGTGCGACCTGATGCATGTGGCCAAGTTGACAGTCAGTGCAGATGTAAAGATAGTTCTTGTAGGCGGCAGCGGATATAAGAAGCCGGTTGACGAATACGTGGTAAGACTGAGGACGTGCTTTGAGCAAGCAGGCGGAGGAAAAGGTAACCCGTATATAGTGTTGTTCCCCGGTGACGTGAGCCAGGTAAGCCGGCATGCCGATGCATTGCTGTTTCTCTCACTACTGTCAAGCAGAGATGCGGAATTGCTGATAGGTCAGCATGTCCGCGCAGCAGAGAAGGTGAAAGAATCGGGTATAGAGACAATAGCGATGGGGTATATTCTGGTTGACGGAGGCAGAGTGAGTACGGTAGAGAGAGTGACCGGCAGCAGAGCATTGAGAGATACAAGAGAGATAACAGCTACTGCTATGGCGGGTGAGATGTCGGGCAAGAGACTGATATATCTGGAAGCAGGCAGCGGCGCAGAGAAACCGGTGCAATCAGATATAATAAAAACAGTAAGATGCTGCACGTCAGTGCCATTGATTGTAGGGGGCGGCATAAAGACAGTTGGGCAGATGAACGAGGCATTCTCAGCAGGAGCAGACATGGTGGTAATAGGCAACCACTTCGAAGAGATGCCTGAGGATATAGTTAAGTTTGCAAGAGAGGCAAATAAGTTATGAATGACGAGCATTACATGAGGCTTGCTTTGAAAGAGGCTCAGGAGGCGTTACAGGAGGGTGAGATACCTGTGGGTTGCATTGTTGTGTGCGGCGACAGGATAGTGGGCAGAGGTCACAACCTGACAGAGACTCTTCAGGACGTGACTGCTCATGCGGAAATGCAGGCAATCACTGCCGCGATGCAGACCCTCGGAGGCAAATATCTGACAGAATGCACGGTGTATGTGACACTTGAACCATGCGTGATGTGTGCAGGTGCATTAGGTTGGGCACAGGTGAGCAGACTGGTTTACGGAGCAGATGACGAGAAGAGAGGATATACGCGTTATGCACCCAATGCCCTTCACCCAAAATGTGAGGTGACGAAGGGAGTGCTTGGGGATGAGTGCGGAGAGATGATGAGAGAGTTCTTCTCGAAGAAAAGACAGAAAACCACAATTCATAATTCATAAATTATAATGCATGATTAAGCATGAGGGTTGGAGACGAGTCGAAGCCTTATCTCTACCAGATATAAACCATAACACACAAACTATAAACAGATACGATGAATAAGAATATCATAAACCGTATAGTCAGTGTGGCAGTGTTTGTGCTGTTTGCAGCGGTGGTGTCGTATATGCTACCGAGGCGCACAAGCAACTTCGCCTATTATTTTGAGAAAGGCAAACCTTGGAACTACGACCTGTTGACGGCAGAAAGAGACATTCCTATCTACAAGACGGAGAAAGAACTACAGTCCGAACGCGAACAGGTGCTCGAGACTTACACTCCTTTCTTCAACGTGAATGTCTCAGTGAGGGATTCAGTTTTGAGACAATTGGGGGAATCGGAAAACATGCAACGTCTGTCGCAGAGAGAACAGGAGATGGTTACAGAGGCTATACGTGGTGTTTACTCGACCGGCGTCATCTCCGCCTCTGACTATGAGAGACTGCGGAAAGAAGGTATAAAGAAGGTAAAACTGGTCAACACCAAACATGTGGCGCAAGATGTGCAGACAGAGGCGCTTTATACGCCAAAGAGTGCATACGCCATGGTGGCAGAGAGTGTGAAACGAGAGTCGAAGGTGAAGAATCTTGACCTGAACACATATCTTGTGCCCAACCTTAGTTATGACGAGGTGCGTTCAGAGAAGCTGCGCAACGACTTGTCAGCATCTGTGAGTCTGACACGAGGCATGGTGCAAAAAGGCGAGAGGATAATAGACAGAGGCGAGATAGTTACTGATGAGACATTCCAGATATTATCCTCGCTTCGTATAGAGGCTGACAAGCAGACGGTTGATGAGAAGCAGTCATGGCTTTCGTTTGCAGGCATGGTGCTGCTATGCTGCATACTGACAGGTATGATGTATATGTATCTGTTCTTCTTCCGCAGGAAATGGCTTGAGCAGTCACGTAACGTGATATTCATGTGCCTTCTTATGGCGATGATTTTCGTATGCGCGGCGCTTGTAGTACGTTTCACCGACATAAGCGTGTACATTGTGCCTTTTGCTATTGTGCCGATGATGCTGCGTGTGTTCTACGATTCTCGCACTGCGTTTTTCTTCCACCTGATAACATGTCTGCTGACAACGATGCTACTGCCCACCGCGTTTACATTTGTGATGATACAAGTGGCAGTGGGTCTGGTTACTGTAGTGAGTCTGAAGGATGTGTCGGTGAGAGCACAATTGGTGACTACTTCGGCATACATATTCCTCGCGCAGACGGTGGTATATACTGCATGTATGCTTGCAACGACGGGTGTAGTGCGTGGCATTGACTGGCAGATATACATATATTTCTTTGCCAACACGCTGCTATTGCTGCTTGTTTACGGCTTGATATATATAGCGGAACGCGGTTTCGGGTTCACCTCAGCACTGACCTTGGTGGAACTGACCAACGTTAACAGCGGTCTGCTGCTGGAATTTGCCCAGCGTGCACCAGGCAGTTTCCAGCACTCTCTTCAGGTAAGCAACCTCGCCACTGAGGCAGCGAAACGGATTAATGCCAATGTGCTTTTGGTGAGAGTAGGCGCCTTGTATCATGACATAGGCAAAATGTCGAACCCCGAGTACTTCACCGAAAACCAGTCGGACGGAGTCAATCCGCTTGACAGCATGAGCGAACAGGAGGCAGCGAGAGTCATCATAGGGCATGTGAGTGAAGGTATGCGTCTCGCAGCAAAACGACATCTTCCTTCGGTGATAACCAACTTTATAGCCTGTCATCATGGTACAAGTAAGGTGCGTTACTTCTATAACAAATACGTAAATGCGCATCCCGAAGAGGAGGTTGACGTAACACTTTTCATGTATCCCGGTCCGAAGCCACAGACAAAAGAGACAGGTCTGTTGATGATGGCGGATGCTGTGGAGGCAAGGTCGAGAAGCCTTACCAATGTGACGGATGAAAGCCTCAAACAGATGGTGGAGCAGATGGTGAGTGCACAGATAGCCGATGGTCTGCTGAGCGAGACACCGCTAAGTTTGAAGGATATAGAGGTAGTGAAACAGGTGTTTACCGATTGCCTTGCAACAATGTATCATCACAGGATAGCATATCCCGAGTTGAAAAAATAACATGAAGTATTTGCAGTGTGAGAAATTATTTATATCTTTGCACGCACTTTGTATGGTATAGTTTCAAGTTTTGAATTACATATATTCAAGATGTTGAACATGAGTATAAAACAAAGGATATTGAAACATAAAGATAACAAACAAAACATATAACAAACACAAGTATGAAAAAAAGTCTATTCCTTATGTCAGCAGTAGCAGTGGTTATGCTGACAGCATGCAACAAAGAGTTGCAGAAACCTGATGACCTGGTAGTAAATCCAAGTCCTCTAACAGTGGTTGGCGGTCAGGTGAACGCTGACATCACGGGTACATTCCCTGTGAAGAAATTCGTAAAGAAAGCCGTCCTGAATGTGACTCCCGTATTGAAATACGGTGACCAAGAAGTAGTTGGCGAGACTATTACCTATGTGGGTGAGAAGTCTAAAGAAAACGGCAAGATGGTGAACTACAAGGAAGGTGGCACCTATAGTCAGCACTTCAACTGCAAGTACGTTCCTGACATGCAGAAATCAGAGCTCTATCTCCGCTTCAGTGGCAAGATAGGCAAGAAAGAGTTCAACGACATACCCGACATGAAAATTGCCGACGGTATCATCGCTACATCACAACTGGCTTCAGCATCGGACAACACTCCCGCCGTTACTCCAGACAAGTTCCAACGCGTGATTCAGGAGATGCAGGAGGCAGACATTCGCTTCCTCATCCAGCAGGCTAACCTTCGCAACTCGGAGACCAAGAGCGAGGCTATGAAGAACCTGCAAGCTGCCATCAAAGACGCTAACGATGACGAGCACAAGGCAATCAACAAATTGGAGGTATCAGGTTATGCTTCACCTGACGGTTCTACAAAACTCAACGAAGGTCTTGCAAAGCAGCGTCAGAGCGCCGCTCAGAAATTCCTTCAGAATCAGATGAAGAAAGACAAGGTGAAAGCTGAAATAGAGAGCAACACCACCGCTGAGGACTGGGAAGGCTTCAAGTCACTTATGGAGAACAGCAACATTCAGGACAAAGACCTCGTTCTGCGCGTGTTGAACATGTATAGCGACCCCGAAGAGCGTGAGGCACAGATAAAGAATCTGAGTGCTGTTTACAAGAATATCGCTGATGACATTCTGCCCGAACTCCGCCGCAGTCGTCTCATTCTCACCACCGACCTTATCGGCAAGAGTGACGAAGAGATACAACAACTCGCCAAGGAGGATGCAGCTCAGCTCAGTCTTGAGGAATTGCTCTATGCAGCAACTCTTGAGGATGATGCCAACGAGAAAGCAAAGATCTACCAGAAGGCTATCGAACTCTATCCTAATGACTATCGCGCTTACAACAACCTCGGTATGATTTACTTTGAGCAAGGCAACGTTGCTGAAGCACGCCGCTGCTATCAGAAAGCACTTGAGATTGAACCTAACAACCCTGACGTAAACTACAATGCTGCTATTGCTGCTATGGCAGACGGTGACATGGAGAAAGCAGAAGAGCATCTTGGCAAGGCTGCAGGTACAAGTGCTGACCTTAATGCCGCTATGGGTACATACTACACCATGAAGGGTGATTATCAGAATGCCAAGAATGCATACGGCAATGCTGCTACCAACAATGCTGCAGTACAGCAGATACTTGACGAGGACTATGCAGGTGCACGTCAAACTCTTGCCAACGTGCAGAAGCCCAATGCAACCACTGCTTATCTGGCTGCTATAGTAGGCGCACGCACCAACGACCGTGAGGCTGTATATGCAAACCTTAAGACCGCTATTGAGAAAGACCCGGCAATGAAGGACAAAGCTCAGAAAGATATAGAGTTTGCCAAGTTCGCCGAGGATGAGAACTTCCTTGCAATAGTGAAATAAGTATTTGAAAAAGCATAAACAAGTGAGGCTGCCAACTGGCAGCCTCGCTTTTCATTTGCATAATAAGGCAAAAGATTATATCTTTGCAGCGCGAGAGGCGAGATTGTTTCAAAATTGTCAATAAAAGATTTATCAACAGGTATGTCAATATTGTTTCCAAAGGTTAACAAGATGCCTGAGTGGCATTTCACTCCGCGTTTCTATGATCCTGAAAAGGAGAGGCGCAAGGAGATGCTGACCCAGAAGCAGTCAGAAAGAAAGACAATATTACACAGAGGCAGTTTCCGTGAGGCTCGTGATGAGAAGTTTCCACGAAAGAACACTGCGCGCAACACCTCACGTATAGCATTCTGGGTGGCACTGCTGGTGATGCTTGTATTCTGCTTCTATTATCTGCTATGAGCATGAATGTGAAAATCAATAAATAACCTCATACACTTCTTTGTCATGGATATCATACATCTATTACCGGATAGTGTTGCTAATCAGATAGCAGCAGGCGAGGTAATACAACGTCCTGCCTCCTGTTTGAAGGAGTTGGTGGAAAACTCGCTTGATGCCGGAGCAAAGCGCATAGAAGTAATATTGCGTGATGCAGGCAGAACCCTTCTTCAGGTTATAGATGACGGCTCGGGGATGAGTGAGACAGATGCCCGTATGGCTTTTGAGAGGCATGCCACATCGAAGATAAGCAACGCATCTGACCTCTTTAATTTGCACACAATGGGTTTCCGCGGTGAGGCTTTGGCTTCTATCGCTGCAGTAGCGCAAATAGAGATGATTACACGCCGCGAGTCAGACGAGACTGGTACACTGCTTGAGATATCCGCTTCGCGTGTGACACGACAAGAACCTGTTCAGTGCGCTACTGGTACTAATTTCAAGATAAAGAACCTGTTTTTTAATGTGCCTGCCCGTAGACGTTTTTTAAAGACAAACAGTACAGAATTGAGGAATCTGATAAACGAATTCTACCGTATAGTTCTTGTAAATCCTGATGTAAGTTTTTTGTTTGTCAGTGATGACGAGGTGCTGTTTGACCTGCCTAAGTCAAGTTTGAAACAGCGTATAGAGAATGTGTTCAGCAAGTCTTCGCGCAGAGGTCTTGCATCGCAGTTGATAGATGTGCATGCAGAGACTTCGATAGTCACTATAAACGGTTATATCGGCAAGCCTGAGGCTGCACAGAAGCAAGCGCAGGAGTACTTCTTTGTAAACGGCAGATATATGCGTCACCCTTATTTTCACAAAGCGGTGATGACAGTATATCAGGATATGCTCACTCATGAGCAGATGCCGCATTATTTCATATATTTCACAATAAGTCCTGAACTGATAGATGTGAATATACACCCTACGAAAACTGAGATAAAGTTTGCCGATGAACAAATGATATGGCAGATACTTCAAGCTGCGCTGAAAGAGAGTCTTGGTAAGTTCAATGTCACACCTTCTCTCATGTTTGACAGGGAGGGTGATATAGACATTCCGTCATCTGTCAATGCACAAAACATAAAAGTTGATGTTCCTCAGGTCACAATCAATACACAATACAATCCCTTTACAGAGCACAGACAGCGTTCAGAGTCGGTAGCCGGATGGGAGAATCTGTATGACAGAAGAGTGACCAATGAGAAGATTAAAGAAGAAAAGGCTTATGCTGATATGTTGTTCGGTGGCAATGAAAGTACTGCGCCGCTATTGAACACCGCAAATGTTTCAAGTACTCCATGCCAATACAAAGAACGCTATATTGTGTTGCCGATGGCGGAGGGTATGTTGTTTATAGACCAACATAGAGCTCATGCTTCTTTACTTTATGCACAGATAAGAGAGCAGATGCAGTCAGGCAAGTGCGTGATGCAGCAAGTGCTATTTCCTGAAGTGCTAGACCTAAGCACAGATGATGCTGTGTTGCTTCTTCAGATGACTGATGAACTGCATAATGCAGGGTTTGAGATAACACAGATTGCACGCAACTCATTCTCAGTTGACGCAGTGCCAGCAGAACTGAACAACGGTAATCCTCTTGTAGTGCTGTTGGATATACTGCATGCTGTGACTGAGACAGGTGTGTCGGGTGTTGAAGCATGGAATCACAGGATAGCACTCTCAGTGTCAGAGGCCGCTGCTATACCAGCAGGTAAAGTGTTGGGAGAGAATGAGATGAGAGACCTAGTGGAGCGTATTTCGGCAGCAGAGACTGTATATACTCCTGACGGTAAACGCATATATGCTTTGCTGCCTGATGAAGCAATAGTTAAGTTGTTCGGAAAATAGGATTTTTCATTTTGTGTGCATTGGATTTATGAAACAATGGTATTATATATTGTTGTGTTCAGTTTTGCTTGCAGCATGTGCAAGACAGCAGAGTTCTGTAGAACTGACAATCCTGCACACCAATGACACACATTCTCAAGTGGAGCCGCGACAAGACAACACTGGTGGATATGCACGACGTATGGGGCTTATCAGTCAGGAACGGCAGAAAGACCCAGAACTCATCCTGCTTGATGCAGGAGACTTTTGTCAGGGAACGCCCTATTATAATTATTTAGGTGGTGAAGTGGAGATAGCGGCAATGAACAGAATGGGATATGACGCTGCCACAATAGGAAATCATGAATTTGACAATGGTGTGAATGCATTGGCAGAACAACTAAAGAGAACTGAGTTTGATGTGGTGTGTGCCAATTACCGAATAGAGAAAAGTCCACTGGAAGGAATTGTTAAACCCTATACCATACTGAACAGGAAAGGTTTGAAGATTGGAGTGACAGGTGTGGATGTAAATCCAGAGGCGCTTGTGACAGAAGATAATTTTTCCCCTTTGGCATATGAGTCTCCGTTTGAAGCAGCCAATAAAATAGCCAAAATGCTGAAAAAAGAGAAGCACTGTGATGTTGTAATATGCCTTTCTCATCTGGGTACTGATGTAAGTCATGGTGACACTACAGGTGTGTGTGATGTGAATCTTGCAGCACAAAGCAGAGATATAGACCTGATAATAGGAGGTCATACACACAGAGCGGAGAATAGATATGTGAAGAACAGAGATGATAAAGATGTGTTGCTCGTACAGACAGGCAAAAGTGGAGTGAGACTTGGGAAAGTGACATTAATAGTGGAGTAGAGCGAAATATGGAAAGCCTTCATTATATGTAGCGCGAAAATAATGTCTTAATAAATTTGCATAATTGAAAAGATTGTAGTAATTTTGCGGCGTTTTTGCGGAATATGCCAATTCCTCAATCACATGGTCAGAATAGAAAATAAATGAAAGTTAAACTTAAATAATAAAAGATTATGTCTGAAATTGAAAACAAAGTTAAAGCCATTATTGTGGAGAAACTTGGAGTAGAAGAGTCACAGGTAACAATGGATGCAAACTTCCAGAACGACCTTAATGCTGACTCACTGGATACTGTAGAACTCATTATGGAATTTGAGAAAGTGTTCGGTATCAGTATTCCTGATGAAGATACAGAAAAGATATCCACAGTAGGCGAGGCTGTTGCTTACGTTGAGCAGGCAACACAGCAAGCATAACAAGTGCTTTATGACATAAGGTTGTAGTCTAAGTTCTCCTATGGAGCACTTGTGCTACAACCTTTGTTTGTTATATAAATAACATAACTATGACAAGCGGGGTTTGTGTATTCCAAAGAATTGTATCCCCGTCTGTATGGAATAATAATCATGGAACTAAAACGCGTAGTAGTAACAGGCATAGGAGCAGTATCACCTCTCGGCAATGACATGCCTACAACATGGGCTGCAATGCTTGCAGGAAAGAGCGGTTGTGGTCCTATTACCCATTTTGATGCGTCTCTTTTTAAAACACAGTTTGCCTGTGAAGTGAAGGATTTCGATCCTTCTTCCATAATTGACAAGAAAGAAGCAAGGCGTCTTGACCTGTTTGTGCAATATGCACTTTGTGCCGCTAGCGAAGCTATGAACGATGCGGCACTGGAGATAGATAATGAGGACAAATACAGAATAGGCTGCGTATGGGCTACAGGCATGGGTGGTTTACGTTCGTTTCAAGAGTGCATTGAGGAGTATATGTCAGGAGACGGAACTCCTCGTTTCAACCCATTTGTTATACCTAAGTTGATAACCAACATAGCAGCAGGACACATAAGTATAAAATATGGTCTTGGCGGACCTAATTACGCCACAACATCGGCCTGTGCCAGTTCTGCTCATGCCATTGCTGACAGTTTTAACCTGATTCGGTTAGGCAAAGCAGATGCGATACTCACTGGAGGCAGTGAGGCATCGATAGAATATTCCGGTGTCGGAGGTTTCAATGCCATGCACGCTCTTTCTACCCGCAATGACTCGCCTGAATCTGCTTCACGTCCATTCTCCAAGAGTCGCGACGGATTTGTTCTTGGTGAAGGAGCAGCGGCACTAGTACTTGAGGAATATGAGCATGCTGTAAAAAGAGGAGCAAAGATATATGCTGAACTCGCAGGTGCAGCAATGACTGCTGATGCCTATCATATAACTGCTCCTGACCCAGATGGAAACGGTGCACTGAAGGTGATGCAGTTTGCTATAGAAGAGGCGGGTCTGCAACCTGCTGATATAGACTATATCAACGCTCACGGTACTTCCACTCCTATAGGCGATGTGGCAGAGATCAAGAGTATATGCGCTTTGTTCGGTGAACATGCCTTCAACCTCAACATTAGTTCAACCAAATCAATGACAGGTCACCTGCTTGGTGCTACGGGAGCATTGGAGGCAATCGCGACTCTGCTTGCCGTGAAAGAGAATATAGTGCCTCCAACTATCAACCATGCCGAAGATGACACAGACGAGCAGTTTGATCCTCGTCTAAACTTCACTTTCAACAAAGCGCAGAGGCGCAAGGTTGATTATGCAATATCCAATGCATTCGGTTTCGGAGGACATAATGCTTGCCTGCTATTCAAGAAACTGAACTAACAACACTTCATCTTGAAACTACTACAAAAGATATTCGGCATAAGACTCTCTCGTAAACAGAGTGAGTCTTATTCTTATATATGCAGTCTGTTAGATACTGA
The DNA here is from genome assembly GCA_905234685.1 of Paludibacteraceae bacterium. Classification (GTDB taxonomy): domain Bacteria; phylum Bacteroidota; class Bacteroidia; order Bacteroidales; family Paludibacteraceae; genus Colicola. Next base: position 39,840 of record CAJOIR010000008.1, read on the forward strand.
ACCCAAGAACATGGGTCTGTATGAGCAAGCCCTCACCCATCGCTCTGCTTCAGGTAAGAGCAATGAGCGTCTTGAGTATTTGGGTGACTCTCTGCTCGGCATGGTGGTGGCAGAAGAACTATTCCGCCGTTTCCCAACTGAGGGAGAGGGCTTTCTAACGAAAGCAAGAGCAAATGTGGTATGCAGGGAAAACCTAAACAAAATTGCCTGTCGCATAGGTCTTGACAAACACTTGCATACAGGTTTGAAGATGAAGAAGAACAGTGAGAATGTGTACGGGAATGCATTAGAAGCTCTTGTAGGTGCCATATATCTTGACCTCGGCTTTGATACTGTAGCTACATTTATAAGGAAGGTGGTAGCAGGCGGCAAAGGTGAGAACTTGATGCGTGTGTCAGAGCGCAATACTGATTACAAGTCGCGTCTACTTGAATATGCGCAGGCAAGACACATAAAAGTGGAATATGTGATGATAGGCGAGCGATATGAGTTACAGGATGATCGTCACGTGTTTTTGTATGAAGTAAGGTTAGACGATGTAGCTCAAGCGCAGGCGGCAGGCTACTCAAAGAGAGAGGCACAACAATCGGTATCAAGAAAGGTTCTGAAGCAACTGATGAACAAAAAATAATCTGGACAAGTAATAAGACTATAAATAATCATACGAACAATATAAACCAACAACTGTCAATAATAATGAAAAAACTGTTTATAGTGATTGCAGTGTTGTGTGCTTGTGCACTCACATCATGTACAGATCCCAACAAAGAACAATGCTGGGAGATAACCATTACTTACGCTAACAATGCTACTGCCACATATCTTTTCTGGGCAGACGGTGATACAAGTGACGCTTACCTAAAGAAACTTGCTTTGTCGCCTGACGTAAAGACAGCATCCAAGATGTCTACATTTGTGAGTGAAGGCGACTGCGGCACTGTTCTGCACGGAGTAGAATGAGTGACAATCTGCTCATATATTTTGATATAACAAAAACATTTTGTAACTTTGCACCCGATTTTAAGAACAATAAGCGTCGGCAGAATGCCGTTGCACAGGTGAGAAGGTGAGGTTAAATGCGCCTAATCGCCAAATAAACAAACAAAACAATATAAGGTATTATTATGTTAACACAGAAGATCGGTGAGAATGCCGGAGCAATCTGGAATGCACTGCAAGGCGGTGCTCTCACCATTGATGCACTGAAAAAGGCAACAAAACTGAAAGTGGCAGATTTGAATCTTGCTCTTGGCTGGCTTGCCCGTGAAGGCAAGCTTGCGTTTGAGGTAAAGGAAAATGAGACAATAGTAAGTCTTATCTAAGTGAATCTGTTAGAAAAGCAAGAGCGGAGATCAAAATGACCTCCGCTCTTGCTTTATGTTGTTTTGCGGAAAGTGAGGGATTCGAACCCCCGAACCCTTTCAGGTCAACGGTTTTCAAGACCGCCGCTATCGACCACTCAGCCAACTTTCCTAAAAGCGGTGCAAAAGTACGGCAAAAAAATCATATACGCAAGAGCAATTTAAGATTTTTACTATAGTGGTCCTATAGTGGTTGTATAGTGGGCAATAGTAATACAATTATTAAAAATATTGAGGTGTATGATATGAAATAAAGAAAAAAGTTATTTACTATTATTAAGAAATCTATATACGAATTTTAAGATTTAGGAATGTCGTAGGTAGTTATGGTGTTTGATTGTTAAAAATATTATATAATTTTGTCCCGTGATTTTTTCATAGTATTAGATTTAAGGTTAATTTTTGTGAGTAAGGGTTGTCGGGAGACAACTCTTATTTTTGTATAGAAGTTATTCCGTAGTTGTGTTAATGAAGTGTCGTGGATAAGTTGAAATTATACAGGAATCAGTTGTGAAAGTGAAAAAAAATGTGTACCTTTGTGCTTTGTAACCAACAAAAGTGGCGGCGGCATAATACATGAGAGAGAGTACTATGAGAAAAGTAGCAGGTCAAAAAGAGTTTCAGATGACGGCGAAGACCTTTAAAGGTCTGGAAGAAGTTCTTGCGGGCGAACTTGTCTGTTTGGGCGCCAACAATATACAGACAGAACGTCGCGCCGTATCATTTACTGGTGACAAGGCTTTGATGTACAAGGCCAATCTGTGGCTACGCACGGCATCGCGTGTGCTTATTCCAATAGCGACATTTCGCGCCAAGGATGCCGATGAAGTTTATGCACGAGTAAAGAATATAGACTGGTCGGAGTATATGTCTGTGAGTAGCACCTTCGCCATAGACACGACGGTTTATTCGGACAGTTTTCATAACTCGCGCTATGTTACTTATCGCGTGAAAGACGCGATAGCTGACCGTTTCTTTGAGAAGGAAGGCAGGCGGCCGAGTGTGCGCGTTGACAATGCAGACATACAGATAAATGTTCACATCTCGCATGAGAAGGTAACTGTGTCGCTCGACTCTTCGGGCGAGTCACTACACAAACGCGGTTGGCGCACAGAACATACTACAGCATCAATAAACGAGGCTCTTGCTGCTGGAATGCTGCTTCTTGCAGGGTGGCGCGGTGACCTCGACTTGGTTGACCCGATGTGTGGCAGCGGCACTTTCCTAATAGAGGCTGCAATGATAGCACTTAACATTCCTCCAGGAATTTACCGTCAGGGTTTTGCATTCGAGAAGTGGCGTGACTTCGACAGGGAGTTGTTTGAAGAGTTGTATAATGATGACAGCGAAGAGAGGGATTTTGTTCACCACATATATGGCTCCGACACATCGTTCTATGCAGTGCGTGCCGCAGAGAAGAATGTGAAGAGTGCCAACTTGCAGAAGTATATCACGCTGAGACAATGTCCGATGCAGAGTACATCTGCTCCGACAGAAGGCTGCATGGTAGTGATGAATCCTCCATACGGCGAGCGCATAGAACCTAAGGACATAATGCAGTTGTATGACGAAATAGGTAGTACTCTTAAGCACCGTTATGCTGGTTCTACAGCGTGGCTAATATCATCGAATACAGAGGCGCTGAAGCATATAGGTCTTCGTCCTTCGGCGAAGATACATCTTTTGAACGGAGAACTTGAGTGTATGTATGCAAAATACGAACTGTTTGCAGGTGAGCGCAAAACATATAAGAAACAATGAAACGATATGCCCTTATAGTTGCGGGAGGTTCAGGACATAGAATGCAGTCCGCAACTCCCAAGCAGTTCATGCTGCTTCAAGGCAAGCCTGTGCTGATGCACACGCTTGAGAAATTCCGTAAGTACGAGATAGTTCTGGTGCTGCCAGAGGCACATATCCCATATTGGAAGCAGTTGTGCAAAGAATACTGCTGTGAGGTGCTGCACGAATTGGTGTCAGGCGGTGCTACGCGGTCGGAGTCAGTGTTCCGCGGTCTTCAGCATGTGCCAGACGATGCTATGGTAGCCATACACGACGGAGTCCGTCCACTGCTGAGTGAGGATATGATAAAGAGAGGCTTTGCTATGGCCGAAGAGAGAGGTAATGCTATACCTGTGGTAGCCTTGACCGACAGCATAAGACAACTAACTGAGAACGGCAGTATAGCGGTGAACAGAGAAGATTACAGACTGGTGCAGACACCGCAGATATTTGTTGCATCAGAGATAAAAGACGCATACAGACAATGTGACACCGCCGAATGTACTGACGATGCATCAGTGATTGAGATGACAGGCAATAGATTGCACCTGTATGAGGGTGAGGCAAGAAACATAAAGATAACACGCCCAATAGACATATTATTTGCTGAGACGTTATTATGCTGAATATAAACGAATATGACTATCCGCTGACAGATGACCGCATAGCAAAGTACCCTCTTGATGAGCGTGACCACAGCAAATTGCTTGTATATAAGTCGGGGAAAATAGAGGAACAGGTGTTTTGCCGACTGCCCGAACTTCTGCCCGAGGGGACACGCCTTGTGTGCAACAATACGCGTGTAATACAAGCGCGACTGGTGTTTCACAAAGAATCTGGCGCGAGGATAGAGGTGTTCTGTCTAGAGCCTCTCGAGCCTCACGACTATCAGTTAAACTTATCAAGTACTGAGCCAGTGGAGTGGAAATGCATGGTAGGCAATCTGAAGAAGTGGAAACAAGGAGTTTTGAGTTTGCAGTTGCTGAACTCAGAAGTTATCCTGACTGCCGAACTGAAGGCAAGTGCAGGCAACACGCATACGGTGAGATTTGAGTGGTCAGACAGTAGCATATCGTTTGCAGAGATACTTGACAAGGCAGGTGAACTGCCTATACCTCCGTATCTTAACCGTCCTACCGAGGAACGCGACAAAATGACATACCAGACTGTATATTCGAGAATCAAAGGTTCTGTAGCAGCACCTACAGCAGGTTTGCACTTCACCGAGGCGGTGCTTGAAGACCTGAAGATGAGAGGTATAGGACGTACAGAACTGACGCTACATGTGGGTGCAGGCACTTTTCAACCAGTGAAGACCGAAGACGCCAATCAACACGTGATGCACACTGAGATAATTGCTGTGCCGAAACGGACTATAGAGGAAATACGTGATTCATTAGGACACATCTGCGCAGTAGGCACTACATCAATGCGCACTCTGGAATCATTATATTTTATAGGTCTTCATCCAAATAAACCACATGTAGATCAGACAGAACCATACGAGAGAAAGTACGAAGTTTCAATGCAGGATGCTCTGCAGAATATACTGGACTATCTTGACAAGACAAGTTCAGATACGTTGCATGCTGAAACACAGATAATGATAAAACCAGGCTATAGGTTCAGAGTGGTTGACATGCTTGTAACAAATTTCCATCAGCCGAAGTCAACACTGCTTCTCCTCGTCTCCGCCTTTGTAGGAGAAGACTGGCGTAAGATATATGACTTCGCTCTTGACAACAACTTCCGTTTTCTCTCCTACGGAGACTCCTCATTGTTATATAAGAATGATTGACACTCACGCCCATCTTGACGACCCTCAGTATGCTGACAACTTCGATGCTTTCATTGCAGAACAGAAAGCCGAAGGTGTGGAGGCTGTCGTTGTGCCAGGAATCAATACCGATTCCGTTAAGTCTGTACTCTCGGTGTGCAACGCTGCCTCAGGATTCTGTTTCCCAGCCTTGGGTCTTCACCCCGAAGAAGTCAAGGCAGACTGGCAGGAGCAACTGGCTACTATTGAGACTGCCTTGAGGCAGACACATTGTGTAGCGGTAGGTGAGATAGGGCTTGATTACTACTGGGACAAGACATATATACAGGAGCAGAAGCAGGCGCTGAAAGCGCAGTTGGAGATTGCCCTTGACGTGAATCTCCCTGTCATATTACATAACCGTGATTCTACAGAAGACCTCCTCACCACCCTTCTCCCGTTTGCCAAACGAGGTCTGCGGGGTGTCATGCATTGCTTCACAGGCAGTCGTGAGACCGCTGAGCGGATACTTGACATGGGGCTGTATGTCGGTATAGGAGGAGTGCTCACTTTCAAGAACTCACGCCTTGCCGAGACACTCTCTTTTGTGCCTTTGGACAGAATTGTATTAGAGACAGACTCGCCATATATGGCACCTGTGCCATTCCGAGGCAAGCGCAACGAGCCTCGGTTTATTCACTATGTGATAGAGCGCCTCAGCACAATATACAGCCTTTCCGAAGCAGAGATTGACACTATCACTACAGCCAATGCTAAGACGCTCTTCAATTGCGGTTAGAATTTGTAAAGCAACTAATAATTGTTAAGAGTAGTTTCTGCCCGAAATAATTATGCATTTCATTTTATGAATGAATCTTTGTAAAAGACTGTACATTAAAGAGCTAACAATATAACCTAACTGGATAACTATCTGTTTCACATCTTGCCATTTTATAAACATTTTGTGTTTTTATATTTCCAAAATTACCAAATAATACACCATCTATCTTTGAGCCGAAATCAAAACCCTCCTCATCAGGTAATAATCTATTACTGACTTCTTTTAAATCTATAATTCTAACTATCTCATTTAATATTTTTCTATATCTGTTATAGTATCTTTTATCCATTGGCGGATTATCGTCACAATATAGATAGAATTCAAAAAATTTTTCTGAAGAACATTGGAAATGGATTTCATCAGGATATGCAGAAAAATAGAATTGTAACTTTTCAAACGTCTTTAAAGCCAAAGGGAACCAATATAAATCTACATCTTCAGGATAATCACGTAAAAAATAGTTATTTCTATTCTTAAAGGCAATACATTGTCTTTCCATATCAAGAATAATACAATATGGATAACAATGCCTGATAATCATAGCTCTATCTATTTTATTATACTTTTTTATAAAATTGTCTGTTATTTTCATAAATGAAGTAATAATTATTGTGATTATTTCTTGTTAATTATATAGTTTATTTATAACTAAACATCACTGCCACTTGTGTGTCTGCATTGTTGCTTGTAAGTATAATTTCCGAAGGATATTTTTTAATATCATAAGTGTTCATCTTTTGTTTCAATATCTGCGTACCATCACCATTTGTTTTGTTATTCCAATATACATATATGGTGTAATATTCATCGTCGTTTAACCCATTCATCAATACTGAAGAAGAAAATGGAAAACTATATGGAATCGTACTACTATTTAATATTGACGTGTATGTTGTGTTCCACCATGTAGTAGTGAAGAAATCATCATCTTTGCATACGGTACGATAATACATGTTTTCCTTCCCTACTTTGATATATTTAACACCGGTGACATATACTAACGGAGTCGTTATCTTGATTGTCTCCCGCACACTGCTCGTACCTGCCGAATTAGAAACTGTAAGTGTAACTATATATGAACCTGTTGAGGCATATTTGTGTTTGGGTGACAATTCGGAAGAAGTGACACCATCACCAAAATCCCACATAGTATTCGTTGGATTATTAGTACTTTTATTAGTAAAGGCTACTGCCAATGGTTGCTGAATTTGATAAATAAATTGAGCAACTGGAACTTCTATTGTACTCTCCGCAGGTTCACTATTATCATCAGGATTCCGATTGTTACCATGAGATGGATAGTCGGGAGTGTTTTTTTCACCACACGAGTTTAACACTGACATCAGTGTAACTAACAATAATTTGATAAGTACTTTCATAATGTTTGTATTTTAAATAATGACATAAAAAAACTCCGTGAAAACAATTCACGGGCAAAAGTACTATAGTTTTACAATACCACCTAAAATTCTAATTCGATATAGAGAATATCGAATTATTGTATAGTTGTTCTTATTTTATCTTTTACTTTGTTCACCTTGTTTTTTGCCGAACCACTATTATATGCTTCATTAAACTCGCTTACGCTGGGCACTTGTTTTCCTGTAATTTGTGCCACCCAATTACGAAGATTACGAAGATCTAAGCGCTCATTGTTGCTGACTTCAAGGTAATCAAGAGCTTTAAGTGCTCGGAGAAAATGTGCCACCTCTGCCATATTGATTTTATTTGGATTTTTAGAATGAGACGGCAAATCTCTTAACATTTGTATAACTATATTTTTTTGAATCTCGGTCAATCCTTTTAAAGGAGAAACTACATTACTAAGATCGGGTTGATGGTTATTCTCAAGTTCTGAGGCTCTTTGCAAAACATAATTTACCTTCTCCTCAAAACTCCTTTCTTCATCACTTTTAACAAAAGGTGATAATATCAATCTCACAACAACGCCTAACAAAAATACAACAAGCATAATAGCACCTGAATATTTGAACACTTGTTGTAATATGTCTTGCTGAAATATCTCTAATCCATAATTTGATAGTAGATGAAAAATAAACCATATAATAATCCCTGCAAATAGTAATGAGATAGATATTTCAACTATTTGCTTGAATATAGCATCTATTCGAATCAACTTTTTTTCGACCTCTTTATTCATACTCTGACGAATTTTAACTAATGTACATTATGAATCCTAAACAACAATTTGTACGCTATTTGTGTGCAAAAATATATGTTTCCTGATGATTATGCAAATTCTAAATATTTTGGAATTGCAATAGGCGTACGAAACTCATTGTTTGTCATTTTTTCTTCAAAAAGAAAACAAATGATTTTTACTGTTATACTATTTATAACGCTATCATCATCTAATTACAATCAAATTAACAAATAACCACCAAAAACAAAATTATTAAACAATAAATTAGAAATCTTTTACAATATTTTTACGGAGGATATACGATAGATACACGATAGATACACGATAGATAAATTATATTTTTAGTATATGCAACTATAATCCATAACTTTCCTTTCTTTCAAATGTGTTTGAAAAAGTAAAGATGCTTCTCCAATAACACTAACTCTCTATTATTACCACCATTTTCAACTCCTTTGTTACATTTGGCATAGTATATATTCACATTAATGAGGGATTTTTTTAAAAAAATAAGCAAAGAGTATGCACAATTAAAATAATTTGCTTATCTTTGCGGTCGAATATGTGCTAATGCGCCTTTTCTCGGGCAAAAGGTGTATAGGGAGAGATGCTCGAGTGGTTGAAGAGGCACGCCTGGAAAGCGTGTAAACCTCAAAAGGGTTTCCGGGGTTCGAATCCCCGTCTCTCCGCAAAGGTCAAAATATAATAAATAAACAAACATAATATTATCATTAAAAAACACAAGAACATGAAAAAAGTATTTGCTACCCTTACGGTTATTGCAATGTTCGCATTTTGCGGCAATGCAGTAGTAATGGCTCAAGACGCTGCTCCTGCAGCAGATGAAACTGTACAAGTTGATGAACAAGCTCCTGCTGAGGAGGTGGTTGAGGCTGCTCCTGAAGTTGAGGAAAGTGGTCTGGTTGCTCTGCACAAGACTTTGAAAACTAAGTTTATTGAAGGTGGTGCCGGCTTTATGGCTGCTACTTTGCTCTGCTTGGTATTCGGTCTCGCTCTCTGCATTGAGCGTATTATCTATTTGAGTCTAAGTAAGACCAACACCAAGGCTCTCCTGAAAAATGTTGAAGATGCTTTGGCAGAAGGCGGTGTTGAAAAAGCTATGGAGGTATGCCGTGAGACTCGCGGACCGGTAGCAAGTATCTTCTATCAAGGTCTGAGCCGCTATAACGAGGGTGTTGACGTTGTGGAGAAGACTGTTGCTTCCTATGGTGGAGTGCAGCTTGGTCTCCTAGAGAAGAACCTGAGTTGGATCACCCTGTTTATTGCTATCGCTCCTTCGTTGGGATTCTTGGGAACCATCATCGGTATGATCGCTGCGTTCGACAAGATACAGCAAGTAGGTGATATATCGGCTACTGTTGTTGCCGGTGGTATCAAGGTTGCATTGTTGACCACATTGCTCGGTCTTATCATTGCTATCGTTCTTCAGATTTTCTATAACTACATCCTCTCACTCGTTGAAGGTCTTGTAAATGAAATGGAAGACGCTTCCATCTCGCTGCTTGACATCGTTGTTGAATACGACAAGAAGCAGAAGAAATAATTGCGGTTGCTTGGGCAAACGTCATTAAACATTTAACTAAAAGTTACTGCAATGAAAAATCTGAATTTAATCCCCAAAATCACTCTCTGGGTGCTCCTCGCACTCGGAATAATTGCCTCTGTGATGTTTTACGCAGGAGGTGATGAGGCTCAGGGGTTGGAGGTTGCAGGCGACATACTTAACATACCTGTATTCACCAACCTGTTCCTCAATTGGAATTACATACTTCTTACTCTCGCCATTATCGTTACGATTTGCGCTGTGGTGGCAAGTTTCACACTTAAGTTCAAGGTCAACAGAAAGAAAGCTATCAGTTCGCTCATCATCTTAGTTGCTTTCGTCTTGGTGGCTGTGCTTTGCTGGTTCCTTGGTAGCCCTGCTGAAATGCATATCGTTGGTTATGAAGGCACTGACAACGTTGGAGCTATGGCTCAAATGTCGGATGCTATTATGTATCTTACTTACATCCTGTTGGCAGGTCTGATTTGCACAATCTGCTGGGGTGCTTTCTATACACACATTAAAAAGTAAACGCTATGGCAGGAGGAAAGAAGAAAGTTCCGGCATTGAATGCCAGCTCTATGGCTGACATCTCTTTCCTGTTGCTTATATTCTTCTTAGTAACAACTTCTATGGATGTAAGTCAGGGTCTCGCACGTCGTCTCCCTGCTCCTATACCACCTGACCAGAAGATTGAAGACACTGATATCAACAAGCGTAACCTGTTTGTCGTTAAGATTAACTCGATGAACCAGTTGCTTGTTCAAGGTCAGGAGATGAATGTAAGACAACTGAAAGAGAAAGCCAAGGAGTTTATTGTTAACCCTAACGATGATCCAAATCTACCTAAAGTCTTTACTGAGGACTTCGGTGAGCCTTTCGGTATGGTTGCTTATACACCGGATCATGTTATCTCGGTTCAGAATGACGTGGACACACAGTATCAGGCATATCTTGATGTGCAGAACGAACTTGTTGCTGCGTACAATGAACTCCGTGAAGAGTGTGCTCAGAAGTATTGTCATAAGAGTTTCAACGAGCTTGACGAGGAGACTCAGAAGGTAATCCAGAAGATATACCCGCAGAAGATTTCCGAGGCAGAGCCTAAAAACTATGGAGGGAACAAGTAATGGCAAAGATTCGCAGAAATGAAAAGAAAGAGATGCCGGCGCTTAACACGTCGTCGCTCCCCGATATCATCTTCATGCTCTTGTTCTTCTTCATGACTGTTACTTCCATGAAGGAGGTGAGTTACAAGGTCCGCTTCACGGTGCCTCAGGCTACTGAGCTCACCAAGATGGAGAAGAAGTCGCTTGTGCGCTATATTTATGTAGGTACTCCTACTGAGGAGTTCCGTAAACAATACGGTGCTGAGACTCGTATCCAGCTTGATGACGCCTTTGCTGAGGTTAACGAGATAGAGAACTATATCGTCAATGAGCGTTCTGCCATGTCTGAGGCTGACCAGGGGCAGATGACCGTCAGCATTAAGGCTGATGCCGATACACGTATGGGTGTCATTGCCGACATCAAGCAGGCTCTACGTCGTGCTTACGCTTTGAAAATCAGTTATGCTGCCACTCAGCGTACTTCCTATTGATGCGTAGCACTCACAATCTTTAGAGCAGGGGTCATAACTATGGCTCCTGCTCTATCTGGTATTAACAAATATAAAATCAAATAAGTATTGTATATTATGGAAGACTTGGGTTATAGCTTTGGATCTGCCGTAAGAGAAGGCACATTCATGTGGACGGATTATATCATATATGCGCTTTTCGGAATAATCACTATTATCAGTTGGATTGTGCAACAGGCGCTGCAGAGCAAGTTTAAGAAATACAGTCAGGTCGAGTTGCCATTCTCAGGGAAAGAGCTGGCTGAGAAGATGCTTCGTGACAACGGGATTGACGATGTGCAGGTTGTCTCTACTGAAGGACAGCTCACTGATCACTATAATCCTTCCAACCGCACGGTCAACCTCTCGCAGGGAGTCTTTGACAAGAGGACTGTTGCTGCTGCGGCTGTGGCTGCACATGAGTGCGGACATGCTGTACAGCATAGTAAATCCTATGCTTTTCTCAGTCTTAGGTCAGCCTTGGTGCCGGCAGTGAATATATCTTCCAAGTGGATGCCATGGATATTGTTGCTGGGCATTGTCTTCGTGCAATATACCGCCATCCCGCTTGGAATAGGCATTGCCTTGTTCGCTATAACCACTCTCTTCTCTTTCGTGACATTACCTGTAGAAATAGATGCAAGCAGGCGAGCTGTCGCTTGGCTGGAAGAGGCTCAAATCACAACTGCGGAAACCACTCCTATGGCTAAGGACGCATTGCGTGCGGCTGCTTACACCTATGTAATAGCGGCTCTCTCTTCGCTCGCAACACTATTGTATTACGTTGCCATCTTCATGAAAAGACGTTGACGGTAGAGGGCTGAAGTTGGATAGCAGGATTCTGACTTGGGAGTCAGAGGTTGAAGAGGAAATCGAGTGCATCACCGATTTCCTCTTTTTTTGCAGTCTGGTTGATACGGCAGTTGCCCACCTGACGCAGCAGAGAGAAGTTGATGACGTCTGCCGACATGTTCTTCTTGTCATGACGCATGAACTCTATCAGTTTCTCATAGTCCTTGCAGGCGCACGCAGGCTTTGGATAATGTTCAAGCATGAAGTGAACAACTTGAATCATGGTCTGTTTGGGAAACGAGAGTTTGACCATAGAGAGGTATAGTTCTGCCACTATGCCGTACATCACTGCTGTGCCGTGAAGTAGTTTCTGACCCTTGCTCAGCGAGTATTCCTCAAGCGCATGACCCACTGTATGGCCGAAGTTGAGCGACTTCCTCAAACCTGTCTCCTCGGGGTCTAGGTCCACTATATACTGCTTGATGTCTATGCTCCGCTGTATCAGTTCTGCAAGGCTCTCGTAGTCAGGGTTGTCTATGTTAAAAGCAAGAACATGTATTAGTTCCAGTGGCGATGCTATCAGGGCATGTTTGAGCATCTCCGCATAGCCTGACAGAAGTTGATCGTGAGGCAGAGTGCGGAGAAAAGGAGGATAGATCACTGTGGATTTCGGCTGATAAAAAACGCCTATCTCATTTTTCAAACCCTGGTAGTCAAATCCTGTCTTGCCGCCGCATGACGCATCTACCATGGCAAGGAGGGTCGTCGGTATGTTGACAAAGGGGATCCCGCGCTTGAATGTAGCAGCTGCAAAACCGCCCATGTCGCACAGCACTCCGCCGCCAAGTATAAGCAGAAGTGAGGAGCGTGTTGCATTACCTTTAATAAGGAAATCCCAGATGCGCTCAACCGTCTCGAGGGTCTTGTATTGCTCACCATCAGGCAGACACAGGATATGCTCAGCTGATATATCTAATGTCTTCCTGATTTCGCTCAGGCAGTACTGCTGCGAATTGGTGTCAGTCAGAAGATACAAGTCGCGGCTTTCGCTGAGTCCCACTGCGTTGCGAAGGTCTAAGTCAAGGTCAAACATATCTACTCTTTGTATATATGGAAATCACTATAGGATCACTATAGGACTGTCGTTCTCTCTTTGGCTCGTTTTTTGATTCACACTGCAAAGATACAACATTTTTCTTTATTTGCCTATGTTAAATAAAAATCCTATTTTTGCATGGTCTATGAGAAGACTTTTTTTGATATTAGTTTCGCTCTGTCTAGTTTGCTCTCTGTTGTCTGCTCAGTCTGCACAGAAGGCTGACGAACTGTTTTCTGCTCAGCAATATAACGATGCTCTCAAGCAGTATGAGGCTCTCCTCCGCGTGAGTCCGCAGCAGCAGTTGTATCAGTATCGTTATGCCCGTTGTCTGCAGGAAACAGGCAGAAAGGAAGAGGCTGTCAGGTGGTTTGAAGTCGCTGGAGAGCGTTACCTCTTGCGTAACTTCTACTTGGCTGGGCTTTATAATGATACATACAGGTTTGATGCGGCGGTTATGACCATAGAGAAATATCTTGCCGCTATTGACTCCACAAGCGAGCGGTTTGAGGCTGCTAATACCATTCTCAGGGAGGCCAGGAAGGGGGCTAGGTTTATAAAAAGAGTGGACGATATTGTCATAACCGATAGTATCATTCTTCCTAAGAAGCGTTTCCTTGAGGCTTATGACCTCTCTTCAGAATGTGGAATCCTCGAGGCGGACACCAATGGAGTGAACTATACTAATGCACGTGGAGACAGACGGCTGCTTTCTAAAGATGGGAGGCTGCTCACATGTGAGCGCTTCCTTGACAACTGGTCGCAGTGTGACACCCTGCCTGAGCCTCTTAATGGAGATTTCTCTTCGGATTATCCATATATGCTATCTGATGGCATCACTATGTATTTCGCTTCCGATGATGCCGCTGGTATGGGAGGATACGACATCTTCAAGACTCGGTATAATACTGCTACAAAGACCTGGCTTACACCAGAGAATATTGGTTTTCCTTTCAACTCTCGCAGGAATGACTATATGCTTGCTATCGACGAGCAGCGAGGTGTAGGCTTCTTTGCTACTGACCGCAGGACTGCGGATGACAGCGTAACTGTTTATAGATTCCTTTTGAATGAAGAGAAGACAATCCTTCGTGACACTACTGAGGAGTATGTGCGCAAGGCGGCACAACTCCTGGTATATGGAAGAGCGCTCAATGCAGAGAGCAAGACAGAATACCAAGCAGAGCAGAGTAGCAGCCATAAAGCAGATACGGCAGAAGCGACTCAAAGGATTATAATCAACGACAGTATTATATATAAATCCCTGCAAGAATTCCGTTCTGACGAGGCAAGACACCTTGCAGCTGAGTATGCTGATTTGCTGAAGCGAATAGAGGAAGAGTGCCTGTCGCTGGAAGAGAACAGAAGGCTTTTTTCTCAGGCTTCCGATGATACTCAGAAGTCATCTCTCCGTGCAATCATACTCACACAGGAGAAGACTCTCCGTCTGTTCTCTGCCGACTCGCACCGGTTGTTAAAAGTTCTCAGACGCGAAGAGTTGAATTCTCTCAATCCCGAAGAATTGAAACCTGTCACTACAGAGTAGTTCTTACTTTTATTAGACTCATCTCATATCTATATAAAAAAGCCCTCTTCTCCTGAGAAGACTTGTTTCACAAAGAACAGAAAGCCATTGACGAATGGAGTATGAGAAACGTGGCAATGTGTGCCCAAAGACAGAAAGATATACTGATGGATGTCTGGGATGCACTTTGCCAAGGAGGACTGTTCATCTACAACCTCTGTACCTTCATTATTCTCTCGCGATGGCTAAAGACTTTATACCTTGCTTTTTTTGTAATTTTCTCCGTAACATCTGTTTTTATGCTTTGATAACAAAACGGGAACTCCCGTATTGAACAGGAATTCCCGTATTGATAGAAACAAGTGTCTCTCAGCAACCTTGTCAACTTATCCACCTTACATAGCAGAAGTCCATGCGGTGCGGCAGGTCTGCGTTCTTCGGGAACATACGGAATCCGAATTTCAGTCCTCCTGCATAGTCGAGCAAGTAGTCTGTCTCGAAGTACATACGGCTGCCTTCTGTCCGCACGAGCGATAGTTCTTCGACTTCATACAACTTGTCATTGTTGTGAAGCGAGGTGCGCACTGCCACGAGCTCCACGCCAATGCCATTGTCATGAAGGTCTTTTGTGTCTATCTCAACTGACACTTTGAACTTGTCACCCACATTCGGGTTATTAAGCATTGCATCAGGCATGTTGACAGAAATGACCTCTATATCATCCCAGTGTGCGACCATGTTCATTTTCCATGCTGCTATCTCGCGTGCCTTCTTGTAGTTGTTTGCAATGAGGTATGCGTGACGCTTTGCCTGCTTGTTGTAGAACTTCTCGAAGTAGTCATCCATCATGCGCTTGGTGGTGAACCGCGGTGTGATTTTTGTTACGGAGTTCTTTATTGTCTGTATCCACTCTGGTGAGTAGCCTTTCGAGTTGCGAGCGTAATACATCGGTATTATCTGCTTTTCAAGCAGCATATAGATGGTGGCAGCATCCAGTTGGTCCTGGTGAGCCTGATTCTCATAGGTGCGTTTCTCTGTCAGAGCCCAGCCGGCTCCCGGCACGTAGCCTTCTAGCCACCAGCCGTCAAGCACTGAGAAATTCAGTACGCCGTTCATCTGTGCTTTCTCGCCTGATGTGCCGGATGCCTCCAATGGACGGGTTGGTGTGTTGAGCCAGATGTCCACACCAGAAACAAGACGCTTTGCAAGGCGCATATCGTAGTTCTCAAGGAAGATTATCTTTCCGAGGAACTGAGGCATACGGCTTATCTCTATTATACGCTTGATGAGCGCCTGACCACCTCCGTCTGCGGGATGAGCCTTTCCTGTAAAGAGGAACTGAACAGGCCTGTCGGGGTTGTTCACAAGGCGCTCCAGACGCTCAAGGTCAGTGAACAGCAGATGAGCTCTCTTATATGTTGCGAAGCGGCGGCCAAAGCCGATAATCAGTGTGTCCGGACTCATCTCGTTCACTGCGCGAACTATTCTTGCAGGGTCACCCTGCGACTTCATCCAGTTGTCCCTGAACTGAACACGGATATAGTCTATGAGCTTGCGTTTTAGCATCATACGTGTCTCCCATATCATATCCTCTGGCAGGTCATTGAATGGAGCCCACATGGCAGGATTAGACTGGTCTCTGTACCACTCCTTCGGGAAGTTTTCGAAATAGACTTTCTTCCACTCCGATGCAGCCCAAGTAGGCATGTGAACGCCGTTCGTCACATAACTTACATGCAGTTCTTCCGGAAAATAGCCGGGCCAGATAGGTGCGAACATCTTCTTCGACACCTCACCGTGAAGACGGCTGACACCGTTCACTTCCTGTGAGCAGTTGCATGCAAACACCGACATGGAGAACTTCTCCTGAGTGCCAGGGTGCTCTCTACCCATGTCGATAAACTCGTTCCAGTCTATGCCCAGTTTCTGTGGGTACTCGCTCATATACTTATAGAACAGACCTTCCTCGAAGGCGTCGTGACCTGCCGGAACAGGTGTATGACAGGTATAGAGAGATGAGGAGCGAACCACTTCGAAAGCCTCGTATACGTTGAGCCCTTCTTCCTGAACAAGGTCAACCAGACGCTGTATGTTGATAAAGGCTGCATGACCCTCGTTGCAGTGATATACGTCTTTCTTGATGCCGAGTTTTTTCAGTGCTAGTATACCGCCTATACCGAGCATTATCTCCTGTTTTATACGGTTCTCCCAGTCACCGCCATACAGTTGGTGGGTGATGCTGCGATCCCATTCGGAGTTCAGGTCATTGTCTGTGTCAAGCAGATACAGATTGATGCGTCCTACTGCCACTTTCCAGAGGTATGCATGAACCTCTCTACCGGGGTATGGCACATCAATAACCATGGGAGTGCCATCTTCGTTTTTCACTTGTGAAAGAGGTAAATTGGAGAAATTCTGTGCTTCATAGTTGGCTATCTGCTGACCTTCTGGCGAGAGGGTCTGTGTGAAGTAGCCGTAGCGGTATAGGAAGCCGACTGCCGTCATATCTACGTTGCAGTCCGATGCCTCTTTCAGGTAGTCGCCTGCAAGGATGCCCAGACCGCCGCTGTATATCTTCAGCACATGCGTAAGACCGTATTCCATTGAGAAATAGGCTATGCTCGGCTTTGAGTGGTCTTTGGGTTCATCCATATATGTACGATAGTCTGCATAGGTCTTGTTGAGTTGCTGCATGAACTGCTCGTCTTTGCCAAGTTCCACCAGTTTCTCATAACTGATGATGTTGAGCAGGACTACGGGATTCGATAGTGCCTTGTGCCATGCGTCATTGTCTATATAGCGGAAGATATTCTTTGCATCTGCATTCCACACCCACCAGAGGTTGTATGCCAACTCTTCCAGTTTCTTGAGGTTTTCAGGCAGATTCTGGTGAACATTGATCTCTTTCCATGATGCCTGATTGACATTGCTTACTTTGATTTTCATATATAAGATAATTTTAATTATCTGAGTTTATGATGCCTTCACGAAAGGCGGCGCAAAGGTAGTGAAAAACTATGACATTTGAAAATATTTATTCTTCATCTTTCATTTCCGATGTTACCTCATAGCGTTCCTGACCTTTGTATGACATGAGGTTGTCGCGGCTGTCAGTTGTTATTGTTATACGCTTTTCACGTATGTCTTGCTGCTTAGTCATGTATCTTGTCAAAATTCTGTTTCTTATCTCTGCCTGCCTGAGTACTTGGCTTTCCAGTGAGTCCTGAGTGTAATACTCCACAGCTCTGGCTGTCAGTGTGCCCCGTTTTGGGAGCAATGGGTCGGCATATTGCCTGAATTGCGGGTCAGTGTTGGCTATCTTCTGTATCTTCTCTATGTCAAGCAGAGTCAGTGAGCCTATAGCATCGGAGTTGCTATGCTTATAGTACTCCCGTTTGATGTTGAAGAGAGCTTGTTCCTCTATGGCATGCTTGAGGTTGAACTGCTG
This sequence comes from Paludibacteraceae bacterium, assembly GCA_905234685.1. Lineage (GTDB taxonomy): Bacteria > Bacteroidota > Bacteroidia > Bacteroidales > Paludibacteraceae > Colicola. Next base: position 57,787 of record CAJOIR010000008.1, read on the forward strand.
TGTCATCTTCAGTGAAAGGTCATCCTGCTCATGCATCATCTGTGCTATCAGGTCCAGTTTCTGGTATTGCTCAAGCCCGAGGTCAGGTTGCATAAGATTTATTGACATCTGGCTCAGGTCACCTGCATTGATGTTGTGAGCCTGTGCCATTGCCACAAATGGTGCTGCTGTTGCTTTTAGTATCAGGTTGCCTATGGCGAGACCTATCACCTTGCCGAGAGAGAATTTAGGCTCCTTCAGGTCGCCTACCACCGGTACTTCCAAGAGTATCTTGCCGTTTACGTCTGTCATTAGGGCAACTGCTGACTTCAGAGGTATATTCTTGAGTTCTGCATCAAGACGGTTCTGCTTCCTGCCCAGATGCAGGTCGAAGATCTCTATCTTCTGCAGACCGTCTATCTGACCCTTCTGCAGACTGTTGTCACTTGTCAGTGAGAGTGTACCTTTCTTAACAGGATAGGCAAACATGTATTCTGTCCAAGGCGAGAGGTCTTCAAGTTGTACATTTCGCAACATTGCTACTATACGCGAGTCTTTCTTCATTATGTTAAGACTGCCTCTTAGATTGAGCATCATGCTGCCTCCTTTGGGAAGTGAGGCATTGAGCAGTATATGGTTCTGCCCGTCAAGAGTGAGGTCTTTGGCTGTTGCACTCAGTGCTCTAATACGGTAGTTGAATTTGGAGAATAGTGTCTTGTCTGTGTAGTTGACGTTTGAGTTGCGCAAGGCAAACATCCCTATATTAAGAGATGGAGATTTCCCTGTGAAACTGCTTTGAGTGGCACTTTCCTCTTCTGTGGCAGTAGCAGTGGTGTCTGTTGCTTGAGGCAGTTCTTTCTTCTCTGGTGAGAGCAGGCGGCTGATGGTATTGCCTTGTTTGTCTCGGGTTATGTTGAGAGCCATGCTGTCTATAACTACACTGTCGAAGTCAAGAGTCATGTCCTTTAGTGCTATACGCTTGATACCGACATCTATTCTGTCAACTTCTGCAACCGACTTTCTGTCTTTGTCACGTATATCAAGACCGTCAATATTAATGTTGCCTTGCATTTCCACTCCCGTAACGTCATCCAGAATGCCGTGGGCTACCAGATGTGCTCCCAGCATGCCGTCAAGGCCTTCTGTTGCAAGGTAATCCTGTGCAAGAGGCATGAAGGTGTGCAGGTCAATGTTATGCAGGTCAGCTATGAGTGAATACATGTTGCTCTGCATGTTATATGCTCCTCGCAGTATTACAGTGCCTGCATCATCAGGCAGGTCAAACCGAAGACCTGCGTCGGTCTGTCCTGCTCCGAATTGCAGACCGGGCACTACCAGATGTAGATGCTCAAACTGCCAGTGTTGTGCGCGGCTCTTGTCATCGTATGCGAAGTTGCCTTCATAGAGACGTATGTCATTCAGGCTGATACGCCATGCCGAAGGAGTGGTGTCCTGCACTGCTGTGGAGTCATCTGAGGAAAAACGCTGGGGCAGGTCAGAGAAGTTGAAGCGTGACCCGTCGCTCCATATATTCACATTAAAGTCGGTAAGGTGGATATGTCTCAAATAGACGTGTTTGCCTATGAGTCTTGGCAGGCTGATACTCACCGATAGGTCTTGCCAGCCTACGAACTCTGTAGTGTCGCCTTCGTCTGTGACATGAAGGTCTTTTATATGCACTCTGCCTGTGAGGACACTCACGCTTAGGCTGCCGATGCTTACCTGCCTGCCTATCCATGCCTCACTGTTATTCTCAATAACCAACTTGGCTATAGGAGAGCCTACAAAGCGGATTACAAGTAGCAGTGCCGCAATGCACGCCACTATGGTAATTGTAATTTTCCAACCTCTTTTCATTATTGTTGTTCTGATAGTTTCTTCTCATCTTTTTCCCTGTGCTGCAATTGCTGCAGGTAATACGACATATTGACGCGCTGTTGTGCTGCATCGGAAGTCTTGAGTTTGGCAAAGTCATCTACCGAGCGTTTTGCCCACAGAATGGCAGTTTGCAGATCACCGAGTATCTCATTGGTTATTGCTATGTCTGCCGCAGCATAGGCACAGGTCTCGTACTTCGTTTTGCTCTTCTTTGACATGCTCTTTGCATTCTCATATGCCTGTTGCCAGGTATCTGCAGCCTGTTCCCAGCATTGATGAGTAAAGTGATGCATACCTGCATTCATAAGACTGTCGGTATTATCATACAAGTATCTGTCCACTGTCTCCCATTGTGGAGTATGCTGCTTTGCAAATCTCTCACCGGTATATTCCGCCACGTCAAGCAAGGCAGTCTGTCTGTCAGGTAACTGCTGCAGCGCGAGTTGACTGTCATACGATACCCCCTCCCAATAGAGAGTGTCGGAATGTGTGAAAGTGGTGACTTTTATATCGTTGTTCTTGTGACAGAACAGAGTCCACGCAGAAGAGACATACACTTCGAGGAAGGCAAGGTAATCGTGCGCATCGTTTAGCATCACCTCCTGTTTGTCATAGATTACAATTTTGTCAAGTGACAACACGGCATCAGCATCATAAAGTGAGCATAGCGAGTCTGATAGTGTCTTGTTAAATGATGAGGAAGAGAAGAAAGAACCTTTTGCAAATGTTTTGTCAATCACGCCTACGGAGGCGAAGAGTTCGGTGTTGTCAAGTTCTCTGGCAGCGCCAAAGAGAGTCCGCTGTGCAGCAGTTGTGAGGTCTATGCTTTCGTTGTGGATCTTGCTCCCCATTACT
>CAJOIR010000009.1 GCA_905234685.1 Paludibacteraceae bacterium
CTGGTATTTTAGGTCCTCAGTGAAGAACTTGTCTCCGTAGGCGAGGTGGTGTTCTCCGCTTGACGCCTTGGTTGTGAAAGGAGGCTCGATACCTTCGGGATGAGTCATCTCGAGTGCGCCATAGACCTCGTCGGTGGAGATATGATAGAAACGTTTGCCTTCGTAACGCTCCGGCAGTGTCTCCCAGTAGAGTTTTGCCGCCTGTAGCATGGAGAGTGTACCCATCACGTTAGTGCGTGCGAAGGTGAATGGGTCTTTGATGCTACGGTCAACATGACTCTCGGCTGCGAGGTGGATGACGCCTGTCACCTTCTCCTCCTGAATGAGGCTGTAGATAGTGTCGAAGTCGCATATATCCGCCTTCACAAAGCGGTAGTTGGGTCTGTCCTCTATGTCACGCAGATTGGCGAGGTTGCCGGCATAGGTGAGACAATCGACGTTGATGATGCGGTAGTCTGGGTATTTATTAACGAAAAGTCTGACTACGTGGCTTCCGATGAATCCGGCGCCGCCGGTGATGATGATGGATTTCATATTATAATTTGTTTATCACTTTTGCTTTGGTTCTAAAGAAGTTGCTTCCACTCTTTCCACTGTCGTTTCCGGTGAGTAGGCTGTATCCTATGTCTCCCCACGATGCCGCCTTGTCCGAGACAGTCATATCCTCTCCTGTGTCGTTGCTTACATACTGACTGATGAGTTGCTGAAGTTGCCTGATACGCGCGATGGCTGCATCAGGCTGCATGAGTTCCGGATCAGTGACGAGTTGTTTGAGGTATGTTTTGTAAGTGTCTTCGTATTCTTTGATAGAAAGCAGTTTTCTGACAAGGAGACGTTCACCTCCGCGACTACCCCAGTTGAGCGGGTCCTGAGTACCCGCATTGCTAACGATGCCGTTAGTACCAAGTGTGTTGTCGTAGTCGTAAGGAATAAAGAGGAATTGGTGTGCGGTAGTGAAATAGAAATAGTAGTTATTGCCGTTAATCCAGTAGTCATCCCACATGCCTACCGCCACGTTTACGGCGAGAGCGCGGAGAATCTGGTCAACGAAGATATGCTCTTCAAGGTACTGTTTGAGTTCTTCGCTGCCGCTTGGCAACGGACGCATCTGTTCCATGAAGTCATAGAGTTCCTGCTTTGCCGCCTCAAGTCCTTTCTTCTTGTTGGTCTTCAAGGCATAGGTGAAATCGGTGTAATCGTCAGTTACCCCCATCTTGCTTGTGCCGGTAGAGTTGAAGTCGCTCAGGTCGGCGATACCCATACTGTTGTATGCCGCCTTCCATACGTTGCCGCCGTCATCAGGTAACAATCCTTCTTTCATGCGGTCAGCTAGATATCCTTTTCTGACACCCTCAATCATCTCATAGACACCGAAGTATGCAGGCTTGGAGTCGCCTTCGACCTTGATGTAGAGTCTGCAATAGGAAGAGCGGGGTGCACTCCAGCATTCGAAGCGGCGGAAGAGGTCGTAGCAGAACACTTCGCGGCAGTATGAAGGGTCGTCTTTGAACCATTTAAGTACGATACGATCCATTCCGAAGAAGCGTTGACCTGTGGTATATTCTGTGAAGCATACTCCGAAGTGGGCGTGATGCCACTGGGTGTTCACGTTGTTGTGCGGTTGACCATAGTCTCCCTCCGGTCTGCGGCGGGAGGTATTGCCACGCGGGCGTACACCTACGGAGTCGCGGGCAAAGACTTTGCCTTCTTTCTCAAAGGAGAAAGCCGCAGGCACATATTGCCGGTTGTTTGGGTTATTGTCGAAATTCTGCAGATACCGATTCCAGTCGGCTTCGGTGAAGGTGACGGTGATAACAGGCACAGCCTGTAGGTCGAACAGATACTGTAGGTTGCGGTGTGTGTCGTCTGTATCAGTGACAGGCTGTGAAGTAGTGTCGGTGGTGTCGGGGATGACGGTGCCAGTGCCCTGATTGTCATCAGGATAGGTGAAGTGCACATTGCATGCCATAAGAAGACATGCGAGGCATGAGAGGAGAAAATATGTCGTATTGTGCTTCATGTTTCTAACTAATCAGCGGCAAAGGTACGGAAAATAATTCACAATGCATAATTCTTGGTGTATATCAGGTAAGAATCAGGTTCATGTTCCGTTCTTTATCCGTAGATGTCATATTGTGTGGTGTCTGTAGTTCAGATGACGAAACGCAGTTGCTTGAAGTGATAGCGTTTGATGCTGCCGTCACGTCGCATGAGACAGAGGCACCCGTCTGCGTCAACATCCACAATCCTTGCCTCGAAAGCGCCTTCGGTATCGCCCTGAATGATGGTGACAGGTTCGAGGCTGACAGTGCGTTCTTTGTAGAGATGCCACCCTTCCGACCTGTAGAGACGCGACATGTAAAGTTGCCGCAGTGTGTCATCGTTGCCGGCGTCAGGAGTGTATGAGAGCATAGGTGTGAGACGCCTGAAACGGTCATGCAATGAAGTCATGAGGCTGTCAAGGTCAAAGCATCTGCCGGTAATCTGCCTCAGCGAGACAGGGTTGGGGGCATCGGAGACGAAAGCCGTCTGGTTGACATTGATGCCAACGCCTGCGACAGCGGTGGATACAAGCGAACCTGCAAGCTGGTTTTCTATGAGTATGCCGCATATCTTGCGGTCGTGATAGTAGATGTCGTTAGGCCACTTGATAGAAATTCCCTTGTCTCCTGTGAGTTCGGCAAGTATGTCGGCTACAGCGACGGATACCAGCATGGAGAGGCGAAACTGGTGTGATGCAGGTAGTGCCTCGGGGCGGAAGAGATATGAGAAGAGCAGATTGCATCCGCGCTCACTCTCCCACGAATTTCCTTGTTGACCGCGACCTGCCGTCTGATAGAAGGTATAAAGGCAGTAACCGTCAGGCAGGGGTTCACCATCGGCGAGACGCTGCTTGAGCCGGTTGTTGGTACTGTCGGTGGAGGGCAGGTATGTGAGTGAGGGGGGCAAGGTGGCGGTTAGGGGTTAGAGGTTAGGGGTGAAGGGTTGATCAATATTGCTGATATATGTCGAGAAGGAAATTCTCAATCATGGTCTGTACCTGTCGTGACTTGCATGTGGCATTGTTGACGATGACAGCGAAGACGATGCTGTCACCTTTGGCCGTCTGCATGTAGCCTGCGTAACTTTTGATACGGGAGGTAGTTCCGCTCTTGGCATGCACGTTGCCTTGCAGAGGCGTGTCCCGGAGAAAGCCTTTGAGAGTGCCGCTCTCGCCAGCCACAGGCAGTGACTCGTAGAAAGGCTGGCTGTTCTTGCTTTTGTTCATGAAGGTAAGAATCTGCACGAGTACTCCTGCCGACACGGCGTCTTGCGGTGCGAGTCCGCAACCGTCCATTATAAAGCAGTTCTGCAGACTTACTCCGCGGTTTCTCCAGCAGTTGAGCATCACTTGCGTGGAGTTCTCAATGGTGCAAGGCACTGCCATTCTGCAGGCGAGATAGCGGAAGAGTTGTTCTGCATAGAGGTTGTTGCTCTGCTGGTTTATCTCTTTTATTATCTCCGACAGAGGCTCTGAACGGTGTTCGTAGAGGAGAGTGCGATGCTGCGGTATGCCTTCGGTGATATAGTCGGTTTTGCCGGATACGGTGATACCCTGTTCCTCAAGACGGAGTTTGAAATGGTCTGCAAGAAGCAGCGGAGGGTTGGGTATGTCACCCTTGACACCGAATATGCCATGGTTGGCAGGAATGCTGCCGACAAGGTAGCGCTTGTTGTTATAAGGCAGGCCGTGGACATAGGCGCCGTCGTAAGTGATAGAGGTGCAACGTATGTGGTTCTCGAACTCAATGCCTTCGATCTGCGGGAATGTCTTTACCACATCTGCCACTTGTCCGATAGCGGTACTGTTGAGCTGAATGTTGAGCGTGTTGTCAAGATACGGCAGGGCATAGATACCCGGTGCGTAGTAGTTCCCGATATCCTCCCAAATCCACTGCGGGTTTACGGCATCACCATCGAAGAAGGTGACGTCGGCGATGATGTTACCCTGTATCTGCCTTATGCCTTTCTTGCGTAGCGCCTGAATCCATCGGTAGAGAAACATCTGGTCACCGAGTTTCTGGCTTCCGAGGGTAGGGTCACCGGTGCCGCGTATGTAGAGGTTGCCGAGCAGTACGCCGTCCACAATAGTGCTGTCGGTCTCAAGATATGTAGAGAAACGGAAGTCGTTGCCGAGCAGTTCGAGCGCCGTAGTGGTGGTAAGGAGTTTCTGTGTGGATGCGGGCGGAATGACAAACTGCGAACGCGAGTCAGCCAGTACTTTGCCGGTGGTGAGATTACGCACACACACACCGACATTGGCATTCTGCAAGGGAGCATTCTGCAAGAAACGGTCGAGAGGTGTTGCCTGAGTCTGCTGCGCATGCGACAAGGTGCTTACACACAACAGGATAGATAGAAACAGGATATTTTTCATTTATGTAATGCTTGTTTTAGGGTGCGAAATTACGAAAATATTCTTACCTTTGCAAACACGAAGGACAAATGACCAAACATTACTAAACCATGATACTGACAATAGGTCGCGAACTTGCGTCCGGTGGACGCGATATAGGCAAGATGCTCTCCGAGCGTCTGGGTCTGCGGTATTTTGACAAGGAGTTGCTGCTTGAAGCAGCGAGGCAAAGCGGTATAGCACAGGAACTGTTTCTGCGCGCCGATGAGCACTATAACTTGTTCACTCTGGCGCTGAGTACTGACAGTCAGCGTCTGTTTCAGTTCCAGAGCGACACCATCAGACAACTTGCATGCGGGGGTGACTGTCTGTTTCTCGGTCGTGCAGCGGACTACATACTTCGTGAGCGCAAAGACCTGTTTACGGTATTTCTTACAGCCAATATGGAAGACCGCGTGCAGAGAGTGATGCAGCGTGACGGATTGTCGGAAAGAGACGCAATAACTTTCATAGAGAAGACCGACAAGAAACGCTCGGACTACTACGGTTTCTTCACCGGCAAACGCTGGGGTGACAGCAGCGGCTACGACCTTTGTCTCAACACCTCGAGATTCGGAATAGAAGGCAGTGCCGAAATCATCGCACAGAGTGTGAAGATGACAAACAATGCATAATGCGACATGCGTGATGCATTATGATTGTCATGCGTAACTGTGCATGCCTCCCAACAGGAAGTTGACTCCGAAATAAGTGAAGAGTACAAACAGGAATGCCGCCACTGCATAGACGTGAAAGGCAAGCGGCTTGCTCAGGAATCGAAGGGAGGAGGTGTGAAGGAGTGCGGAATATACAAGCATGGTAATAAGCGCCCAAACCTCCTTAGGGTCCCAACCCCAGTATCTTCCCCAGGATATATTAGCCCATACCGCACCAAGGAAAATGCCTGCGGCAAGCAGGAAAACGGCAGGGTAGAGGAGCAGTTGACTGATTGCCTGCAACTGTTCTCTCTGTTTCTTAAGCACCAATGCCGCAATGCCGTTGAGCATAACAAAGGCGAGAAGACAGTATGATATCATGATTACTGCCACATGCAGAGTGAGCAACGGCGACTGGAGTACAGGCATCAGGTGTGTAATCTGCGGATTGGACTGCGACATCATACTTACCATGAGGGTCATCCCGCAGATGAGGAAACCCATTGGAGTGAACAGTTGATAGTTTGCAGTCGGTGCCTTCAGATGTTTTCCCTGCACTATAAGTGTGAGCAAAGATGTAACCCATGCGAGGAACTGCATTGTCTCATGCCCGTTTGATAGCGGCATGTGTCCGCTTACCACCCTGCGCAGTGTGAGCATGAGCGTTATAAGTACAAACACGCAGAGCATGATTACAAACAGGGTGATGACGGCATATCGCGGCATGGTTCTGCCGGCAGACAGCATAAGACAGCATACAAAGAACAATATCAACCCGATGCAGGCACATGCCATGGCAAGAGGGCGTGTGATATTGAGGTGGTTGTAGGTCTGTTCAGCACGAAAACGCGCGTTTGAGGGCAGGTTCTCAGTGCCTGCATGCTGCTCCTGCCAGATGCGTATCTTCCTTAGAGCATCCTGCGCCTCAGTGTTCGCATTGCGTGCAACACACAGCGAGAGATATTCAATTGAGCCTGTGACAAACTGCCAGTCTTCATGCTTGGTGTCTTTAGGCAGACGGTCAACCCACGAATACCATGTCGGCTGCCCGGCTAAAAGCGGGAATATCTTGATCATGCTGCCCGTACATACCATACTTACGAGTTGGAACTTCTCATCTGCCGCCAGAGCGTCTTTCTTTCCCTGACGGAGAAGCGGCTCGAGTTTATATAGTCCTCTACCTGTGAAATCGTTAAGACATGCATATCTGCCCTGAATGCCGAGGGCGGCTCTTGTCTCTCTGCCTTTGATTTTTATACAAGGCTCTTTAGCCCACTTGTCGTAATAGAACATCCAGCCGCAGAGCACCTCTTCTGCCGACAATCCCTTATAGGAAGGTTTGCCGCAGAGTTTCACGGTGAAATCCTTTGCGAGTGTGGAAAGAGGGCATACACGGTCGTTGTAATATACATACAGGTTGCCAAGTTCCCCGGCAGTCTGTCTGCTTACCGAAGGCGGCTGCGCGGCAGAGGCAAAGGCAGGCAGCAGAAGCAGCATAATGATAAGTCGGGCTCTGTGACCTGAGTTCTGTATATTGTCCAATAGTGCCCTGAAGTGTGTGCGGCGCTGAAAGAAGAAAAGGCAGATGGAGAACAGCAGCAGACAATAGCCCGCGTATGTGACGGCAATACCCCAAGGATCGTGACTGACACGCAGGGTGACTCCCTGCATGTCGTTGTCATACATAGCCTGATAAAAGCGGTAGTGCCTGTGAGTGAAGATATGGTTCATTGACACCTGTCCTCTTACCCCCTCAGCCTCTATGTCACTCACAAAGTCCATAGGGGCATTGGTACCGGGGTAATAGTCTATATGAAAACTAAGAAGACTGAGACGGAAGGGGATAGTTATGTTGCCGATGTTTTCTGAATTCTCTGCGAGTACTGAGTCATCAGATGTCTGCAGTCTCAGATGCACTTCGCCTTGTTCTCCGAAGATGTGGGTAACTAGTGCTCCTCCAAGTATGACAACGAAAGAGAAGTGTAGCAGGCATGTGATGACCTGCCTGTACATTCTTACAGAGGACATGTATATCATTGCACTTACTGCTGCTGCGCCCCACAGACAGATAGTCCAAGGTGCTGTATAGACATACTTCACAGCAGCGGCAGTACCGCAGAACTGCTCTACGATACTGCCTGCTATGAGCAGGAGTATTATCACTCCCATCAGAGAGAAACTGATACTCCTGATTGCTTTCATCAGATAGCGTTTATGAATGCCACTACAGCGTCACGGTCTTCTTTGGGCAGTTTGTAGAACTGCTGTGTGGGATAGTAGGCGTCACTCTCTGCTGAATAGCCGTGCCACATGATGGCTTCTATGACGTTGCGTGCACGAGTGTCATGCAGACGTGCCTCGGAGGCATCGCCTGTAGCTTTCTTGTGCAGACCGCGTCCCCATAGAGGAGTGGTGCGGCACCAGCCAGTGCGAATGTCATTCGCCATGTGAAGTTTGTGCTGAATCATGTCAGTATACGGCCAGATCTTCTGATTCGGGTAACGGGGCATATCTGCTGTGAACTTGAAGTTGTTGGGGTCACGCAGGTTGTCAGGTCCTGTAGTCCATGTAGGACGGTGGCAGTAGTCGCAGCCAATCTGCGAGAACACCTCCTTGCCTCTGAGCACCTGTTTGTCAGTCACGTCACGTGCTGCAGGCACAGCAAGACCACGGTGCCATACCATTACTGCAGTGTAGTCCTCATCTGTCATCTCTATGGGCAGGTTTTTGGATGTCAGGTAGTCATATACATTCTTCTCCTTGTCATCGGTGAACCATTCAGGGTGCTCCTCTTTGGTTGTTTTTGAAGATATATATGCCTCAAATCCGTCTTGTACAGCCTTGTCTTTTGAGGCGTACTCGGCATAGATGGTGCCATTGAGGTCAAGATAATGTGACTTGCGGTCAGAACGGGTCACGTTGGTGATGTTCCATATCGCATTGGCACCTGCGGCATCAAGTATAGGACCGCGGGTGAGGGCATAGGTGAAGCGCTTTGGTCCCCATTGTGCATCGTTCTTGTAGTAGCCTGACTCTTGGAAACTGCCGTTCCAGAAAGCAGGGTTGAGTCCGTTCTTGAGTCTGTTGTCAGCAGCCTCTTTCTGATACTGGGCTATGATGTCTTCGTCAGTGATGGCGTCAAGAAGACCTGTGCCATAGATGCCGATGGTGTTCTCAAGTACTACCACATAGCCTTCCGACTCCAACAGGCCTGCAGGGTCGCGGTAACCCTGGTTATACACATAGACTGCTTCTTTGGGCATGCTGACCTCGGGGTAAACCAGTTCGTAGGTCTCACCGTCAGCGAACTTGTTGCCGTGCTCGTCGGTGACACTCTTCCATGTGACACTGATCTTGTCAGGGTCTAGAGGTGCCTTGAAGGGAGCTACGCCGAACAACTGCGGCATACCTGCGAGCCATGGCACGTAACTGTTGTCTGCCGGGTTGTACACCACAAGCAGTGTACCGTTGCCCTGGTGCATGGCATCGTAAGTGCCTGCGGGCACGCTTGTGCCGTGCGAGTAGTTGGGGTGGCAGTGCTGGCAGGAGGCGCGCACATAGACAGGCCCGAGACCTGCCTGACGCCCTGATGATGCAGTGATGAAGTCTTTCTCCACGATGTTGTCACCCTGTGAGAACTGCACTCCCAAGCCTGCGTCTGAAGTGGCGGGAGTAGGCTGGCGGAAGGTGGTGGTGGTCATGTTGAAGGTGGTTCCCAGTTTACCTCCGGTGTAGTACCATTCCGGCAGGTCGGTCTCCACTTGTCCGTTACCACCCTGGCATGACACGAGCATTGCGCCCATAGCCATGACACTCATCATTAAATAATAAGTACGTTTCATTGTATTACAGTATATAAAGGTTTATAATGTTATTTGCTTAACAAAGGCATCACTTCGTCATCAAGCAGTGCCTCAAGTTCGCTCACCTTGTCAATGGCGGCTTTCACGTCAGCATCGCCTTGTGCCTTGGTCTCGAAGTCTTTTATCTTCTCTATTAGTGCTATCGACTCTTCAATGGCGGCAAGAACCTTGCTGTTGAGTTCGGCATCCTGCTTCTTGATATAGTCTGCTATGGCGGCATCACCGGCTTTGGCTCCGCAATAGGAGTTCTTGATTGAGATGATGTTGTCTGCAAAGTCGATAGTGGAGGTGTAACTGTAAGGTGACTCTATATACTCCTGCTCCTCTTTGTTGGACGAGCGGTAGGGGTTGCCCATCTTAAGGTCAGCCACTTCTCCTGCTATTTCTACACAACCTGCTACTATCTGTTCTGCCACAGCCTGATAGGTCTTCCAGTCGGGGTGGGTGAGATTCATGAAGTACTCTGCGTAGTTCTCTCCCCAACTCATCGACTCTCCCTCTTCGTCAGTGATGAGAGCCTTTTTCTCTTCATTTACTCCGCCTGCCCAGCAGTCCTCGAGGATGATAGCCTGCTGCACCAAGTCTTCTACAATACCGACCAGATATGCTGCCTCGGCACTGGTGAGGTTGCATTCATGCGGCTGGCCTTCTTTGAAGAGCAGATATTCTGCTGCGTGGAAGCCTTTGAGTGCATAGCCTAGTTTGTCGCCTACGTATGCTCCGCCGTCTTCCTCAATCTTTGCCATACGTGCGGTGTCTGTTAGGAGCGCGTTCATCTCATTGTAGTCAAGTGGCCACGAGTCGATGTGCGGGTCGATGTAGTGCTTGTCTGCAGGACCATAAAGGAAGGCTTCGCTCTGCTCCCAATGGTGACGCATACGGCGCCATGACTCACCGGCAGCCGCCATCTTGGCTGTGTAGTCTTGTTCGTTTTTCACCGCCTCCTGAATAGCCTCTACATCTGCAAGCAGTGCGAGACCTTCTGAAGCCATCGCATTGTACGTGGCTATCACGGTGTTCTCCACATAGGGTTTGACAACTTCCTTCAAGGCTTTCTCCTTGTCACTCAGGTTCACGTTTGCATCATTGCAAGCTGCCAGTGCCGCTCCTATCACAGCCACTGACACTAAATAGGTAATTTTTTTCATTGTATTGTATGTTTTGTTGTTATTGTTGTCTATGGTCTGAAGAATCCTGCATACACTATGCCTATGGCAATGCCGGGTTCGTCGTTGTACAGTTTCACAAGGTCACCGGAGGCATTCTTCCCCTTGTTCAGTATGCCGTAGAAGAACTCAGCCTTTACGCCCACCTCTTTAATAGGGTAGTAGTTGATGCCTGCCGAAGCGCGGTGTCTGCCGCACCACGAGTATGAGTAGTCGCGCCTGCCGTTGTTCATGAACATCGAGTCGTAGTACTCGTAGCGTCCGAACACGTAGAAGCGGTGTCCTTTGTTGTGAAGACCGCTGTTCAGCGAGAAGAAGTCATATCCTGCCTCTATGCCTGCTGCCAGAGCATCGCTTGCCACCTGCTGCTTGCTTGACACGCTGCCCTTGCGCATACCCATGTTGTATTGTGTGATGGCGGCGGCATCTGTCAGGTGACCGTATGTGGCATTGCCTCTGAGTATGACGTTGTGGTCGTCATAGCAGAAGTCGAAACTGCCGATCCCGACTATACCTTTAACGTCCTTATATGCGCTGCCGTCTATCTCCTTATTGCTCATGCTGAGGGTGTTTCTGAAGGAACTGCCTATATACCCCGACAGCGACAGACGCAGACCTTGCACTCCTGCGTAGTCTAATCTTGCAGCACCGGCAAAGCAGTTGGCGAGCTTGAATTCATACGGACTCCCTGCTCCGGGCTTAACCCAGTTTTTCTTGTTGAAGCGGTCGGAGTCCAATCCCGGCATGAGCATCGCCTGATAACTCAGCCCCCATGGTGTCTCGCCCATAAACGTAAGCGCTATCTCGTGCCATGTGGATGGTATGATGGTAAATTCGCCTTCGGAGCGATAGACGCAGAAATACTCTGTAGGCAGGTGGTTGGCGTTGAGTGCACCTACAGGAATGACCTGCATGCCGGCGCGGATGATGGCGTAGTCGTTGAATTTCTTCTGAAGCCAGAACTGCTCCAGTGCCACCTCGCCGCCACGCTCTATCTCGCTCTCATACTCGCCGCCTTCCTCTTCTTCTATCTCTATTGCTACCTCCGGACCTCCGTGCTCGAACTCTATCTCTGTGCCCATCGACCATCCTTTCCCGAAGTCATAACCAAGATATAATACTACGTGCGGAAGGTCAACTTCGCCATAGTGGTCACCTTTGTATTTCTCAGGGTTCTTGCCGTAGCGCAGGTAGTTGTTCGAGTAAAAGCAGTGTTTACCGGCTATCTCGCCATACCCACCAATGGTGAGGCGGTTGTGAATCCATTTTGGCACTTTTTTCTCGTTTTCCTGCTCTTTCAGTTCTTGAGGTTCTTCTTTTATTTTCTTCGTAGCCCCTGTCACAGCATCGGTTTTCTGAGTCGCTCCTGTTGTGGCGTCTGTCTTTTGCTGGTTTGCCTCAAGAGCTTCAAGTCTTTGAAGTATAGACTGATACTCCTGCTGTGTGAGAGTAATCGTCTGCTCCTGTGCAAAGAGCGTGATGCATGACAGCAGGGTGAATATGATAAGTAAATTTCTGTACATTGTACTTTGAACTTTAAACCTTAAATATGATACTTTTCTACGCTGCAAAAATATCTGCCATATAAAAAATAAGCAATCCCTATTTGTGGGGATTTTGTTTGTTGAAGAAAAACTATTATCTTTGCAAACCCTAACCCCGGGATATTGGAATCGATACTTTATTCATGAACAGGGATTCATATATGTACGACCCTTCAGACCTGCGTGAGGCTGTGCGCGTCATGCAGCAGGGAGGCATCATCCTGTACCCTACCGACACTGTCTGGGGCATAGGTTGCGATGCGCAGAACGAGGATGCGGTGCGCCGTATATACACCCTCAAACGCCGTCAGGACTCGAAGGCTATGCTCGTCCTGCTCGACTCGCCTGCCAAACTTCAAGGGTATGTTGCAGACATTCCCGACATGGCATGGGAGTTGCTCGAACTCTCCGAGGAGCCGCTCACTATAATATACGACAAAGCGAAGAACCTCGCCCCTAATCTCATTGCGGCAGACGGCTCGGTGGGAATACGCATCACCCGTGAGCCTTTCTCCAAGGCATTGTGCGAGAGACTTCGCAGACCCGTGGTGAGCACCAGTGCTAACATCAGCGGAGAATCGGCTGCACACTGCTTTTCTCAGATCGGTAGCGAGATACTCGGTGGGGTTGACTATGTTGTCCGGTATCGTCAGACCGACACCTCCGAGCCTTCGCCCTCGCATATTGTGAAACTCAGTTCTGGTAATGTGATAAAAGTAATAAGGTAAATGACACGCTATAGAAAAGTACAATGGCTTTACATCCTTGTTGACACCTTGTCGGCGGTGATGATTTGGATTGCCTTTCTTGCATTCCGTTGGCTGGTATACGACGGCAGGATTGCTTTCATCTCCGAGGCTCTTGTGCCTGCGTTCCATTTCTGGAATGCTATGATTCTTTACCCCATAGGCTGTCTGCTTGTCTATTACCTCTCAGGCTATTACATCCGGCCTCTTGACCATAAGATAGGCGAGGAGTTTGTAACCACCTTTGTCAGTTCTGTAATAATAGCTTTTGGTGCTTTCTTTATCATCATCATCGATGACAATGTGCAGAGTTATCAGCGGTACACATGGAGTCTGCTTACGCTCTTCGCTATGCAGTTGCTCGGCTCTTGGATTCCCAGACTCATTCTTACGCTCATCGTGCAGCATTTCATTGGTGGAGACAGACGCACTGTGCTTGTGGGCGACATCGACGAGACCAGGAAACTCCGGCAGCAACTCCATGGCAGAAGGGTAGATGCTGTGCTCCTCCCTTCCGAACTGGCGGCATTCCATGACATTAAGAAGGAGAAAGATATACAGGAGGTCATCATCGCCCTCAGCCATGATGTGGGCAACAAACGCCTTTACAAGATTATACGCCGGCTCTACCCTGAGCAGGTTGAGATCAGTTTCTCCGCTCACGTATATGACATGCTCACCGGTGCTGCGCGTATCCGCGACCTCTCCGGCGAGCCTCTTGTAACGGTCACGCGACCGCGCATGGCAGACTGGGAGTTGTGCGTCAAACGCGCGTTTGACGTAGTGATGTCTGTTCTCGCTCTCATCTTCCTCTCCCCGCTCATGCTCTTCCTTGCCTTGCTTGTCTTCTTCACTTCGAAGGGCTGTATCATCTACCGTCAGGAGCGCATAGGCATGTATGGCAAGCCTTTCTATATCCTCAAGTTCCGAACTATGATCGACGATGCAGAGCATGGTGAGCCCCAACTCAGTTCTGCTGCTGACAGCCGTATCACACCTGTCGGCAGGTGGCTGCGCAGATACCGCCTTGACGAGTTGCCGCAGTTCTGGAACATTCTCAGGGGCGAGATGTCTATAGTAGGACCAAGACCTGAACGGCGTTATTTTATCAACAAGATAGAGCGCGAAGCACCTTATTATTGCTTAATCTACAAGATTCGACCGGGACTCACCTCCTGGGGGCCGGTGCGCGTTGGTTATACCGACACCATCGAGAAGATGGTTAGCCGTCTCAACTACGACATTGTTTACACCGAGAACATGTCTCTCGGTCTCGACATGAAGATTCTCTTCTACACCGTAGGCATCATTTTTAACGGCAAAGGGCAGTGATGGCAGAGCGTCTGAACAATATAATCTCCTGGCGCGAACGTCATATCTCCGAGCGCCAGTTCGTTCTCCTGCTTTCGCTCTTTGTGGGTTTCTTCACCTCTGTAGCCGCTTGGCTCCTCAAGACGCTCATCCATTGGCTTAGTTTCCTTGTTCGCACTGTGGTCGAGACCACTGGGCACACTTGGTGGCTTATCATATTCCCCGTCATCGGCATCGCACTTGCTGCCTTGTTTGTGCGATATGTCGTCAAGGACGATATCTCACATGGTATAACGAAGATCCTCTATGCTATATCGCAGCGCAAGAGCATCATCAAGGCGCATAACATGTGGTCAAGTCTCGTCGGCTCGTCTCTCACCATAGGTTTTGGTGGCTCCGTCGGAGCAGAGGCGCCTATCGTACTCACCGGCGCGGCGATAGGCAGCAACCTTGCACGTATCTTCCGCCTCGACCAGCGCACCATGATGCTTATGATAGGCTGTGGTGCTGCAGGGGCTATAGGAGGAATCTTCAAGGCGCCTATCGCAGGTCTTGTTTTCACCCTCGAGGTGCTGATGATTGACATGACTATGGCGTCTGTGTCTCCTCTGCTTATCAGCAGTGTCACCGCCACGGCATTCACCTACCTCTTCTCTGGCACGGCTCCTATGTTCCCGCTTGACACCACTGCCGACTTCGACATAGTGCGCATACCTCTCTATATCCTCCTCGGCGTGGTCTGCGGCATGATGTCGCTCTATTTCACGCGTGGCATGAATGCTCTCGAGACACGCTTCAAGCGTCTCCGTTCCTTCTGGCTCAAGATAGCGCTCGGAGGTATAGTCCTCTCTGTACTGATTTTCCTACTTCCTCCGCTCTATGGAGAAGGTTATGACACTATAGCTGACTTGCTCAACGGCAGGGCTGGCAACACTCTTCTCGGCTCGCCTCTTGCAGCCTTGCCTCTGCCTGCCGAATGGCTTCTGTTGGCATACCTGCTGCTTGTCGTTCTGCTGAAGATTATCGCTTCTGTGGCTACCAATGGTGGAGGCGGTGTCGGCGGTATTTTTGCGCCTTCGCTCTTTATGGGTGCTATCACGGGTTTCCTTGTGGCACGTCTGCTCTCTGACGTAGGGATAATGGTGCCTGAGGCTAACTTCGCACTTGCCGGCATGGCGGGGTTGATGGCTGGTGTCATGCATGCGCCGCTCACAGGTATCTTTCTCATCGCTGAACTAACAGGCGGCTACCACCTCTTCATGCCGCTTATGATTGTCTCCGTGCTCTCCTATCTCACCATTATGCTCTTCGAGCCGCACTCCCTCTATGCTATGCGCTTGGCGCAGAAAGGCGAGTTGCTCACGCATCATAAAGACCGCTCTGTGCTCACCCTCATGTCGCTTGACTCTGTTCTTGAGAGCGACTTGCGCACTCTCCGACCGGAGATGACTCTTGGTGAACTCGTCAAGGTCATTCAAGAGAGCAGCCGCAACATCTTCCCCGTCATCGACAATGAGGGTCACCTGCTTGGTATCTTGCTCCTTGACGAGGTGCGTAATATCATGTTCCAGCCGCGACTGTATAGCCGTTTCACTGTGTCACAGCTCATGACTTCGCCTCACGCTGTTCTCTACTACGACATGCCTATGGAGCGTGTCATGGAGGTTTTCGAGGACACAGGCGCTTGGAATCTCCCTGTCGTTGACCACGACAAACGCTACATTGGCTTCGTCAGCAAGTCCAAGATTTTCAGCACATACCGTGACGTCCTCGTCCAGTTCTCCGAGGAATAACCCCCCCTCACCCTTCCCCCCTCACCCCTCACCTTTTAGCCTATTAACCTTATAACCTCTTAACCATTTCTCCAATTCCCCAAATTAACCTTTTCGCCTCTTAACCCATTCTTCCCTTTCGTAATCTTTCAAAATGATAAAAAATACATAAATCTTTAATTTTATGCACTTTTTTTGCACAAAAGTTTGGATATTTGTCAAAAATGTTGTACCTTTGCACGAGTTTTTGTAATATGCCGAGATATGGCGAATGCACGCCCGCAGCTAATGGGGGGGGTAATTCGCAATAAGTAAGGCATTTAAATGGTAAAAACGACATATATAATTGGGTAAAATAGTGCATATCTTGAAGCAGAAATACGGTTTGGTTACATCAATCGGCATGCTTCCGAACAAGATTTTCTCTTGTTTCGGACGTCTTGCGGTGGCTTTGTGCCTGCTTGTTTTGTCTGTTTCTGCCTCTGCACAGGTGATAGCCTTGAAGAACAACCTGCTTTATGATGCTACGGCTTCTGCCAACCTCGCCTTTGAGGTCAAGCTGGCTGACCGCTGGACTCTCGGTGCCGGTGCCGGACTCAACCTCTGGAATCCCGTGCATTCAGCCGATAGGGACAAAGACCAGCCGCCTAAGTGGCGTCATGTACTCGTCAACCTCGAGGCGCGCTATTGGTTCTGCTCCGTCTTTGTGCGTGACTTCATTGGCATGAATGTTGTTTATAGTCATTATAACGTGGCAGGCAGCGTCAACGGCAGTGGGTATCCTGTAAGCTGGATTTACAAGGACCTCGAGAACAACCGCCGTCAGGGCGACATGGTGGCTGCGGGTGTCTTCTACGGCTGGTCGTGGATTCTCTCGCCGCACATCTCCCTGGAATTGGAAGGCGGCGCTGACGTGGGCTACACCTGGTACGATGAGTTCGATTGTGCTCGCTGTGGCGCGCTGCACGAGCCTAAGCAGCAGTGGTTTGTGATGCCCAAAGTAGGTATTAACTTCATCTGGCAAATTAAGTGATAATGCGTAAGACACTGAACATATTGATTCTTCTGTTCTCGGCAGCCGCTATGTGGGCAGCCAGGGACACTACGCGCTTGCAGATAGTGGATATCAGCCGCTTGGGCGATGAGGTGCAGGTCATCTACGACCTCCCGCTTAAGAGACCTGCTGCGGACTATAAGGTCACTATACAGCCTGCCCTTACGGGCGAGAAAGATACGCTCTTCCTCGAGCCTGTTGTACTCAATGGCTGGAACAATATTCGCCAGTTGCACCGCGACCATGTGCTCAACCACAAGGACGAGCCTGAGCAGGATTACTATCCGCAGCGCTTGCGTGTCAACGTGCTGCGCGACACCGTGCTGCTTCCTGTCGGCGAGTATCGCTGGCTTTTGAAGGACGGAATAGGCATCTGCCGTCTTGAGCAGGTGAAAGAAGGCTGTTGCCGCATCGTAGGTCAGGACGACGAGTGTTCCGACCGCTACACTTACGATGACCCTGTTGCCAATGAACTCGAGTCGCTCCTCTCTATGATTACAGAGGAAGACGCTGCCGCCGCAGAGGCTGCTGAAACCTCCTCTGCTGTCACTGACTCTTCAGACTCCTCAAAGTCCTCAGAGACGTCGGACTCTTCGGATCCTACGAAGTCTTCCAAGTCTCCCAAGTCCTCTGATGGTACTGAGTCTCCCGAGTCTACAGAGACTTCTGAGTCATCAGGAAACACTGGCTCTTCCGACCACGCCAAGGCAACAGACGCATCATCCACCTCACCAGCAGAAGGCACACCCGATTCAGGCGATGCTGCCACTGCTGCTGCCGCAGGCGCAGGCTCAGTTGGCACAGCGGGAACAGGTGTTTCTTCGGCTCTCTCGGCTGCTCAGCCGCAGCGTTCGCGCCTCCTGGTGGAGCCCAAGACACCCGCTGCAATTCAGATGGAGAACCCGATAGTGGTGTCTGCCGACAAGTATGTGCCTTTCTCCGACAAGCAGATACTCTCGCGCGACACCGATGCGTTGTATGTCTATTTCGCTCTCGACAGCATACGTCTGCGCCGTCACTTCCGCAACAACGGAGTCACGCTTGACAGTATCGTCAGCATCGTCACCGCACTCATGCAGGACGAGCGCTCCGAAGTACGCGTCATACAGATTGTAGGTGTGGCGTCTATCGAAGGTAATGAACAGCATAACAACTGGCTCGCTGGTGAGCGTGCCAAGTCGCTGAAACAATATATAGTTGACAATGTGCCGTATCCTATCCACGATAGTGTCTTCCATCTCGGCAACGGCGGTGAGGCATGGGCAGACCTCCGTTATCAGGTGGAGCAGAGTCGCGGTATGCAGGGGCGTGCAGGAGTGCTTAAGATTATTGATTCCGAGCCTGATCCGCAGAAACGTGAGTGGCAGATACGCACCTACCAGTGCGGCAAGCCGTACGAGTGGATAAAGAACAACCTTCTCGGCGACCAGCGTAACTCGGGTTACATACGAGTGTTCTACACTATTGCGCCTGATGCCAGGGCAAAGCAGATAAACGATGCTATAGTCCTCTTGGGCAAGAAGAAGTATCTGGAGGCTGAGGCACTGCTGCGCGAGGTTGAGGATGACCCCCGTGCTTGGTTCCCGCTCGGCATCGCTCTCTATATGACAGGCAGCGAGGCTGAGGGAGAAGAACTCTGGGAGAAAGCCGCTGCAGCAGGCAACGAAGAGGCACAACGTACACTCAGCGAATTGAAGGGGAAAAGATAGAATGTATTGAAATTTAGAAGAAGAATCTTCAAATTAACATAAAATAACAACAAACAAATCAACCGATTTATTAATCAATTAAAAACAAACCAAAATGAAATCAATCAAAAGATTTGCTTATCTGAGCGCGATAGCACTCGTAAGCGCAGGTTTCTCTGCTTGCAACAACCAGACAGAAGAACCTAATCAAGGTAACTACAGCGGTGAAGCTGTAAAGACCCAGTTCACAATCAACATTCCTAACAGTGGTAATGCTGGTAATGGAGCACGTCGTATGCCTAATCAGCAGGCACAGACTGCTAAGCAATTCAACGGTATGGACAGTATCACTATCATTCCTTTCTCAACAGGTAATAACGGTGCTGACCTTGTTGTTGCTGCTTCAACACGTATCGGTGACAGTATAGTTCTCTCTGCTGTTGCCAATTCAGGCTTGACAGGTAATGCTAACTACAAAGTTTATTCTAACGTAAGCATTCCTCTTGGTACCAACCACTTCCTCTTCTATGCAAAAGGCTCGGCTGCTTCTGCTAACACCGACCCTACTCCAGGTGCTCAGAGCTTCCAGCATGGCAATTTGACCACCGCTGGTCTTAATGGTGCTACTCCGGCAGGTATCACTTTCACCCCTGTACAGATTAACACTACTATCGACAACTCTTCAACAAAAGATGCAGTTGCTCAGAAGATCTGCGACTATCTGACTTTCATTTCCAAGACAAACGAGAGCGATGGTACAACTACTGCGGCTTGGTCTGCAGGTGGTGTTCACGCTAACCAGAACTACATTGACCTTTACAACACTTTCATTGGCTTCAACTCAACAAGCAAGATTCAGGCTGGTTCTTCCGCTTCTATCAGAGCTATGATTGAAGACCTTTATAACACTGTTAAGAAAGATAACACTGTTATCGGTGACTCAATCGCTGCAAGAATACTGAATGCTTCGTATGGTGTTACAGTGAAGGGTGGAACTACAGTTCCGAATGCTGAGATTGAATTCCCTACAGCTCTTTCAAACTATCCTCAGAAACTCCATCTGCCTGACGGCGCTGCTGCCATAGCTTGGCAGACCGACAAGTTTGTCATTGTTAACTCTTCCGATTGGGCTGCTGTTCACGGCACAACTCTTGATGTTGCTGATGTAACCAAGTATGTTTATCCTGCTTGCATCTACTACTATGCTAACAGCGGTCTGAAGTCTTCGTCTGAGAAGCAGTCTGACAACTATGGCACAAAGTATTGGAAACAGATTCTTGATGATCTTTATGATGAGTCTGACAACTACTACGTAAAGACAAACACACGTTCTGTCGCTATCAAGGACAGTATCCAGTATGGTGTAGCACGTCTCGCTACCTGTGTGAAGGCTAATGCTGCTCTGTTGGCAGACAAAACAGATGTTGCAATGATTTCAAAGGACAGCTTGCAGGTAACAGGTATTCTCGTTGGTGGCCAGGGTCAGGTTAAGTTCGACTTTACTACTGATACTGAAGGCTCATATATCGTTTATGACTCCATCCTGAATACCCTCAATCAGGCTCTGACCAATCCTACCGATACCAACTCTACCCTTGTTCTCGAGACCAAGCCTGCAACAGATGTTCGTATGGCTGTTGAGTTCTTGAACATTGGTCGTGACTTCCTCGGTGTTGACAGTGTTCTTATTCCTAAGGGTACTCACTTCTATATCGTTGCTCAGCTTCCTCAATCTGCAGCTACCGAAACTGACAACAAGGTGTTCAAACAGGACTATGTTACCAAGGTTAACTTGAACCTCAAGAGTGTTAAGCAGGCATACAACGTTATTCCTGACTTGCGTTCAAGCCAGCTTGAACTCGGCTTCTCTGTTGACCTCGCATGGAAAGCCGGTCATGTTTACAACCTTGATATAGAGTAATCGCGATTAGACCTTAAACTATTATTTTGATTGATTCCGTTTCCTTAATATCCCCTGCCTGTATATTCCATGCAGGCAGGGGAGAAAAAGGATTTCCGGGCAATCAGTGTGTCACATTTTGACGTGTTGAAACATATACCATATTATATAATAGGTGTACTCTGTGCTATATTCGTCCAGAGTTGCTCGCTCATCGATGATGATCTCGCTTACTGCGGCTATGACTATACTATGGTGTATCACATGAAGCTCATCACCAACATGCAGATGGAGTTGGATGCGGTGCTCTATGCCGAAGAGGATGTTGAGGCGAAGGAGGCTGTCGAACGCTACCTTTCCCCTATATTCTCCGACCATGCGCACGATGTTGACCTCTCCTTCTACCTGATGCCGGATGACGTCCGCAAATACTACAGGCACGAGATTATCAACGACAACCGTAAGGAGTTTGAGTTCTATCTGCCTGTCGAGGACTACCAGCATGTTGCTGTAGCCAACATCGAGCAGAACGGCGTCGCCTATATTACCGACACGACGGGTAGCGCCACTTTCCGCCTCGCCATTGTTGATGGTGAACGAGTCAAGACACAACACACAGGTATCTTCACCGCCAGACTGCCTATGCAGGTCAAGGATACGGTTGAAGATCAGCAGTTCAGCGTGACGCTCTATATGGCTAACAGCGCAGTGATACTGCTCATTGACACTACAGGCCAGACTGTCACCAATCTGCGTGCTGAGGTGCGTGGCACGGCGGACGAGATGTTGGTTAGCGACAGCGTCTATTCGTTCTCACGTCATGTGATCGTTGATGCCGAGCAGGTGGATATCAAGGCAGCGGATCTAATGCCTGCTGCAGGACGACGTATGCCTGCTAAGGCCGATGAAAGGCAGATATGCTTCGTATCGGTCAATTTCCCTTCGGAGGATACAGCCGATGCCGATGGCAACTACTGGACTGTGGCGGTGTATGCCACTCTGCCTGATGGTACTGTCACCGAGACTCTGCTCAGCGTGAAGACCGCACTCCTTGCAGGTCAGGCCAAGGTTATCAAGGCTCAGTTGCAGGACAACGGTGCTTTGGTGCCCGTCAGCGCTCCCGAAGTGGGTGCTACGGTGATTCTCGACTGGAAGAGCGGCGGAGAGCATGAAATTATTATTTAAGGTACAATACAAAGATTAATGCAGAAACAAAACAGATAGGTACGGAATTTGATTGTGGATTTGTAAGAAGAGGATTGAACATTGTCTAACAAACAAAGACACATTATTATATATATAGCATGTGTGGTGCTTGGTGCCGCATTGTTGCTGTCGTCTTGTCGTGACGATGAGGTTGAGATGCAGCGGTTGGAGTTCCCGCTTCAGTTTGTCTTGCCTGTCAGTGAGGCACAGTCTCTTCCGCGTCGTGCTGCAGGAGCAGGCGACCCGGGTCAGGCCGAAGTGCTCGACCTCCCGCATTATGCCTATGCCTTCCTCGTCTTCAAGATGAAGAACGGGCGTGAAGACATACGCTATATCGACCAGACAGACCTTTATGACGACGGGCATGGCGGCACACTTACTAATGCAGATGTGTGGGAGTGGGTTGACACTCTCACTACCGGCGGCGATGTGGTTTATCAGTGCAAGATAATGTTCTCTGAGATTACTCCTGTGCTCGGTCAGGTGGAGTATTGCCATGCCTATGCGGCCATGAGCAAGCAGCCGCTCACACTTAGCAACACGAGGCCTACATCGGAGGCTCAAGTTCAGAACCTCACCTTTACCGTGACAGACGCATTGCAGCCTGATTTGCAGAATATCTACTCCACACCGTACAACTACGAGGTTAACGACAAGTACTACGGCAACCTCTTCATCTGGGCTGATGCCATTCACGCCAACCTGATGCTCTATCACGTGGCATCGAAGGTGGACTTCATGTGGAACATACCCGAGTCGGAGCACACAAACATGCATATCACTAAAGTAAAGGCAAAGAACCTGTTTTCGGGAGAGGCTTATCTCTTCCGCCATACGGAGAACGTGCATGCCAAGTTCGATGGCTCAGGCTCACCCGGCGATGCCAATCACGGATACACGCCTTCAGACCTTGCAGGCGACGTAGCAGGCACTTGGTGGGCCGGCAGAACATATTTCTACACCATACCTTACACCACCACCGCAGGCGGACAGTTCCCCTTGCAGGTGGAATATGACATACTGAATACTTCAAACTCAACCACTTATACCTACGACCTTACACTAACCAAGACTATGCCTGAAGTGTTTGCTCCGTGGATGCGCGGACAACTCACCTTCACCACACCCCCCACAGCAGGCAAGTTGCAGGCAATAGATATAGATAATTTGTAGAGCAGACCGGCTCTGCAGGAAAACCTGAAATCAACTTGAAAAAATTGTATATTGAAACTTAATAACAACATATTACGTTACTCACGGTTGTTGATATTCGTACTGATATCAGCTGTCGGTTGCCATTTGTCAACCGTCTCAGCTGCGCGTATTGACTCTGTGCGCTATGTGAAGACCTCCGGTAGTTACCAGGGTGACGGTCTCTCATGGGCTACTGCGAAGAACAGCCTGCAGGACGCCATCAACGAGTTGCGCCAGTATCTTGAGACCAACACCGACGGCATCAAAAGCGGCAGTATCTACGTGGCTGCTGGCACCTACAAACCTACCGAGAGTACCGAGAGCGAGGGTGGAGGATTGCAATATACAGCCTTCAAACTTTACCCTGGCATACATATCTACGGCGGTTTTGCAGAGGACATCACCGACATGGCAGCCAAGCCGTACAATGCTGACGGTAGCATCAACACCACCTACCGTCCGCTTGTTGACACGCTGCCTTCGCTTGAGAGCGGACAGGCAGCCAAGACACATCCGTGGAACTTTGTGCACAAGACCATACTTACAGGCTCGCACATCGGCGAGACATCGTTCATTTTCAACCCCACACACGGCTATTTCAACACCAACTTCCCGGGCAACTCCTACCACGTGGTGTGGTTCGCCACCTCAGGCTTCATCGATGCAGGCGGCAACCGCAACAACTCCGACCACGCCCTGCCTCTGAGCAGAAGTGCCTGCGTTGACGGCTTCGTCATCACAGGCGGCTATGCTTCCAACAACTCCACTTTCGACCGTTATCACACTGCCTACGGCGGAGGCGTATATCTTGTTGCCGGTGGCGAAGTGCGCAACTGCGAGATATATTACTGTGAAGCCACCATGCGCGGCGGCGGTGTGTATCTCGATGGCGGCGGCATTGTTGACAAGTGTTTCATCCACAGTTGTCAGGCAAAGGGCGTAGGTATAATGCAGGGCTACGGCGGCGGTGTATGTATCGACTACGATGGTGCCGTCACACGCTCGTATATAGTCAACAATGCCTCACGTCTCGGCGGCGGTGCTGCTATATGCCATGCACCTGATGAATATCCGTGGGAGAATCTTGACGACTGGCGCGTTGCCAACGGAGGTACCAGACGCGGCGAGATAAACGTATACAGCCCTCATGCCACCGCATGTATCATATCCAACAATACCTCCACTGCCGAGGCAGGCGGCATCTATTTCTACGACGGAGGTGTGGGTAACCACCTTACTATCGTCCGCAACAAGTGCATAGGTCAGGATGTCATCTACTCGGGCAGAAGGCACGGACGAAGCGGAGGTATCTATATACTCAACGGCGGACAGATTTACAACTCCGTTGTTTGGGGTAACAGATGTGCCGCCAACAACAACATACAGTATGCCACATATATCGGTGGCTCCACCGAAGACACGAAAGACGGCGCAGGCAATGTCATCAAGGAAGGCTTGAAGCCTAAGTTCTACTATTCGGCTATAGAGAATCACGACATAACCGACTGGGCAGGTTCACTCAAGAATCAGGTGATGTCGCTGGAGAATACCAACATCAACGAGTCAGCCAACAACGCCAACTACCCTTATTTCATAGGCAGTGACGGACATGGCAGGATGATGGGATATGCCGGTGCTGGTCTGAATCTCTCGCTGCCTATGGGTAAGCTCGACGAGGACTTCGCCAACGGACTTATTACCGAACCACGTGCCGACTCAACAGGCATACCGCGTCCTATCTATTGGAAACCCGCCGCCATATCGTCTATGGCGAAGATGGGTCTGCAGGTGACGGAGGCTATTCACGTCTCCTCACAATGGGTACTCCATGCACACACAGGCACCGACCTCTTCGGCGATGAATACGAGCCTATGTCAACCTTCGGAGCTCTGGTGTGCCGTGAGGAGCAGTTCGGCTGCGTCATGGTTTCCAATCAGGAGAAATCGCTTTATAGAGACAGAGGTTATACTCAGAATGGCGCTATCACTGACTACAACACTACTGTGGGCGATAACACGTTCCTCCCTGTGCAGTTGCCGGACGATGGCACCATAGATGAACTGCCCACACTGTTTGTTGACCCTGTCCGTAACGCAGGAGAGGCCGGCATAATAATAGGCGAACAGGGCATCGGTGGTACATGGGACAAACCGGTGGGCAGTATCAACGATGCCATTCACTACTTCCGCCTGCATATGAAAAAAGACGGCAGCGGACATATTGTATATGACGCTAACGGAGATGTAGAGTATGAGATAGATATCAACAACAATGGTGTGATTGACGAAAGCGAGCACTTCAAGTACGTGCAGATTCTCGTCAAGGGTTACGAACGAGGTGGTGCTATCAACGCCACCACGGCGGGCAAAGACGCCTATCTCGGCGCACAACTCCGTACAGCCGCCTTACGTCCTTGCAGCAACATGCGTATCTATGGAGGCTACTACTACGGCTCCACAGGCACTGCCACCGACCAGCACAACGCCCGTATGTATCCTACCGTGGTGTCTGCCAACATCACCAAGAGCGGCTACGAGAACAACTCCGCACACGTGCTCGCACTTATCAATGTAAGGAACGTCATCGTTGACGGTCTGCGTCTGTTCGATGGCAACGCCAACCTCTATGAGCACCACTCCTATGCTCCTATTGACTCCATCACGGGTCAACGCGAGGACATCACCTACGGCGGCGGCATCATACTCAACAACGTCTCCGTGCCGAAGGAAGAGCGTATCGACATGACAGGCAACATCTTCCGCAACAGTTATATAGCCAACTGCTCCGCGCCTGACGGTGCTGCCGTGTATGTGAACAGCAGCAACCGCAAAGGGGACAACACTTACAGCAAGGCGGAACTTAACATATTCAACACCATCATCCGCAACAACACCGTGGGCGACGGCACCGGAAATGTGACTGTCCAGGGTGATGCAGGCGTGGTGACGGCTTGTGGCGGCGAGGCAAAGATACGTCTCGACCACTGCAACATTGTCAACAACTGCGGCTATGGACTTGAGACACTGGTCGCTACCGACAACCCCTCGGGCACAGATGCCGACGAAGGACAGATACGAATATATAACTCCGTCTTGTACGCCAATGGTGAGGCGGCCATTCCTAACCGCTCAAAGCAGCCGCAGGCTCTCGGCTACAGAAGCACCACAGGTAGCACACACAACGTGTCTGGCGACTATATCTACCTCGACTGGGACGCTCCTACGCCTAACACTCCCGCACACTTGTATGCCAACCTCTGCCGCGACTTCAGCGACCAGACACACAAATGGGGCATACGTCTGTTAGACATCAATACGCAGATGTCGAAGATAAGGGGAGACGGCAAGGCAGACACCTATTTCTTCGATACTGAAGCGGAGGCAAATGCTCATATCTCAAGCCACTCTGCTCCGTCAGGCTACGAGTGGAGCACGCCTGTCTATCTTCAATACCCGTATTTTGACAACCCTGCCCGCAACGTGGGTCACTCTCCTGACGGCGACAAACCTATGAACGGCGGTATCATCAGTTATATGCCAGGCAACCAGAACCCGATGGTGAACGCTGCCAGCGAGAATAGTGCACTCATCTGGGATAGCAACGGCAACGTGCGCACCCGTGGCGGCACCCCTGACATAGGGGCGATAGAGAACACGCACCTGCCCGTGAAAGGCGCAGTGCTTTATGTCACGCCTGACGGCGCAGGACGCCACGACGGCTCCTCATGGGACAACGCCATAGCAGGCAACACCGTATATATGCTTGAAAATATTGCAGGACCTGGACTTGCTTCAGGCGACTATATAGACCTGGTGCCTTCTTGCGACCGCGTACTCGACAGCAGCGGCAATCCTGTGCTTACAACCGACACCAAATACTGCGGAGGATTTGGACGCTCATATTTCACATCAGCAAAAACAGGAGTGGCTACTGCCACGACTATTAGACACATGTGGACTACAGAGATTAACGAATATATCGGAGGTAGTAGAAATGGTGAAACAGAGACTCTCCAAAATAATGTTTATTCTTATGATTCGACGACGGTTGTTACTAATCCGGGTACTAATGTTGGCGGATTTGATAGCGGATGGATGTATGACGAACGCTATCCGTATGGAGAGATATCCGGAGCCTCGCGCTCATTCTGGCGTGCCAATCCTTACCACACTGGTACCGATTGGAACAATGCTTCGTCTCCGTCTTATAACCTTGCTGGTTTTATTGATGCCTGCAACACCAACGGCTGGATAAACAACACCCGTGCCGAACGCTATGTAGGAGGTTTGCAGTATGCAGTGGAGAAAGCCGCGGCATACAACGCATTGTCAGATAGTGACCCAGGGCGTATCAGTGGTGTGGATTCTGTTGTTGTGTGGGTTGGCAATGGCCGGTATAACGACTATAAGGGGTTTGTCATGCGCGACAAAACCACTGTATTAGGCGGCTTCCCTGCACAAAGTATAGGTACTCCCGGAACAACCGAACGTCAGGCATTGATGTCGGATATTATCAATATCCCCAAATCGTTGAAGGCGAAAGATTATGACCCCAAGGATTATGAGACTATTCTGCAGATTTCGGACGTTAACCCGCGTCTTGGAGACACAATATTAAACTACTCATTAAATCCTGCTGCCAAATTCTTCAGCGATGATGATTTGAGCTTAAGTAGCATAACGGATACACGCTCTTACCAATATAAGAACATCAATATTGTTAACAGTTACAATTATGAAACTATTCCGAGTACTACTGTCAATACTGAGGTGACAACGGATTATATCCGGTATCCGGAAATGACAATCAATGGTAATGGTATAGAATTAGAGGCTAATACTCATCTAATAGATGATGGAACAACAAGCGGAACCGTACATTATGAATTTGGAGTAGCGGGCAATGGTCTGGACTGCTGGCACATGACTCATCCTAATAAGACAAATTATGTCGCAGATAGAGTAACTGATAATAACAGTCAAAATAAACAACGCTCTATCTATGACCCGAGTACCAATATTATGTTAACAGGTGCAAATGCGTCATATAATGGTGACTGGATATTTATCGGTAACGGTTCACTTACCGGCTTGACGCTTTGGCAGGATCTTCCGAATGTGCCGGCAGGTGATTATCAATTGACGGTGGATATAGCCGGAGGATATAGAAATGCATGGAAAAGTACAGAAGATACAAAGATGTATCTGCGTATATATGATGCTAACGGAATCAAAAAGGCCGAAGTAAACATTAAAACACGAGGAAGTTATGCCAATAGCGATAATGGAGATAATAATCGCAATATGGCTTATCGCCATGTGATACAATTTAACCAGCCGTCAACAGGTACGGTGAAAGTGGCTGTAGAAGTGGAGGACGGTGTGCGCAATACAAAGGCACGTAATGCTACTTATGGCACTGATGATGGAGGAGACCCTGATGAGATACCCTCTGAATATACCACAGGTTATGGCGGAAGTAACCCTAACCGCCGTGAGTTCTGGATATCCAATTTGCATATGCACGAAGTGGAAGTAATACCCGGACATTCTGGATATGTTTTATCTACCAATACGACGGAATCTGACAACAACGATGTGCCGCATAAGCCGACAGAAACAATATCCACCTCCGGCTATTCGGTAAGCAACCAGCGCGGTCCACTTCGCAAACGTGTGCTGACAATGCCCGATATTTGTGTGCCAACATACGGTGCAGGCAGTGTTGGTAACCCTGCTGCTGCCGGTAGTGGCACTGATGCACGTGGTAAGTTCTCTGACGACTTGTCACATACGCATCGTGTGACTGGACCGACAAAGGCCAAACGAACCTCATGGGAAAAAGCTTCATTCGTAGGTGAAGACCCTAACTATGTAGAATACTCCAATGTCTATTGGGATGGTTTCACTATCAGGCATGGTTTCATTGTGGATGAGGGTATGGCTCATGGAGGCGGTGCCGGTGTGAACCTGTACGAAGGAGCACATCTGCAGAACTGTATAGTTGTCAACAACTTGACAATATGCCCGCGTGTGAAGGGCGGCGGTATATTCTGCGATGGGGCTACATCTACTATCGAAGGTTGTTTCGCACTTGATAATACCTCCACACACTCATCTCTGTATGAACAAAATCAGATATTTGCCGGAGGTATGTTTATGTATGAGGGTACGTGTTTCAACTCTCTGTTTGCCAATAATAGTAGTTTCGGTTCTGCCGGAGGTGTAGGCTTCTGCGTGGGACGCTTCTATAATAATACTATCGCATATAATACTTGTACCCTCAAAGAGAGTAATAAGTATAGCGGTGGAGCCATATCACTTGCCACATCATCAGCCCCGAACCTGTTCGTCGCCAACACAATTATTTATGGCAATAATGGTATAGCCATACGTGACCGAGATGCAGGTGTGAATAAAGTCAGTCCGTTCCTGCATTGCTATATACAGTCGGAAGTGGCACAACCGAACAATACTACTAAGCAAAATGTAAACAACTGGACATCATCTGCTACAAGCAACTATGGTATAGGCAATATATTCCTCAATGGGATTACTCCGTCTATTAGAAATACGCCCTTTGAGGCTGATGTTTTGTATGGCATCAATTCAGACAAAGGTGCCAAGGCAACCAATAATTACCGTCTCTCAAGTTCTTTAAGTTCGGATTCCACATGTATAAACAAGGGAACAGAACTTTTCGGAGCTACTCTTGCAGAAGCGTTTGAGCATAAACATGGCAGTAATTGGGCTACTGATGTACAACGTAAAGCTTTCTATGATGTGGTGGTGGCGGCAGTGCCTCCTGATAACGATGTGGCATACGCCGACCGTGTGCAGGATTGCCAGATAGACATAGGTGCATACGAGTATGACGGCACGATGGATATTCACCCAGGCTACGAGCTTATAGCCTTTGACCCTGAGCAACCCGATGTGCGCGAACTGTGCGCCATCTATTACGTGGCTGAGACGGGTGAGGGTCTCGGCACGGCTGCTTCACCTGAAGATGCAGCCTGCCCTGAGAAGATACAGAAGGTGCTCGATGCCGCAGGACGACTGAAAGCCGACCTCGCGCTCATACAGTCAGGCAGAGCATCCGACCGCATCTTCTCCACCACCAGCGTGGAGGTGACAGGCAATGTGACTGCCACTTACGAAGAGATATACCTTGACGGCGCAACAAAGAAAGTGCGGCAGCAGTCGGTGTCGAAGAACCTCTCGGAAGTAAGGCATGTGATAGTGAAACTCACTGAGGGCACGTATGCCCCTGTGCGCAGCACCAACGAGAAGATGGTGTCGGGTGTGGCTGAGGACTTGCTTACCACTCACTCCATCGCCGTGCCGAGAGGTGTGGAGATATGGGGCGGTTACACCAATGACGGCGACTACGACTTCTACGAAACCTACCGCGACCCGCTCAACAACAAGACCAATCTGAACGGTAACGTATATAATGTCACAACGGAAGAGTCCGGTCGCACCTACCATGTGCTTACCTTCACCAACAATATCTATGGCATCAACAACCTGTTGGCTCCTGACGTCATTATTGCCGGCAATACCTACAAGAGCGAAGGCATGCTCGACACTCTTTCCGCATGGGGCGTGCTTACCGACCGCGCCATCGTGGACGGTATGTGCGTGGATAGCGGTATGGCTAACGGCGTTGACGAAATCGACCGTCGCGGCGCTGCTGCCATAGTGCCCGATTATGCCCATATTCGCAACTGTGTCATACAGAACAACGAGGCTGTGCGCGAGGCGGGTGGTTTGTATCTGCAACCTGCCGCACTCGTCAGCGGCTGCGTACTGGTAGGCAACAGGTCGGAGTTCGGCGGCGCCATCTATATTGAGGAGCCTGCCATTGCCAACGATGCCACCTACGTACGTATCTTCAACAGCACCATCGTCGGCAACAAAGCGAATACGCGCGGCGGAGGTATATGGTACGAGAACAACCTGCGCGCCAAGGGTGTGGTGCTCTGGCGCAACAGCAGCAACGACATGAACAACGTCTCCGGTGTGTTCGACACGGGCAAGCCGATGACAGAGGACAACTACCCGTTTGCCTATTCGGCTGTGCAGACCCGCCGTATGCCGGGTGTGAACAACATAGTGCTGCAGATAGAGGCTGATAAAGACGTCCGTTGGACGCAGAACAGTGTGGACGACATGCGCTGGCGCGGAGAAAGAGACACCTACTCGAGCCAATCCAACCCCGACGGCTACTTCTACATAGAGAAGCTGTCAGCTCTCGTCCGTGCAGGCATGCCATACACAGACTACAGAACTCTGCGTGCCACCTATCCCTCGCTCGAACTGCGCGACATGGCAGGTGTGGCTCGTATGCGCGAGCGTTACAACAACGACGAAGCCGACTCCATAAGTGCCACCATCGGCTACCTCAAGCACATGACCTTTGTGCCCGAGCATAAGAACAACGAGTTCATCGAGATTGGTGCCCGTGCGCTGAACTACGACATGGGACTATCCATTGATCGTCCGTTCACACGCCTCTATGTTGCCAACCCCGAGTTCGTGAACAATGAAAAGGCTGCAACACTCTTGGAGTGCGGCGACCCGCTGTACAGCCAGCAGGGCTCGTCAATGGCTAACCCCTTCCAGAAGTTCTCCGATGCCTTGGACTACATAGTGCGTCTTCGCAGCAGCGAGATCGTTGTGCCGGGCAGCGGCAAGAAACTGCGTGACATCTATCGTGACTCACGTTTCGAGATTATGATTGCCGGCGGCACCTACTGGCCCAACTACAACGCACGCGGTCAGGAAGGTCATGCCCGTGCATCCACTTTCCTGCTGCCGGAAGGCGTCACCGTAACAGGCGGTCTGAGCCCCGACACCTTCTATTGCCAGCAAGGCTATAACTTCGAATTCCTGCAGCCTATGGCAGGCAATGCTATACTCAACAGCGGCACCGGTGTTGAGACGAATGAGCGTAACACTATATACGACAAGGACGGAAATGATATCACCGCCACTATGGCGAGCAGCGGCATAGAGCTTATATCTGCCGTCTCCGACAGAATATGGACCAACCGTCCGCGTGCCGACATCAACGGCAACAACATTTACGAGCCGTGGGAATTCCTGTATGCTACCACCTTCTCCGGCGAGACGGCGCGCGGCGAAGAGAACATGGACAACGTATATCATATCTTCACCTCTTATGCCGATTCCACACACGTCGGAGCACTGCCGCGAAGATATAGCGCGTACCATAACGGCGACACATACAACACAGAGCATCCGAATGAGAGGTTCAATCCTGCCGAAGAGCTGGACCACTTCTCGGGAGGTACGGAAGATGCCAATAGCGAACTGCACCGCATGATTATCTTCAACGGTGTGAGCATCACCAACGGCAACGCCCGCGATTATGAGAGTATAGCCACGAATAACATGCATAACTTCTATCGCGGCGGCGGTATATTCGTGGACGGCAACTGGTTCAACGGCGATTATGACAGCGGTATCGACTCCGTCACAATGAGCGGCGACACGGTCTATCTCCCAGGCTACAGCACCGACCCTGACCAGCGTGGATTGCGCGACATACCTATGATGATTGTGTCCTCGCAGTTACAAGGCAACAACGCTGTTCAGGGTGGAGCGGTGTTCTCCAACGGCTCGCTCACCGTGTTCGGCTCCAGTTTTGTGCAGAACTACGCTATGGGACCCACCGACGACAGTGGTGCCAATAAAGATGCCATCCAGTATCACGGTGGTGGTGCTATAGCCGTTAACGGCACGATGCGTTGCTCAAACTCCATCTTCGCCAACAACGAGGCGTTGTTCGGTGCGACACCTTTGTCCGCCTCTGCCAAGGGCTACAACCGGCAGGGCTTCGGAGGTGCCATCTGGGGAGGACAGAACTCCAACGTGCTAACCACCAACTGCGACATAGTCAACAACAAAGGCATCAGTTATCCCGCCGTGTATGTCGATAATACTGAAGACACAAGAAAATTATCCCTCAACACCATCTACTGGGGCAACCGTGCGGCAGGTATTGAGGACTCCACATCCACATGGATAGGCGAGTTCGCAGCACTCAGGTCGTTGTCCGACCTCAACAAAGACGTGTTCAACTTCCGTACTGCCGTTGAGAAAGAGCGCACTCTTCTGTTGGTGGAAAAAGAAAAGGCAGGAACAATCACTTCTGCGGAAAGCGATGAGCTTGAAGAATTCCGTTCGCACCAGATAATGTTCTTCTGCTGCTACCGCCCCACCTTTGGTCCTGACTACGAACTTACCTCCGACTCCATAGAACTGAAAGCCACAGATCCGGTTGTGATGGAATTCACAGCCAAATATCCGGCATTAGGTGGGAGTGTTCTGGGCAAATACGACCCGCACGAACTGCCGTTCCTCGGCGAGGATGTCAACTACTACAATATCTTCAAGGCTAACAACAACGTATATGTGACCTTCGAGAACGAGGGTATCGACGGCCCTAACTTCGTGCTTCCTTCAACCAAGGCTGGCAAGGAGGGTTATAACCCCTCAGCCAACTGGATGCCTGCGCGTATCAACAACCTGACCGATGCCGGCTGGTCGTACCTGACACTAGTTGACGTCAACGGCAAGACGGAGTTCAAGAAGAACGCCTATAGTCAGAACGCATGGGATAACTTCCCCGACAACCGCGTGGGCGGCGGTCCCTACAACTTCTATGCTTCCTACCTAAAAAGCTTGTATGGTCTTACGTTCATGCCTTTCGGCGAGCAGTTCTACATGCAGTTGGTGGGCTCCAACGCAGGCAGCAACGAAGACAACAACATGCTCCGTATCTCGTCCAACCCGCTTGTCATGAATGCCTCGGGCGAGGAGAAGACCTATATCGACCTCGGCGTGTATGAGTATCAGCACCGCACGCTGCGCATCAACCAGTCAAGCGATGTTGATATACTTTGGGTGTCGGAAACGGAGAACATGGAGAAAGGCAACGACGGCTATTCGTGGGAGACACCAACCTCCAACCTGCAGGCAGCCATAGAGACTCTGATGCGCAGCCGCAACGGTCACGACAAGCAGGTCAACATCATAGGCGGCTCCTACAAGCCATCCGCACTGCTCGGCAGCGGTGATGACCTGAGCATGAGTTTCACCATTCAGAGCCGTATGATGAACAGCGGCGCACTCACACCTATATCAGGCGAGTCGTTCGGAATTGGAAGTCTCACCTTGCGTGGAGGCTACGACCCGAAGATAGAAGGTGAGAAAGGCTATAACACTGAAAAGAACCCCGTGGTGTTCTCAATGGCGAAACGACTCATGTCAACCGACGAACAACTCGGACATATCGTCAACATCCTTGATGTGGAGCAGTATGTCACCACTATGACGCAATCCGGCGACTTGGTAACGAAAGACAACCATGCCACAGGCAAAGTCATCCCTCTCACCTTCGAGGGCATCACCTTCGAGAACACTCTCGCCAAAAACATGCACAAGGGTGCCGCCATCTATTATCACAAGCAGACCAAGTATGACAACGACACGCAAGATAAGGGTGACGTTCTGCTTGACAGCGTAGGCGGGCAGTACAAACTCACGCTGCGCAACTGCATCTTCAAGAATAACGGCGAGCCGACTTCGGGCGCTTCGGCGGTAGAGGTTGAAGGTGGCGGCGGCAGATCGTTCATAGTGAACACACTCTTCCACCACAACGATGGCGCTCCGCTCAACTCTCTTAATACCACTGTGCTCAACTGCACCTTCGCTCACAACGGCGGCTACCTCACACTGAAAGAAACCGAAGAGAGAGGTGTGGACTACCATTGCTCATTGCATAACAGCATCATTTGGCAGGACGACACCATCCACGACGGTGCCACCAAATGGAGCATAAAGGACAAGACGGACACCGAAATCGTCATGGGTACGTCCGACAGCATCACCTACAACGCCTATACCCTTCCCGGCGATGAGACAGGACTGGAGGGCACAGATGTCGATGCCAAGCAGAACATACAGATAAGCAAGACCAACAACGACGTGCTTCTCGGACCTAACTTCGCAGACCCTCGTGGAGGCGACTTCCACCTCTATGCCAGCAAGCGAGTGATGAACACAGGCGATGATGCCACCTATGCGCGTCTTGTATGGCCAGAGTATTATTTCGCTTCCACACCGCCCGACCGTGAGGTGTATGCGGCACTGATGCAGAACAACCACGTTGACCAGAGCCGCTACGACACCATCACGTCAACCATGTTCATCAACGGCAAAGACACCACCATCACCTACTACAAGTTGGTAGCACCCAAAGACTGCGACCTTGGTGGTACACGCCGTCTGCAAAGTACGCACATCGACCGCGGTGCCTACGAGTGCCTCAGCAACGGACAGCGAATCCTGTATGTTGACCCGAACCGCACGGCTTCCGTCGATGAAATCAACGGACGCGACTGGCAGCACGCCTTCGGACCTAACAAACTGCAACTTGCCATCGATGCCGCCTCTATCTACAGCACCAACACCGACAAGCAGGCATACGTCTTCATCAAAGGCAACACCGCCTCACAAGGCAATGTCACCATGCGTGAGGGTGTGGATGTATATGGCAGCTTGCCGGGTACATTCAGAGGACAGGCGGTACCTATAGACCCCGAAGCCACCGACCTCGAATATACAGAGAAAGAGGTGGAGGCATTCGTCAACCGCGTAAAGGCTGAGCGTGGCGGTATGGCGGCAGCCAACAACACTGCATCGAAGATAACGGGTGTAAACACCGTCAGCTTCCTTGCTCACACTCACGGCGCACTGCTTGACGGCTTCCTCATCACCAATGGTGCCACTGCGGAAAGCCCTGCCTCCGTACCTGCAGTCAACATCCTTGTGCCCAACGTCACAGTGCGCAACTGTATCGTCACCGGCAACGTGACATCTGACGGGCATCCGATAGTGAACATGTCAGGTCGTAGTTCCGACCCGACTGACCAACGCTCGCTCTTGTACAACACCCTTGTGTATGGCAACAAGGCAGGCACCACCACGCCCGGTACTATTGTATATGTGGGCGACAGAGGCTATGCGCTCAACAACACCATCATAGCCGACAACGCAGGCGAGACACCACTCAGCGGCTCGACATATGTGATGACAGACCACTTTGATGAGCATGTGAAGAACAATATTTGCGTCAACGAGAGCAGCGGCATGGGCAGTATGTTCGCACCGTATATGCGTACTGATGCCAATGCCTATACTCCTGCCGCATACCTTACCCGTCATCGTCCGTATTGGTATCAGCTTGTGGAGACAAGCGACCTCATCAACGCCGGTGTGGACGACGGCACTACAGCCAAGTCCGGCGGCAACAGCGTCGCAGGCGCTTTCCCCAACTATGTCAACTTCGACCTTGACCGCGACCTTCTCGGTAACCCGCGCCGATTGGGAGGACGTGTGGACAACGGCTGCTACGAGACATGGCTTGTCAACAGTGCCCTCGACCGCTACTGCACTTCCGAAACCAACGACAAGGCAAATATTGATATCAACAAGTATGTCTACGACACTTCGCCCGTGACAGACCCCTCGGCGGAAGGATATGATGCCGATGCACTTGCGACTTATAATAGTTTGTTGGGCGAAGGCAAGATACTTCCTATGGCTGACTACTGGACCGAGAACTACGGTGGCAACCACTATCCTCACATCGGTAGCGTGCTCTATATGATGGAGAACGCCAAACTCGTGTTCGACACGGTTGGCAGCGACCCGCTCTTTGAGTCTTCCACCGCCATACGTCCTGGCTTCGTGCTAATGAAACCGGGCAGTTCGCTCTATGGTCAGACCAACGCCCTGCAGTTCGCTTACGTTGCGGCAGAGCGGCCGTTTGATTCCGCTACCAAATACGGACTTGTAAGCATGCCTTTCGACTGCAACCTCAACGCCACCTCGTCGAAGACCTCCACCGGCTTTGCCGCATATACCTATGCCGACAGCCTGCGTGCCGCTTACAACTACGAGTTCCACAGCACCGAATCGCCGATTTGGAGAGATTACGACAAGACCAATCAGATGGCTGCCACCAAGGGCTGGCTGCTTGAGTTCGAGTCGGCACTCGCCGCCAACGACACCCTGCGCTTCACTGGCTGGAGTGCCACAGAAGGCGGTTATGTATATGAAGAGCGTGCAAGAAGCACCGAGAAGATAGTGACACTGCACCAGTCCGACTACCGCCCGACCGACGGCTCCGCACGCTTCACGCGTCAGGAGGACATGGGCTGGAATCTTGTGGGTATGCCGTATCTCGTGAGCGGCTACCGCACAGACATCGTTGAAGCAGGACGCTACAACATGCACATACCTCACCTGCTGTACAGAATAAACACCGAGGATGGCACCTTCCCGAATACCGCCTATGCTGCGCAGTCGTGGGCAAGTTCGTCAGCCCTGACGTTGTATGAGGGCTGCTTCATGCAGACCGCCGCCATAGCCAACAGCGAAGACCTGCATTTCCGCCTGCCTGCATATTCCGGCTCGCCTGTGCTTATGGCTCCGCGTCCTATCATACGCTTTATGAATGCCAATGGCCAGGGCGACATTCTGCGCGTGGAGCCTGACGAGGATGCAGAGCATGTGGTGAACTACTCCATGG
This sequence comes from Paludibacteraceae bacterium, assembly GCA_905234685.1. Classification (GTDB taxonomy): domain Bacteria; phylum Bacteroidota; class Bacteroidia; order Bacteroidales; family Paludibacteraceae; genus Colicola. The sequence goes on from CAJOIR010000009.1 coordinate 37,162, forward strand.
GACGCGACGGTGTGAAATGGCTGTTGTCTGACATGCCGCAGATGTACATGCTCGCCACCAACCAGACACGCATGTCGCTTGCCGGCGCCGCACCAACAGAGACCGACCTGCCTCTCGGCATACACATTCCTGATAACAATCTGTTGTCAGCTGAGGATTATCAACTCTTCACCTTCTCTCTGCCTGAGCCGGAGGCATACGATGACTATGAGCATGTATGGCTTATCGACCGTGCTCTCAACCATGTCACCGACCTCATGCAGAACGACTATACCGTCACTCTCAGTCCTGAGACCAACCATTCGCGCTTCTTCATGCGCATAGGCGGCATGCCGCTCAGTGGTCCTGACGGACGCGAGTATATTGTCTTCGCATACAAGGAGCAACTCTTTGTCCGTGGACTCCTGGAGGGTGACGAGATTCGTGTGTTCAGTGCCGACGGCAGACTCATTCTCTCTGCCACAGCCCACGATACAGAGTTCACAGCCACCCTGCCGCAGACCGAAGGAATCTATGCTGTCACAGTCAACGGCTACAGCAAGAAGGTGACGAATATGTAAATCTCCGTATCTTGCTGGGGTCAAATATTCAGATTATGCGTAAGATATTGTTTCTGACTGTTACAGTTGCGGTGCTTGCTTCGTGCATCAACGACAAGCCTCAAGGAGCGAACATAGGTGTGGGTGATGTGCTTCCGCATTTCTCGGTGACGATGAACGACGGCAGTGTGGTCTCCGACACCTCCCTCCGCGGCACTGAGGCACTCATCGTATTCTTCAACACCGGCTGCGGCGACTGCCGCCGTGAGTTGCCCGTCATACAGAAGTATTACGATACGTGTAGCGACACTGCCTCAACCCGTCTCCGACAGGCAGAGCCGACAGTATCATCAACGCAAGTTGTCTGCATTTCCCGTGCTGAGACCGAAGAGTCTGTTGCCGCCTATTGGCATGAGCACGGATTCACCATGCCATATAGTGCGCAGCCCGACCGCCGCGTTTACGAACTCTTTGCTTCGACAGGCATTCCGCGTATTTACAAGGTAAACAAAGAAGGCATCATCACTGCCGCCTGGGACGACAAGACGATGCCCGCCTCTTTGTAGTATCCCTTATTCCGCTACACCCCGCGCTACTCTTTCGCTGACGTATCAGTGAGCTTTGGATGAGCTTAGGTTGGTCCTATAGTGATCCTATAGTGTTTTTGTGTCAGAAAATGTCAAAAAATGTCTTGAGATTTTTGAGATTTTTGGGATTTTTGAGATTTTGAGACTTTTGTTTTTTTTATGGCACTTTTGGCACTTTTGGCACTTTTGGCACTTTCTCACTTAGAGTACGTTCAGTTCTTTCAGCACTGCGGTGGTCTTTCTTACAGCAGCCTCCGAGTCTTTCAGTTTCTGACGTTCCTTGTCAGAGATGTTGAGTTCCAGAATCTTCTCAATGCCGTTCTTGCCAATGATGCAAGGAACGCCTATGGTGATGTCGTGCATGCCGTATTCGCCCTCAAGAGCTGCTGAGCACGGAATCATCTTCTTCTGGTCTTTGATGATAGCCTCGCAAACTGACGAAGCGGCAGCGCCCGGAGCCATCCATGCGCTTGTGCCGAGCAGACCTGTCAGTGTGGCGCCACCTACCATGGTGTTCTTTACCACCTGCTCAATCTCCTCGTCGGTGAGGAACTCGCTTACGTTGATGCCTTTGTAGGTGGTGTACGATGTAAGAGGTATCATGGTTGTGTCGCCGTGACCGCCTATCACGAAGCCGTCAACATCGTTGGCATTGCATTTCAGTGCCTGGCTCAGGAAGTATTTCAGACGGGCAGAGTCCAATGCGCCACCCATGCCTATCACGCGGTTGCGCGGCAGACCCAGAGCATGCAGTGTCAGATATGCCATTGTGTCCATCGGGTTGCTGACAACAATCAGTATTGCGTCGGGTGAGTACTTCAGCACCTGTGTTGCCACACTCTTCACGATGCCTGCATTCACGCCTATCAACTCCTCGCGTGTCATGCCTGGCTTACGAGGAATACCGGAGGTTATCACAACTACGTTCGAGCCCGCTGTCTGGCTGTAGTCGTTGGTCACACCCTTGACTACGGTGTCGAAGCCCATCAACTGGGCTGTCTGCATGATGTCCATTGCCTTGCCTTCTGCAAGACCTTCCTTGATGTCGATAAGACATACTTCGTTGGCTACTTCGTTCACTGCCAACACGTTTGCGCACGTAGCACCTACGTTACCTGCGCCTACAACTGTTACTTTTGACATGATGTTATGTTGTTTTGGTTTTTGTGTTTGATTGTTCTGCTATGCTTGTGAAGCATCGTGATGCTTCACTGCTAATACTCTGCAAAGTTACGGCAAATAGTTTGAATACGGAAATAATTCTGCAATTATTTTCTTTTTGCAATCTCTGTTTGCATAATCGGAAAAGATGTGTTAACTTTGCAAACGTGAAGAAATGGTCTGTCGGGCAAACAACCCAATGACCAAATATCCCAATCGTAAATCGTAAATGATTAAATCGTAAATAACCAAATCGTAAATGATTAAATCGTAAATAATAATCATATGTCAGCGTTAAATTCCATCTTTTCTGTCTTTCTTCCCAAAGAAGACAAGTTCTTTCCGATGTTCCGTCGTATCGGTGAGGCTACAGTTGAGGCTGCAGACCTCTTCACCCAGTTGATCTCCGAGACAGAGCGTTCGAAGCAGGAGGAGATATATCCAAAGATAAAGGCTATCGAGACCGAGTGCGACCAGATTGTGATTAACATCTTCGACGAACTCAACGATGCCTTTGTTGCTCCTTTCGACCGTGAGGACATTCATGAACTGACTGGCATGCTTGACGATGTGGTTGACCTCATCACCTCTTCCGCCAAGCGTATTCTGCTCTACAGCCCCAAGCAGATACCTACCAAGGCTATGCACATGGCTGAGATCATTCTCGAGGACGCCAAGTGCATACGCATCGGCATGCAGGAACTCAAGACAATGAACAAGAAGCCTGACCTCGCTCTTGAGCAGTGCCAGAAGTTGCACGACCTTGAGCATGAGGGCGACGATGTGTACGAGAGTTTCCTCCAGGAACTGTTCGACACCGAGAAAGACGCAGTTGAGCTTGTCAAACTCAAAGACCTCATGCAAGGCATGGAGTCAGCTACCGACAAAGCCAATTCAGTAGGCAAATCGCTCAAGACCATAATCGTTAAATACGCGTAATATGGTTTACTTGTTTATTATAATAGTCCTTTGCATAGGTTTTGACTTTATCAACGGCTTTCACGATGCTGCCAACAGTATTGCCACTGTGGTGTCAACCAAGGTGCTTACGCCTGTGCAGGCTGTGATATGGGCTGCGATGTTCAACTTCATAGCCTATTTCATTGCCAAATACCTTATCGGCTTTCGTGTGGCAGAAACAGTTCAGAAGACTGTTGATACAGACGTTGTGGCAGCCTCTGACATGGGAATAAGTCTGATTATGCCAATCATCATCGCAGGTCTGGTTGCTGCCATATCGTGGAGTCTGTTCACATGGTGGAAGGGCATTCCCTCATCTTCGTCACATACGCTGATAGGCGGTCTAGTTGGCGCTGCTATTGCCGGTTGCGGCTGGCGCGCTGTGATGTGGTCAACAGTGGGCAAGATAGCTTTGTTTATTGTGGTTGCTCCTCTGATTGGTTTCATTGCTGGTAACATTATAATGATTATCACAACATGGATATTCCGTCATGCCAAGCCGCACAAGATGGACAAATGGTTTCGAAGCCTGCAGTTGCTCTCGTCGGCCTTCCTCAGTCTTGGTCACGGTCTTAACGACTCCACCAAGGAGATAGGTGTTATGGCATGCGCTATGGCGGCTATTGATATCAGCATCCTGCCTGAGTGGTTTGGAGTAAACGAAGCTACAGGAGCGGCAGTGCCAGAGTGGGCTGCGTTCGCATGCTTCACCGCCATTGCGGTAGGTACTCTTTCAGGCGGATGGCGTATCATCAAGACCATGGGCAACAAGATAACCAAGATTACTCCTGTGGAAGGTTTCTGTTCGCAGACTGCAGGTGCAATCACCATTGGTATCAGTCAGCTCCTGAAGGTGCCTGTAAGCACGACTCATGTCATATCAGGCAGTATCATGGGTGTTGGCTCTGTAAAGCGTCTTTCGGCAGTGCACTGGGGTGTGTCGCTGGACATGATTACCGCGTGGATAGTCACCATTCCTATCAGTGCCGCCATCGGCGCCGCATGCTACGGACTTGTGGCATTGTTCATGTAGTTTAATGTCACATGACTCAACAACCAAAATAATTAAATCGTAAATATCTTCATGACCTACGATGAGGCAATAAAGCGTCTGGAGGAGATAGTCCGATCTATGGAGCAGGATGAGGCTCTTTCTATGGATGAATATAAGAAGAAGGCCAAAGAGGCAAAGGAACTTATCGCCTTCTGCCAGAAGGAACTCACCGGCATGGAGAAAACTCTGAAGGAGGCGTTGCAGTAGCAATGCCTCTTTGTTTAAATAAAATTTAGTTATGGACAAACTTACCCGTCAGTATATCAACCGCTTCATGGCGGAGTTGATACAGAAGAATCCTGGAGAACAAGAGTTTCATCAGGCAGTCAGCGAAGTGGTGGAGAGTGTTGCTCCCTACATCATGCAATACCCTTATCTGCGTGAGCAGAAAGTGCTCGAGCGCATGGTAGAACCAGAGCGTGTCATCATGTTTCGTGTGCCTTGGGTTGACGACCGCGGAGAGATACAGATCAACCGCGGCTACCGTGTGCAGATGAACTCCGCCATCGGGCCATACAAAGGCGGCATACGTTTTCACGCTTCTGTAACACTCTCTATCATGAAGTTCCTTGCTTTCGAGCAGACGTTCAAGAACTCGCTCACCACGCTGCCTATGGGTGGAGCAAAGGGTGGTTCTGACTTCTCTCCCCGAGGCAAGTCCGATGCAGAGGTTATGCGTTTCTGCCAGTCGTTCATGACTGAGCTCTATCGTCATATAGGGCAGGATACCGATGTGCCCGCTGGTGATATAGGTGTAGGCGGACGCGAGATAGGCTACCTCTTTGGTCAGTACAAGCGTCTTCGTGACGAGTTCACAGGTACACTCACCGGCAAAGGTCAGTATTGGGGAGGCTCGCGTCTCCGCCCTGAGGCTACAGGCTACGGACTCTGCTATTTCACTCAGGCTATGCTTGCCACACGCAACGAGACCTTCGCCGGCAAGACAGTCTGCATATCAGGCGCCGGCAATGTGGCGCAGTATGCCGCACAGAAGGCTATGCGTCTCGGAGCTAAAGTGGTCACACTCTCCGACTCCGATGGTTTCATCTACGATGCAGAGGGACTCACTGAAGATAAACTTAACTATGTCTTCGAACTGAAGAATATCCGCCGTGGGCGTATCAGTGAGTATGCACAGCGGTATCCTCAGTCGCAGTATTTCTCTGGCGAGCGTCCGTGGCGTATTCCCTGCGACATAGCTATGCCTTGTGCCACTCAGAACGAGATTGAACTGGCTGATGCAGAGCGTCTCGTAGAAGGCGGTTGCTGGTGTGTGGCGGAAGGTGCCAACATGCCTTCCACACCTGAAGCTATCGCTGTCTTCCAGAAGGCTCGTATGCTGTATAGCCCGGGCAAGGCTTCCAATGCAGGCGGTGTTGCCACTTCTGGTCTTGAGATGACGCAGAACAGCATCCGACAGCGCTGGACGGCTGAGGAGGTTGACGAACATCTGCACCGCATCATGGCTGACATTCACGCCGCTTGTCTGCGTTATGGCACTGAAGAAGACGGCTATGTCAACTATGTACGCGGAGCCAACATCGCCGGATTCATCAAAGTCGCCAATGCTATGGTAGAGCAGGGTGTAGTCTGAGTATTGATATTCCAACTCTTTATTGTTCGATGGAAGGAGACCTCACACAACTGATGGCAGTGCGTATTAAGCGTATTCTGCTTGTATGTAACAACTACGACAGTTTCGTTCTCAACGAGGACGGGCGTATTGATGTGCAGATTGCACAGGAGTATCAGGAACTCAACCTGAGTAATCCGCCCTTTATCATACGCACCGAGACGATGGACGATGCTCTCGCTCTTGTTCGTGATGGTGAGCGCTCCGACCTTGTCATCATCATGAACAATGCAGTGGCGGAGAGTACTTTTGTCTTCGCTGCCGAGATGAAGCGGTTGCAGCCTGACACGCCTGTTGTGCTTCTCACCTCCTTCTCAAAGACTGTATATGAGCGTGTGCGTGCCACTAATCCTGATTTCGGCAGCATCTCTTCTATCGACTATGTCTTCTGTTGGAACAACTCCACCGACCTTATTATAGCTATCATCAAGCTGCTTGAGGACAAACGCAATGCTGACCACGACATTCTCAGTGAGGGTGTGCGTGCCATCCTGCTTGTAGAGGACTCTGTGCGTTACTACTCCACATATCTGCCTCTGCTCTACAAACTTGTCCTTCAGCAGAACAGCATAGCCATACGCGATGCACTCAACGAAAACCACCAGTTGCTTCGCAAACGTTCACGGCCCAAAGTGCTGATGGCTACATGTTACGACGAAGCGGTGTCTATTTACCGCCGTTATTCAAAGAATATCATAGGTGTCATCACTGATATAGGTTTCGTTCTTCATCGTGGTGACCTGCCTGAGACTGAGAAACTTGATGCGGGTGTTGACCTCTGTCGTCTTATTCGTGAGGATATACCTACAATGCCCGTGCTTATGCAGTCGTCGCAGGAATCCATGCGCAAAGTCGCTCAGCAACTCGGAGCGGGCTTTGTGGTTAAATCCAGCAAGACGCTCACTCAGCAGCTCAGCGACTACATCGGACGTGAGTTCGGGTTTGGTGACTTTGTGGCTATTGACCCCAAGTCGGGTCGTGAGATAGCGCGTGCCAACGACCTCGAGGGTTTTGAGCGTATCATCTCAACTATACCGCCAAAGGCGTTCCGGCGCCTGTCTGACAACAACTACCTCTCCAAGTGGCTCTTCGCGCGTGGTTTGTTCGCTGTTGGCAGAGAGGTTAACCGACTTAAGATTAAGGACGATTCCGATATCGAGAACATACGTCAGCGCAATATTATGCTTATCCACGACTACCGTGTCAATCAGGCGCAGGGAGTGGTGGCTAAGTATAATCCGGAGACATTCAACGACACCATCTGGTTCTCCCGTCTGGGCAGTTCTTCGCTCGGAGGCAAGGCGCGTGGACTGGCATTCCTCAATCACATCTTGCAGAAGTACAACCTGTATGACCGTTGGCAGGATGTGCGGGTCCTTGTGCCGCGCACCATGGTGGTCACCACCGAGTTTTTCGACCGTTTCATCTACGACAACGGGCTTCAGTATGTCATCGAGTCCGACCTCTCTGACGAAGAGATACTCGCAGAGTTCGTTGCATCCACTCTGCCGCATGACCTCAACGATGCTCTTCGTCATTTTATCCGTGTCTGCCGCAAACCTTTGGCAGTACGTTCTTCATCAAAGCTTGAGGACTCCTATTATCAGCCTTTCGCAGGTGTATATTCCACATATATGATTCCCTCTACCGAGAATGAGGACCAGCAGCTCCGTATGCTCGGTAAGGCTATAAAGAGTGTCTATGCTGCAGTCTATTTCGCTGCTGCTCGTGGCTACATCACTTCCACAGGCAATGTTATTTCCGAGGAGAAGATGGCCATTGTCATCCAGGAAGTATGCGGAGCAGAGGAACAGGGACTTTATTTCCCCACTGTCTCGGGTGTGGCACGCAGCATCAACTTCTACCCTGTAGGTCATGAGCAGGCGGAGGATGGCATAGTGAAGATTGCCTACGGACTGGGTAAGGTGGTTGTTGACGGCGAACAGGTGTTGCGCTTCTCTCCGCGTTACCCAAAGCATGTGCTCCAGACCAGCACTCCCGACCTCACCATGCGCGACACGCAGCAGTCTATGTTAGCTCTCTCTATGCAGCCCGAACTCTTCAAGACCTCTGTTGACGACTCTGTCAACCTCCAGCGCCTCACTGTTCACGACTGTGAGCAACTGCAGTCACTGCGTCTTGTGGCTTCTACCTATGACTACGAGAACCAGCGTATCGTTGACTCGTGCTACCCTCGCGGACCACGTTTCATTACCTTCGCTCCGGTGCTCAAGTTCAATACTTTCCCTTTGGCGGATATCGTGCAGCAGTTGCTTGACATAGCGCATCAGGAGATGAAATGCCCTGTCGAGATAGAGTTCGCTGCCAATCTTGTCTCCGAACCTGCCATATTCAATGTGCTGCAGATTCGCCCCATATCTGCCGATAGCCTTACTGCAAAAGTGGATTGGGAGAGCATCAACCAGACCTCTCCGCTCCTTCTCTCCGATAGTGCTCTCGGTGTCGGCAGGGTTAGTGGTGTGAGAGACATCATTTATCTTAAGAAAACGTCGTTCGACCCTATGCACACGCGTGAGATGGCTGCCACTCTCCGTGAGTGGAATGCTGTCATGCGCAAAGAAAAAAAGACTTATGTGCTTATTGGTTTCGGTCGGTGGGGCTCTGCCATTCCTACACTCGGAGTCCCTGTGCAGTGGGGTGACATCAGCGAAGCAAAGGCTATTGTGGAGTGCAGCCTCGAGAATTTCCGTGTTGACCCCAGTCAGGGCTCACACTTCTTTCAGAACATGACGTCTTTCAATGTGGGTTATGTCAATGTTGACTCCTTCGCACGTACCGGGGATTTCTATGACGAAGAACAGCTTAATGCCCTGCCTGCGATTGACGAGACTGACTATCTGCGCCATGTCGCTCTGTCTCATGACATAAGCATTGCCATCGATGGCTTCCGTAGTCACGCCTGCATAAAACTCTGATTATGCATTAGTCTTGTGTGTCCCATCCAATCCCCTTGTACTTCTCCAGGTCCCACTCTTCCTCCACTTCGTTCAGGTATATTGTCTGAGGCTCGTCATCTATCGTATCTGTATCCTCCTCTTTCTCTATCTTCTTTATGTCGATAGGTGCGTGTGATATTTCTATCACCTGGTTGCTCTCTTTCTGAAGTTCCTCCCAAAGCATGTCCTTCAGTCTCTCTATGCCGAGTCCGCTCACCGAAGAGATAAACACGCAGCGCACATCCTCTGGTAGCTCCTTCTCCATCTGTGTCATCATTACCTCGTCCAGCATGTCGCACTTTGTGATGGCAAGCACTCTCTCTTTGCTTAGCAGTTCGGGGTTGTATTTCTCCAGTTCCGATAGCAGTATCTGGTAGTCGCGACGTATGTCTTCCGAGTCTGCAGGCACCATAAACAGCAGCACCGCATTCCTTTCTATATGTCTCAGGAATCTCAGTCCCAGGCCTTTGCCTTCTGCTGCACCTTCTATTATACCTGGTATGTCAGCCATGCAGAAAGAGCGGTTGTCTCTGTAGCTCACTATGCCGAGTTGCGGGGTCAGGGTGGTGAAGGGGTAGTCTGCTATCTCGGGTTTTGCTGCACTCACTACCGACAGCAGCGTGCTCTTGCCTGCATTCGGGAAACCTACCAGACCCACATCGGCAAGCACCTTCAACTGCAGTATGATGTTCTTCTCTATGGCAGGCTCGCCTGGTTGGGCATAACGGGGAGCCTGGTTCGTGGCGGTGCGGAAGTTCCAGTTGCCCAGACCGCCTCTGCCGCCTTTCAGCAGGATTATCTTCTCACCATGCTCTTTCACTTCGCACAGGTACTCGCCTGTGTCACCGTCGTAGCATACTGTGCCTAATGGCACTTCTATTATCTTGTCCTCTCCGTCCTTGCCGAAACTGCGGCTCTCGCCTCCGTTGCCTCCGTTGGTGGCGAATATATGTTTCTGGTATTTCAGATGAAGCAGTGTCCACAGGTTCCTGTTGCCTTGAAGTATTATGTGGCCGCCTCTGCCTCCGTCGCCTCCGTCCGGACCGCCTTTGGGCACGTATTTGGCACGGTGGAAATGCATGCTGCCTGCTCCGCCCTTACCAGAGCGGCAGAATATCTTTACGTAGTCTATGAAGTTTCCCTGTGCCATAACTGTCAACTATAAACTGTCAACTATACTGCAAATCCTCCCGAATATTTCTTCCACTGTGCCTGTGCCGTTTACTGCATAGTATTTCTTCAGGTCTTTGTAGTATTTCGATACTGCCTCTGTCTGGTGGTGGTATATCACCAGACGCTTCTTTATTGTCTCAAGGTTGTCGTCTGAGCGCCCTGAGGTCTTGCCTCTTTCCAACAGGCGGTGTATCAGTTCGTCTTCGTCCACATGCAGGTCTATCAGGTGTGAAGATGTCTGCTTGTGTGCAAGCATCTTCTCAAACTCTATCGCCTGGTTCAGTGTGCGTGGAAAACCATCGAATATGACGCCTTTTGTGCCTGCAGGCAGTTTTTCCAGGTATTGGTCTATCAGTCTCAGCATCACATCGTCGGGCACAAGGTTGCCTTTCGATATGATGGCGTCTATCTGCTGACCGAATCTGCTGCCACTGGCTATCTCATGTCTCAGCAGGTCGCCTGTTGACAGGTGCTCCAGACCGTATTTCTTTACTATATACTCGCTCTGGGTACCTTTGCCCGAACCCGGCGCTCCGCATAAAATGATATTCAGCATAACTACTTTATACTTTTAACCTTAACCTTCTGTTACAACGTCACTCCCGTCTTGAATATGGCTATCTCGTGATACCCTTTCTTCTCGTTGTTTGTCTTCTCTCCAGAGGCTATGCGAAGCACGTATTCTATAAACTCCTCCATCACCTTCTCTGCTGGCACGTCTTCCACTATCACGCCTGCGTTGAAGTCTATCCATGTTGGCTTCTTCTCTGCAAGGGCACTGTTTGTGCTCACCTTCACTGTCGGTACGTATGTGCCGAATGGTGTGCCTCTGCCCGTGGTGAAGAGCACCATGTGGCAGCCGGCTGAGGCAAGTGCTGTACTTGCCACGAGGTCGTTGCCTGGTGCAGACAGAAGGTTCAGACCTTTCTGTCTCAGTCTCTCACCGTATTCCATCACACCGCTCACGGGGGCCTTGCCGCACTTCTGGGTGCAACCTAAAGCCTTCTCTTCCAAGGTGCTTATACCGCCTGCCTTGTTGCCTGGAGAGGGATTCTCGCCTACGGGTTCGCCGTGTGACAGGAAATACTCCTTGAAGTTGTTTATCAGACTCACCGTCTGGTTGAACAACTCGCGGTTCTCGCAGCGGTTCATCAGTATCGTCTCTGCACCGAACATCTCAGGCACCTCTGTCAGTATTGTCGTGCCGCCTTGGCTTACAAGCCAGTCTGAGAACATGCCCACAAGGGGGTTGGCGGTGATGCCTGAGAAGCCGTCGCTGCCGCCGCATTTCAGACCTACCCTCAGTTCGCTTACGGGTATGTCTTCGCGTTTGTCCTGACGGGCTTTTTCATACAGTTCTTTCAGTATGGGCATTATGTACTCCACCTCGTCTCCTTGTATCTTCTGACTCACCACAAACTTCACTCTCTCGTCGTCATACTCTCCGCAGAACTCCTTGAATACGTCCGGCTGGTTGTTCTCGCAGCCAAGACCTACTACCAGCACGGCACCTGCGTTCGGATGAAGCACCATGTCACGCAGTATCTTCTTCGTGTTCTCGTGGTCGTCGCCTAATTGAGAGCAGCCGTAGTTGTGAGGGAATGCCACTATGGCGTCAACTCCTTCGCCACCTGTCTCTTGTCTCAGACGCTCTGCCACTTGCTGGCAGATTCCGTTCACGCAACCCACTGTCGGTATCACCCATACTTCATTCCTGATACCCACGTCTCCGTTCTTTCTTCTGTAGCCTTTGAAACTGACCTTTCTGTCTTTGAACTTTGAACCTGGAACTTTAAACTCTGTACTCTCCTCTGGCTTGTACTCATACTCCAGCAGACCTGCCAGATTCGTACGTATGTTCGTCTCGTTCATCCAGCTGCCAGCTGCTTTGCCCTCTTTGGCGTGACCGATAGGGTAGCCGTATTTTATTATGTTCTCGCCCTCGGCAAAGTCTTTGAGGGCTATTTTGTGACCTGCAGGTATGTCGTCAAGCAGTGTTATCGGCTTGCCGTCTATTGTGATTGTATCACCTTTCTTTTGCGGCTGGATTGCCACTGCCACGTTGTCTGCTGGATTGATTTTGAGTACTGGAGTCATGTCTTCAGAGTATTTGTTTTTGTTAATATGTTCTTCACTGTTTCGTCCATTCGCTGATTCCCCAATATCCTTTGCAAAGGTAATAAAGAATCTTCATATCACCAAACTTTCCTTCCTGCTTTTTTATAAATATTTGCCTTCACATTTCCTCAGTTCCACAATTAGACAATTCCCCAGTTAACCTTTTAGCCTCTTAGCCTTTTAACCTATTCACCTAATTTCACAATTCCCCAGTTCCCCAATTAGCCAGTTAGCCAGTTCACCCAAACATTATTGGGTGATTATTGGGCTATTATTGGGTGATTATTGGGTGATTATTGGGTGATTGCTTGTGTTTCAACAGATATATTATTGTTTTTCAACCTTTTCTCGCCTTGTTTTTGATGCAAAAAAAGCAGAGGAGCAACTCCTTTTGCTGCTCCTCTGGCCGTGTTATGTGTTTCTCTGGTTGATTACAGTATCTCTTTCACTGTTTCCAGCATGCCTTTCTCCTGAATGTCTTTCAGGAATCCTGCTACCATGTCTGTCAGACCTGGTATTTCGTTCAGGTTTTGCTTGCTCTCTTTCCATATTATGTCTGTCGAACCAAGCACGACTGTTGCCACTTTCTTCAGGTCACCTGTTGCCCAGAGTTCCTTAAGCAGGTCCATTATCTCCTGTGCGTCATTGGGTTGTATTGGAGCACCGTCTGCACGCGTGCCGCCTTTGTAGTAGGTGATGATGGCGGCAAGTCCGAGTACAAGACCCTTCGGTAGTTCGCCCTTGCGCTCAAGGTAGGTCTTCAGTCCTGGCAGGTCGCGTGTCTCGAACTTCGGGAATGAGTTGAGCATTATGCTTGTCACAGCGTGATCCACGTATGGATTGTTGAAGCGCTCCAGTACGCTCTCGCCATAGGCTTTCAACTCGTCCTTTGGCAGGTTGAGGGTCTCAAGCAACTCCTCGAACATCACCTTGTGAATGTACTTGCCCAATACTTCATGGTTGCATGCGTCACGTACTATGTTCACGCCACTCAGGTATGTCACTGGCGAAAGCACTGTGTGAGGACCGTTTAGCAGAGTCACTTTGCGCTCATGATAAGGCTTCTCGCTCTCTGCTATGAGGACGTTCAGACCTGCTTTGTTGGCTGGGAACTCTGCTTCAAGCTCGGCTATCGACATGTTCTCCGGCTTCTCTATCACCCATAGGTGGAATATCTCGGCCTGCACAACCAGGTTGTCGGCGTAGCCCACTTTCTCCTGTATGGCGGCAATGTCCTTGCGTGGGAAGCCTGGCACTATGCGGTCAACCAGTGTGGCGCACACATAGTTGTATTTCTCAAACCACTCCTTGAACCCTGCGTAGTCAGCACCGAAGTCGTCTTTCCAAAGTTCTATGTATTTGCGGATGCAGTCTTTCAGGTGGTGTCCGTTGAGGAAGATAAGTTCGCATGGCATGAATATCAGACCTTTCTTCGGGTCTCCTTCGAAGGTCTTGTAGCGGCGGAAGAGCAGTTGCACTAGTTTGCCTGGATATGCACTGGCGGGAGCATCGCTGAACTTGCATGAAGCATCGAATGTGATGCCTGCTTCGGTCGTGTTGCTAATTACGAAGCGTATCTCTGGCTGGTCTGCAAGTGCCATGAATGCTGCATTCTGGCTGTAGGGGTTCAAGGCACGGCTTATTACATCTATGCGCTCAAGAGAGTTCACAGCTTCGCCGTTCAGACGACCTTGCAGGTTCACGTGGTAGAGGCAGTCTTGACCGTTGAGCCATTCTGCCATACCTTTCTCTATTGGTTGAACTACTGCCACTGAGCCGTTGAAGTTGGTCTTCTGATTCATATTCCATACTATCCAGTCAACAAAGGCGCGCAGGAAGTTGCCTTCACCGAACTGAATGATGCGCTCCGGAGCCTGGCTCTTTGGCGCTGTGAGTTTGTTTAGTGCTTTCATTATATCAGTTGTTTGTATTTTGTGTCTTACGGTTGTGAATCAGGCATTATGAATGCCGCATTGTTTCACGTTGCAAAGATAGTCAATTCCTCTTTTACTCTCAAGTATTATATGACATTTTTTGTAGATTATTTTGGTCTTTATGGAAAAAGTACTACCTTTGCGCCTATGAAATTTGTTTTTGCAACTAACAACAGGCATAAGCTTGAAGAAGCCCGTGCTATTCTCGGTTCAAGCGTTGACGTGGTCAGCCTTGCAGAGTTGGGTTGTAATGACGATATTGAGGAGACTGCTGACACTCTTGAAGGCAACTCCGCTATTAAGGCTCATTATATATGGGATAAATACGGTGTTGACTGTTTCGCTGACGACACAGGCCTTGAGGTCAAGACATTGGGTGGAGCGCCTGGTGTACGTAGTGCCAGATATGCAGGAGAACCGCAGGATTCGGCACGCAACAGGCGGAAACTGCTTCATGATATGCAGGGTGAGACTGACCGCACTGCCCGCTTCCGTACTGTGGTGACGCTTGTGTGCAATGGTGTCGTTCACACCTTTGAAGGCATAGTCACAGGCTCTCTCCTGACTGAGGAACGCGGCTCAGGCGGTTTTGGCTATGACAGTCTCTTTGTGCCGGATGGATATACCGAGACGTTTGCCCAATTGGGGGAGGAAGTAAAAAACAGAATTAGTCATCGTGCTCGTGCCATGCAGGCATTGGCGGATTATATAAAGTCAAACTTATGAAGAAACTGTTAGTGTTCGGTGTGGTGTTGTCTGCCGTCTTGTCTGTGCAGGCACAGTTGCCTATGGGCGGTTGGCGTATGCATCTTGCTTATGGCAACGTTTCAAGAATAGAGAATGGCAATGAGAAAGTCTTTGCTCTTAGTTACGGCGCTCTTATGTCCGTTGACAAAGAGGATGGTCAGATGGAGTATTATAACAAACTGACAGGACTTAGCAGTTCCAATATCCTTAATATCAAGTACGACCGTGACTTCAACAGACTCATTATAGTATATGCCGATGGTAACATAGATTTCCTTTATGAAAATGGTGATGTTGTCAATATCATCGACTTGTACAGCTCACAGACAAGCGAGAACAAACTGGTCAATGACCTTACTTTGCATGACAAGACCATGTATATGGCAATGAAGTTTGGCCTTCTTGAAGTTGACTTGCAACGCCGTGTATTGAAGGAAACGTATTACATAGGTGAAGATGCACAGCCTGTTGATGTCAAGTATGTGGCAGTTTGCTCCGATACTTTGTATGCCGCAACAGCCGACAAACTCTATAGTGCAGGTATCAGACAGAATAAGATTGACTATCACAACTGGAATACAGCTTCATTGCCCGGAAGTGGCACAGTCGGCGGACTTCATACCTGCGGAGGCGATATGTACATACTTCGTGGAGGTAAACTCTTCAGGTATGCTGCCGATGGTTGGCATCCTTGCTTGGCTGACAGTACTTTCAGTGTCCTGAGTGGCATAGAGCAGAAGGTCACTCTCCTTGCTGATTCTGGCATGTTCGTTCTAACATCCGACACTACTGCCGTTCGTTATCCTTATTTCTATGGTTCTGAGGATGTGGCATTCGATGCCGCCAGCAATACTTATTGGTATGCCTATGGTGAAGGTGGCATCGCCACTCTCGACCCCGTCCGCAAGACCTACAACACTTTCCACCCCAACGGACCTATCGTCAACACTCCATATCGCATGCGTGTCACCGGCAACCGCCTCTACATCGTCCTTGGCGGCTATTGGACTGGTAAAAACAACACTCCTGCCACCGTAATGATATATGAAAAGGGGGAATGGACAAATTATAATAGTGGCTATTTTGCCGCTTCAACAGGAGCGGAAATTACTGATTTTTGTGATATACTGGCTTATCCAAAAGATAATTCACACTTTTTTATTGGAACAGCATGTCGTGGATTGATTGAATTCAGAGATAATGAGTTTTATAAGTTGTATGACACCAATAATAGTCCAATTATTAACTTCTTGGGGAATCCGAATTTTTATACATGGGTGGATGGGTTGGATATGGATGCTGATGGCAATTTGTGGATGATGAATCTTGGTGGTGGTATTTATGTGCTGACTGCTGAAAGTGATTGGACTAAATGGATACTTTTCAATAATGAGACATTAAAAAATCTTACACGATGCAAACAAGTATTGATTTCCAACCAGAACCAGAATTTAAAGATATTTATAAACAACCATCATTCCAATCTGGGTATAGGTGTTCTTAATGACAATGGTACTATTGACAATATGAGTGATGACAAGATAGTATTCAGGAATTATTTTGTTGATCAGAATGGGAAAGATATAAAATGTGGTGCCATATATAGTGTAGAGCAGGATGTAACAGGTGAATTATGGGTAGGAACAGACGCAGGATTGTTTATTATTCCTGATGTAGAAAAGATGTTCACTTCAAATGAATGTCGTCGTGTAATTATTCCTCGTACTGACGGGAGCGGCCTTGCTGATTATTTGCTTGGTGATGAAGCAATAAATGCTATTGCTGTTGATGGCGCTAATAGGAAATGGATAGGTACTCAAAATTCAGGTGCATTCCTTGTTTCACCTGATGGCATAGAGACTGTTGAGCATTTTACGATGGATAATTCTCCTTTACCGGAAAATGCCATATTGTCAATAGCTATAAATCCTACTAATGGAGAAGTTTTTATAGGAACAGGTCTTGGTTTGGTTTCTTATCAAAGTAATGCTGCAGAACCTGAGCCGGAAATACCCAATAAAAACCTGTATGTATATCCTAATCCTGTTCGTGAGGATTTTGAGGGTGTGATAACAATAAACGGGCTTCGTGATAATACAACTGTTAAAATTACTGATGCTGCAGGAATGCTTGTTGCAGAAACCTCATCCCTTGGTGGTCTTGCCACGTGGGATGGTAATGATATGAATGGTTCGCGAGTCCGAACAGGTGTTTATCTTGCTCAATGCATCACTTCCGACGGTGAACAGTATGCTTTAACAAAAATACTGATAGTAAAATAAGTATCGCCTGAAACAACATAGTTTAGCATGGATATACCTCTATATGTGTGATGGAATAAGGTATTATCAATGTCATTCATAATATTGCTTGAACCAGTTGTTTCGGATAAGTCTGTCGGAGAGATCGTAACATTGTTCTTCTGTTAGTTCGCGATTTTTGATTGCAAGTGTGTCAAAGAGGTTTACTCCCAAGCCTTTCCAATAGTAATCGTTGCAACCTGTTACATGCATAATGGTCGGGAATATGTCCATTTGGTAGCATGGCTCATCAATAGTAATGGTTTCTGATATGTTGTCAGAAAGTATAATTAGAGGACAATATCCTTCGTTTACCCTGTAGTTGAGATTGTTTTGTTCTACATATTGGTGATATTTCTCTCTTGCTTTGTGGTAGAAGATGGTATGGTCACCTGTTATTATTACCGAAGTTTTCTGAAGCAGTGTATCGCTTGCAAGTTGTTCAAGCAACATATTAAGTCCGCTATCGAAATAATAGACGCTCTTCATGTATTGTGACATATAAAGTGGCATGTCTTGTGGCAAAACAAGGTCTGAGCGCGAAGCACCATAATCAAATGGGGCATGAGTTGAAAGCGTAATGACCTGTATACAGTCATATCCGCCATGCAGGAGTTCTAAGGTTGTTTCAAATAGAATGCTGTCATTGGCATTACGGACAATAGTGGTGTCATAATGATAAGCAGGACTCATATATTGTTGATTCCAAGACTCTATAGAATGCGGGAGAATAGTTGCTGCTTTTTTTGAACAGCAGTCTGCAATAGACGGGTATTGGTTATATGGAAACATATAGCATGTTACTCCTGAAGTTAGTGGTAATAATCCCGTGTTAATAATAAGTTGTCCGTCTGCAGAATTGCCACTGAGTGTCTGTTTCTTTATCTTATGTGCATGCAAATGCGGGTGTTGTTTCATATACTTGGATAAATGAGGCATTGATACTTCATTTACTGCCCAATCTTCCAAACTCTCAACAATCACAATAATACAAGGATTTTTCAACATGCAATTTATGTGTGTGGTGGATAGCATGTTTCTCAAATCGTTATAATCAATAAAAGGTATTGTGTAGTTCTTTCTTAAATAAATATAATCATTGATTATATAACCTGCATCATGAATAATAGATGTTGAACATATCTGCCCGACTTTGGATGTTGTATGAAAGCATTTACGCGTTTGTTCTGAGAAAGGGTTATAACTAAATACATCATTATAGCAAATATATTCATCGTTATAACTAAATTCATCTGTCTTTTCTTGATTGGCAATAAGAATTCCTGTGGAAAAATATGACAATGCGATGAATAAAGCAACTCCTATAAGCGGAGTATGCCAGAATCTTTTTGTGTTGATTACCTTGAGAGCAAGGGGTAAATAAGTAAGAGTCAGAAGAGGGAAGAGCAGGTCTTTCCAAGAAGTGAAGAAGATGACACTGCTCCAGAAACCTTTCATGTTGCCACCAAGTTGTATTGTATAGATGTCGAAGTAGCCATCGTATGCTCGAAAATAAATAGCATTTGCTATACACCATAAATCTATAAAAAAGCCGACAATGACAGTCCAATACTGGCGCTTGGCAATGAAAACAAAACTCGCAATAAAGACCGAGATGGCAATCTTTGGTAACAACCAAGACCAGAAAAACAAAGGTGCATTCCAAAGACTCCTGAACATCAGACCACCTGCGGTGATATGCTGAAATACAAGAATCTTGACAAAGATGATGAATGCAAAGAACAGAGAAAACCAACAAATGGCTTTGTTTCGTCGTATGTAATCAGGCATGAGATGCTATCCTATTACCAGTTTCATGAATTCTTCGCGGGTTTTGGCCTGGTTGAAGGCTCCGGTGAAGTCAGATGTGACAGTCATAGCATGCTGTTTCTGCACACCACGCATCTGCATGCAGAGGTGCTCAGCTTCGATGACTACCATCACACCCAATGGCTGCAGAGTGTCCTGAATGCAGTCCTTTATCTGTGTTGTGAGTCGCTCCTGCACCTGCAGACGGCGTGCAAAGACATCCACTACGCGTGCAATCTTGCTTAACCCGGTGATTCTGCCGTTAGGTATATATGCAATATGCACTTTGCCGAAGAAAGGCAGAAGGTGATGCTCGCAGAGCGAATAGAAGTCTATATCCTTCACCACCACCATCTGGCGGTAATCCTCTTCGAAGAGAGCGCTACGCAGTATCGCCTGCGGGTCTTCGTGATAGCCTTTAGTGAGAAACTGTATAGTCTTGCCAATGCGACGCGGCGTCTTAAGGAGTCCTTCGCGCTGAGGGTCTTCACCCATAAGCAGCAACTGCTTGCGTACCAAGTCAGCTGCCTGAGCAGTTATATCTTCGTTCGGTTCGAATGCCTGTAAAGCCATAAAGATATTTACGATTTGGTTATTTACGATTTAATCATTTAGATTTAGTCATTTGGTATTTGTCATTTACTCCATGACTGTTATCTTGTCGCGGACAGGATAGGTGTTGCCTTGCAGTTCAGGTAGTTTGCCTATGACCTCTTCTTTGAAGAGTTGTGCCTCCTCCAGAGTGCGGAAGTTGCCAAGGCGTACTTTCCAGAAGGGCGGATTGTACTGTACGTAAATCTCCGTCTCCAGTCCGCTGTCATCAATGAGTTTCTGTATGCGGAATGCCTCTGTCTTAGCTGTCTGCTGGTGGTTGCTTGAGAACACCTGCACACGATAACCCTGCACTTCGACCTGCTTACGTTCCTTTCCGCTCTGCTTGTCAAGCATGAGTTTGGTGATGGCAGAGTCCTGCACAACGGTCACATTGTCCTGCATGTGGCGTATGATACGCGGAATGCTATCCTCAGCGAAGACACCAAAGACTATGCATGACATAAACAATATTGCAAATAATCTGTTTCTCATTATAATACCAAATTATAGACTATCAACTACCATGCCAATTTAGTAGCGGAAGGAAGAGCCACCGACAAACTCGCGCAGGAGTGAGGTCGGCGGAATCTCACGCTCCGGAATGGAGACGAAATACTGCAGGAATTTCAATAGTCGGTGCGCCTCTGTATATTCGTCACAGTATTTGGGTACTTCGGCAAGAATAAGCTCAGCATGACGCTTAAGCACAGCAAGCTCAAAGAGGAGTGCAGAGTTGAACATGACATCAGCGTTCTCCTGATAGGGGTAAATCCACTTCTCCTCTCCGCGGCGCACACTAGCGGCACGTGCTATGGTCTCCTTTGCCGAGTAGTTACGGTAGCGGTAGTCGCGCACAATACGACGGATGAGACGTGTGTCGGTAGTAGGTATCCAGTTGTGGTTGTCAAGGTTGATGGTGGTAAGAGCCGAGACATAGATACGGAAAGTGGCAGAACGCGGTATGTTAGGAATGAGTTGCGGGTTGAGAGCGTGAATACCCTCCAGAATGATGATGTTGTCTTCCTCAATCTTGAGTTTATTGCCAAGGAAGTAACGCTTGCCGTCCTCGAAGTTGAAAGTCGGGAGATTTATCTCCTTGCCTTCAAGCAGGTCACCGAGTTGCTGCCGGAAGAGCTGAAGGTCAATAGCGTTAATGTCTTCGAAATCGTATTCTCCGTTCTCGTCTTTGGGTGTGTCCTCGCGGTTAACGAAGTAGTTGTCCATCGAGATGACGACAGGTGTGATGCCGTTAACGCGGAGTTGTATGGTCAGTCGCTTGGAGAATGTGGTCTTACCCGAAGAAGAAGGGCCTGAGATGAGCACGAACTTAGGTCTGCCTCCCTCACGGTTGGCAATCATGTCGGCAATCTGTGAGATCTTCTTCTCCTGCAGTGCCTCACTGAGTTTGATTATGTCGAAAGTCTTGTTCTTCTTGCATGCCACGTTCAGGTCGGCGACATTGTTGATATGCATGAGTTGATTCCATGACTTGTACTCGTTGAATATGCCGAACATCTTGTCCTGTGTGATAGTGTCTTCGAGCCGTGAAGGGTCTTTACGGCAGGGAATGCGCATGAGTATGCCATCGAAGTAAGGCTCGATGTCGTAGATCTGCAGATATCCAGAAGACGGCATGAGCACTCCTGCATAGTAGTCGATGTAGTCTCCCATGCGGAAGTAACGACTGTAAGGCATTCCGAGTGTCTCGAAGAGGCTGACTTCAGTCTCGTTACGCTCCTTGAAGAGCCGCATTACCTCCTTGGTCTGTTTCTCCTCGCAGACAATAGGTCTGTCTTCGGCGATAATCTTATGCATTTGCTGTCTGATGGCGTCAATGACGCTTCTGTCAACAGGCATAGGAGTCCGTTTGCCGTTCTCGTCCTTCTGCATAATCCTGCAGTAGTAGCCCTTGGAGATAGGGTGCTCAATACGGAGGTCAGCCTGCGGGAAGAGCTCGTGGACTGCGCAACTCATCACCATAGAGAGTGTCCTTACATAACAACGCATGCCCGCGGCACATGAGATGTCAACAAACTCGATGTCTTTGGGCATGTAGATGAAGAAGTTGAGGTCTTCCAGTTTATAATTGACCTGAGCGGCGACTACGGGGAATCGGAGTTTGATACCAAGGGAGCGGTAAATCTCCATAAGCGAAGAACCACGGGGCACATCGTGATAAGTGCCTGTGTTCTTGCAGAAAATAGTGACAGTGGATTGCATAATACAAGACTGATTAATTATGCCTGCAAAAATAGTGTTATTTTCTGAAATGTGCAAGCGAAAAATACTGATAAAACGCAGTGAGTGAAACATTGCTCCGGTGTGCCTCCGGAGGGTGTGCAAAAGAAGGCAGAAACAAGGTTGATCCTTGCTTCAGGTTACGATGAGGTTACGATGAGGTCACGATGAGGTTACGATGCTCTATGCTTGAGGTCAGTATGAGGTTACTATGAGGTCAGTATGAGGTTACTATGAGGTCTCTATGACGATTGCTGGGAATATGACGGGAATATGCAGGTGAATCAGTCTTTGAGAGAGAGGCGGGTGGTGTTGTTGATGAGTGCGGCGTCGGTTTGGAACGGCTCAGTGTATAAAGGAGAGTCGGCGGTAGGTTCAGAGCCGTCGAGTGTGTAACGAATCTGAGCTCCGGGTACGGCTTTGTTCATTGTGACATAAACCTCTCTCTGCCTTTCAGAGGCGGAAGAAACATCTCCGGCAGTGGTGTTGCCGGTGTTTTCCGCCACCGTCTCGGCATGTATGCCGGGCTGCGAGAGGTGGAATGAGTAGCCGAGGTAATGGAGACGCGGAATCTCGTATTGCCAGAGCAGGCGGTTATAATGGTTGAGGGCGTCTTCGTAGCTGCCCTTCCACCTGTTGTTCCAGCAACGCTCGGCAGTGCCGAGGAGCTTTGGCAGCAGATAACGCTCAAGCTGGGCAGAGTTACGTATTGTCTCGCTCCAGAGCTGTGCCTGCACTCCGCGCAGGTTTTTCGCGGAGTCAGGAATGAGTGCGGTCTTGTCGGAGCGGACGTATGCTTCGAGGTCGCGCTGCTCGCCTTTGAGAGTGCGTCTGACTGAGAGATAGAGCGAGTCGGGCCTAAGGTCGAAGCTGCAATATTCGTCAACATAACCTCCCCAGTTGAGTCCGGACTCCTGCTCGTGGTTGAGGTAGCACATGTCCATATACAGGTTGCATACACTGCAGACCATGACCGGATATCCGGCATTGGCAAGCCGGTAAGGCTTCTCGTCTCCACGCCACTCAGGCACGCTGTTCCAAGCATAGGTGAGTATGTTCTTTCCGGCGAAGCGCGGATTGGGGTTGCCGTTGCGGTAGGCGACCTCCTCCCATCCGGCGGTCTGCACGCCATACTCAGCAAGCATAGCAGCGATGGCCTCAAGGAAAGAATCCTTGAGAATTGAGATATTTACTATTTTGTCATTTGCGATTTGGTCATTTATTTGGTCATTGCGGATATTTTGCAACCCGGCTTCGGCAGGGTGCTGCAGAGCGTAAACGTATTCGGCGACTTTTGGTGAGCCCAACCATGCGCCCCGGGGCACTTCGTCGCCGCCTACATGGAAGATGGAGATGGGTGCCTCCGCCTCACGATACATAGCCATCATCTCGTCGATGACCTTCTGACAGAAGGTGTAGCATGAGGGGAGTGCGATGCAGATGACGTTGTCGGTATAGTGCTGTGCGCTGACATAGCGGCTGGTATCCTGAAAGTCGGATAGGAGATACTCCTTAGCCTTGGCGGAGTCGGAGGCGGCATATCTCCAGTAACGTGCCTCCATAGCCTTTATGGCTGCGCGCGAATGCCCCGGCAGGTCAATCTCCGGCACGATGCTGACATGATGCTGTCTGGCATAACGGAGAATCTCGATATAATCATTCCGGGTGAGGAACCCGTTGCCAGAGGCGGTGTTGTCGTTAGGATTCCATCCTCCGCTGTACATGGGGTAGAGACAGTCGCGCTCGTCGGCGGTGTAGCCACGGCGTGAACCCACCTCAGTCAGTTCAGGCAGCCCCGGAATCTCGATACGCCAGCCTTCATCGTCGGTTAGATGAAGATGCAAGACGTTCATCTTGTACATGGCGAGAAGGTTGATGATGCGCATAATCTCCTGCTTGCCGGTGAAGTTGCGTGCAATGTCGAGCATGAGACCGCGGTGGGGTGTGTCAGGGTAGTCGGTGATGACACAGCATGGCATGATTTTGTACTGCCTCTTCAGTCGTGCAAGGGTCTCGTCGGCATACTGCAGACTGGCGCCCATATTGGATATATACACGTATATGGCATCGCTGTCGATGATGATGCTGTAGCCTTCAGGCGGCAGTGAGGTGTCGGGGTCGTAGTAGATACGCGCCTTCTGCAGGTCGCATGTGCCCTCGTTATAAACGATGCTCTTCGGCTCGGGGAGTATGGAGATAGCGAAACTGCTCGTGCCACTTTGTGCTGCGGACATATTCTCTGCGTCAGACGACAAGTCTTCTAAGGCATGAAACCTCAGATTCTGCCTATAAACCTCTTCTCCGTCGGCATAAGGGAACCCTGCCACCTTGCGGCGGAATTCGTGAGCATCAGGCGAGTAGAGACATGTGAGATTTACAGGCAGAGGCTTGACGGAGGATTTTCTGCCGACAGGTTGTGACGGCATCTGTCCTGCGGTTGTGAGACGGGCATCAGCCTTGTCTCTGAAGATTACGAAAGCTCCCTGCGGCGCACCCGAGCGGCGCATGATGCTGCCTTTGTAGCGCAGAGTGAAACTGCGGCTGCATGCAGGCGGCAGAGGGCGAAAGAGGACGGTAGGTGTGAGGCAATGATACGATGCCTGAATCTGCGTCAGGTGCACCTGTTCGCCTTCTGTGGCGAGAGGCTCGACCGACATCTGGTTCCAATATACCTCCCAGTTGCCGAAAAGAGTGTCGGCAGAAGTGTTTGAGAGGGTTATCATGCTTTCGCAAACACCTGTTTCAATGTCGTTGCCAAGATGGTGCCAGGTGATAGTGAAAGGAGCTGTGCGAGTGCAACTTACGAAGATAAGAGCGAATGCTGAAGCCAGAGCGGCGAGGGTGCGGTGTTTCATGGTATCGGGTGTGTGTGATTAGACTTTGCAAAGATAGAAAATATATTTCTAACTGACAACAAAGGCAGGTGCCATAATAAAACATACAGGTATGAAAGTGTGTATTTGGGGCTGAATAGGGACGAAAAATATGTTTTATAACATAAAAACGGCTATTTTTTGTATGTAAAAATAGCAGTAACTTTGTCACGTTATTGTGCGCGCATGTGCGAGGACAGCACAATATATAACGAAACATTTCGTAATGTTGTGAAAATCAGAAGAGCGTATGAACAAGAAGAACATATCAGAGATTGTCGGATGCAGGTGGATGACAGTAGCGTGCATGCTTTTGCTATGCACAGTGTTTGTGAATGCCCAGAACCCCAAGCGTGAGTTCCGTGCCACATGGCTGACGACAGTGAGAAACGTGGACTGGCCTACGACGGGTGCCACTGCTGCGAATCAGCAGAAAGCCCTGACAAGGATGATAGACTCGCTCTATACGCTGAACATGAACGTGGTGTGCTTTCAGGTGCGCTGCAACGCTGATGCGTTCTACAAGTCAAAGTATGAGCCCTGGTCTGCACTGCTGACCGGCACCCGCGGCAAGGACCCCGGATACGACCCGCTTCAGTTGTGCATAGAAGAATGTCACAAGCGCGGCATGCAATGCCATGCCTGGCTTAATCCATACCGCTACAACAACAAGAAGGCCATGTGGAACGACGGTTGCGAGACAGGTTATGAGTACACGCACCCCGAGTGGCTGTTCCTGGCACCCAACGATGCCTGTGTGGTGATGGACCCGGGTATCCCTGAGGTGCGCATGCGCGTGAAAGAAGTGGTGGGCGACATACTGTCGAAGTACGAAGTGGACGGAATACTGTTCGATGACTACTTCTACCCGTACGGCGGCACCAGCAGTGCTGATGCGGCATCGGTGGAGAAATACAAACCCTCAGGCATGGCCGTTCAGGACTGGCGCAGACAGAACGTGCAGAAGATGGTGCAGGATGTGTATGACACGATAGCGGCTGTCAAGCCGTGGGTTACCTTCGGCATCTCGCCCTTCGGCATCTGGACGAATGACACGTACGTGGCAAGACAGCACGGCCTGACCCTGCCGAAAGGCATAGCCAGTTCAGCCAACATGTATGCCGAGATATACTGCGACCCCATTACGTGGCTTGAAGACGGGACGGTGGACTACATCTCCCCGCAACTGTACTGGTCAACCGACTCAGGTCAGCCTTATGGTACGCTGTGCAAATGGTGGGCAGACATAGCTAACCGTTTCGGCAGGCACTTCTACTCCTCGCAGTCGACAGACACCTACGGCCGTGGCAAGTTCTCGTTGAGCGAGATGCGTACGCAGAACAACCTGAACCGCTCCTCATCGCAGGACGGCAACTTCGGCTTCATCTTCTTCAACACGGCAGCCTACTGCTATGACGCCTCTTTCCGCAAGTCATACCTGAAAGACCTCCTGAAGTATCCCGCCCTGCCGCCTGCCATCAACTGGAAACCGGCAGAAGAGCAGCCTATGGTGACAGACCTGAAGGTTGAAGGTCAGAAGGTGACATGGAAACACCAGAACGCAGGCAAGGTGCACTATGCAGTGTATGCAGTGCCCAACTCGTTCAGAAACAGAATAGGCATCTGGTCGCTGGCAGACGCTCTGCTTGGTGTGACATACACAGAGTCGTTCACCCTGCCGAGCAACGTGATACCTACCGCATACACTATCTGCGTGAGTGTGCTTGACGGCTACAACAACGAGTATGCCTTGCGTATGGTAGGAGCAGAGACAGAAGAGGCTACGCCCGCCACACTGCTGACACCTCAGGACAAACAGGGAATACTGACATGGGACGAGGTGGTGTTCCGCTGGGACTTGGTGAAGAAGGCTGACAGCTACGTGCTGCAGATAGCCAAGGACAAGGACTTCAAGCAGCTGCTTGTCGTGCATGAGACTACTACTACGGAGTATGCCGCTTCGCTGCACCTGAACCTGACACAGGTGGAGCAGGAAGGCACATATTACTGGCGCGTGAAGACACGTCAGCCCAACACAGGTGACTGCTGGTCGGAGGCACGAGAACTGATAATAGGAGTGGAGACAGGAGTGAATGACATAGAGGCTGAGACGATGCCTTCAGCGCAGAAGGTGATGGAGAACGGAAGGATAGTGATTATAGTTGACGGCGTCAAGTATGATGTGTTGGGGGTGAAATTAGGTGAATAGGTTATGAGGTTAAAAGGCTAAAAGGCTAACTGGGGAATTGTTTCATGTTTCAAGTTTCAGGTTTCAGGTTCCCGCAATTAGACAATTACACAATTAGACGATTAGCCAGTTAGACGATTAAACGATTAGCCAATAAGCAAGAACATACAAACACTAAACACAATATATCATGAGAAAAATCTTTACTTTGGCAGCTGTTGCGCTGGTGGCAGTATGGGCACAGGCACAGCAGTTGAGTGTAGGTGAGGCAAAGATGCTCACCGGCACGGAGAAGGGCGGATACTACCATGCTGTATTTTCGCCCGCAGGTGATTATCTGCTGACTTCGGCAGAGGACTATTCAGGTCTTCAGCGCCACGACCTGCAGACAGGCAAGAAGACGCGCCTGAGCGATGCAGCCGGCGCAGGCTATGGTGTACGTATCACCACTGACGGCAAGCAGATTGTTGCCCGCAGGTACGAGTACCAGAACAACCGTCGTCTGACGGCGATAGACAGAATCAACGCCCGCACAGGCAAGACCACTGCAGTCAGGAAGATGGCTCGTCAGCAGGTGGCACCTGTGGAAGAGACAAGCGAGAAAGTGTATGTCACTACCAACGGCTTTGAGATGACAGTACATAACGGCTCAGCCGAGACCGTCATCCGCCCTGCAGGAGACGAGAGTTACTTCTGGTGCACGATGTCGCCCGACGGCAGCAAGGTGCTGTATGTTACAGCACATCACGGCACACAGGTGTGCAATGCCGACGGCAGCAATGCCAGGTTCGTAGGCGTGATGAATGCTCCGCAGTGGATTGACAACGAGAACATCATAGGTATGATAGACACCGACAACGGCGACTTTGTAGTACAGTCGTTGCTGCTTGTGAGAAACATACATACCCCTGACGAAATACAGGTGCTTAACACAGGCCAGCGGATAGCAATGTATCCCGCTGTGTCGGCTGACGGCAGACAGATTGCCTTCAACAACAACAAAGGTCAAATCTTTATTATGGAGGTACAGAAATGAAACGCGTGTTAACTATGTTAGCTGTGGTGCTGGTGGCATTGGCAGCTATGGGTCAGGCAAAACCCCTTGAAGGTATAAAGATTTACCTTAACCCCGGTCACGGCGGTTTCGACTCCAACGACCGCAGTTGCTGGACTATTCCTGTTCCTGCAGAGTGGACCGACTCAGCCGGTTACTGGGAGTCGAAGTCGAACTTCGTGAAAGGTCTCTATCTCCGCAAGATGCTTCAGGAGGCGGGAGCAACCGTTATCTTCTCCCGTGAGACCAACGACAGCGGTCAGCGCGACATGCCAGAGGCACTGGCAAGGATAATAGGGGTGCCAAAGTCAACCATTACTCCCTATTTCGACAACTACGACAACCGTCCTTCTGACAACTTCAACCTTGACGCCTTCCTCGCTAAATACCCGCAGGTGACACGTCACCAGTATGACTCGCTGATGAGCGGCGGTGACAGGTATCTGTCGGCTATAGCAGAAGAGGCTAACGCATACGGAGTGGACCACTTCCTTTCTATTCACTCCAATGCACTCAACACCTCGACCAACTATCTGCTGATGCTCTATCACGGCCACAACGACAACCCGACCGTTGCTCAGAGTGACAAGATGGCAGCTCTGGCAGGCAGCATACAGATACAGAACAAACTGACAGTATGGACCACATCAAGTGCCCTGATACGCGGCGACCTTACTTTCTATGGCGACGAGTACGGTCTGGGCGTGCTCCGTCCGCTGACAGTGCCCGGTCACCTCTCCGAGGGTTCGTTCCACGACTACCCGCCGGAGACACACCGACTGATGAACAAGGACTACTGCAAGCTGGAGGCACTGCGTATGTACCAGTATTTCCACAAGTGGTTCAAGAAAGATCTGCCGCAGACAGCCACCATCTCAGGTTGGGTGAAGAGCTCTAACGAGAAGGCTGACGTGCTGAAGCAGAACAAATGGAAATACGTCAAGCAGAGCGAGGACCAGTGGCTGCCGCTCAACGGTGCAGTGGTCTATCTGCTGAACGCCACAGGCGAGACAGTGCTGCAGACCTATACCACCGACGACTGGTACAACGGTGTGTATGCCTTCTACGATGTGGCTCCTGGCAGCTACAAGGTGACAGTCAAGAAGTCGGGTTATGCACGCGACACTATGGACGTGACAGTAGCTGCAGAGGAGATAGCAGCCGTGAAGTTCCTTATAGAGAACATCCACAAGGACTATCCCGACTATGCCGAGCCTGAGCAGGACGACGGCACCATGCCTCTTGATGAATACGAGTTCGAGCAGGTGCTTGACTCTGCAGTCACCATGACAGGCATCTCACGTGTCGTTGCCCGCAACGGTGTGATGTATGCACTCACCAATGCAGGACTTGTGCTTACTTCACCCGACGACCTGAGCGGAACGATAGCCCAGTTGCCTGTTCCCGCAGGCGTCACCCTGCAGGACATCGCCCTCACGGCAGACGACAAACTCGTTGCCATGGCAACAACAGGTACGGAACTCCGTATATATACATGGGATAACAATACGCTCGCGCTGCTCTTCGCCACAGCACTGCCTCAGGCAGTAGGCACGAAGATGGCAGTCAGCGGCGCACGCTGGCACTCAACCTACTATCTGGCACCTACAGGCGCCACAGGCAAGTGCGTTGTTATCCGCTACAACGAGGAGGAAGACCCGCAGGTTACCGCCTCTATCGAGACTTCATCAGCACAACCCGACAGCCCGCTCATGATAGCCACTGACGGCACTGTGTACAGCGGCTCCGGCAGCTTCTTCCGTTATGCAAAGCACAGCTATCTGGCTGAGCCTGTAAATAACGACGGCAAATACGGCTTTGTGATTAAAGATGTGACCGACGGCATCGCTTCCGCCAAGGTTGTATCGAAGATGTACCCCGAGGAAGGCATGACAGGCGCCGCCACAGGCTATGCTGCCGCCATGGCATACTCGATAGGTTATGACATATTCGTTGACCTGTTTGTAGAAGGCATCGGCTACCGCCAGTTCCGTTCGCTCACCAAGCCTGTGGCTAACATCTATGCAGGCGAGCTCAACTACAATGGCGGCAAATTCTGTTTCCGCCTTAACGAGGATGCCGTAGAGGTACAGCTCTCTATAGAGCATGCAGGTGAGATACCTCAGGTGAAGACCATCGGTGCTCTGGAGAAAGGCTGGCACGAGATAGCCAATCCGTTTGGCACCGAGGACTTTGAGGCTTGGAGTGTCACTGCTACCGCACGTCCTGTGTCATACCCGATGAAGATATCGGACGACAGCCCTCTGTTCCAGTTCTATAACGGACGCGGAGTGGCTGTTGACCGCACTCTGGAGAGTCCTTTCTTCGGACGTATCTATGTCACTAACGTGGCTAAGGGCAACGTGACAGCAGGTGATCCGCAGAACCCGCGTAGCACCGACATAGGTGTGTATGTTCTCGGGTCAGACTTCACAGATGTCACCGACCAGGGTGCCAAGGCATGGAACGGCGACGTGACATGGGGTGAGACCATCAACGGTGACGAGTACGAGTGGGCACTGTCGCACCCGTATGTGGGTCCCGATGGCGAGGTGTATGTATGCTCCTCTGCGTTGAAGTCACCGGGTGTATATATGATGAATGCCGCCAAGCCTGACTCTGCTTTCCGCGCTCTGTTCAGCGGCAAGAAGTCGAGCCTGAAGGGTACACTCACCAGCCGTGAGAGCGGCAAGGTGATTACCAACCCCGTGATGGACTGTGTAGTGCTTGGCACAGGCAAGGAGAAGACTCTCTACACCTACGACCGTCAGACTGCTGTGGCAGGTCACCGCGAGGGTAACATCGCCCGTTTCGACATAGGACAGCAGAAACTGCCGTGGACAGATGCTCCTTCCGAATGGGAGTACCGTGACATCTCGAATGGCACGCACCTGCAGAACGCCTCGGGCGAGATAGCATACGACCAGCGCGGCGGCTTCTGGATTAGCCAGTACCGCTACAACAGTTCCGCTGCCGTTCCTGCTCTGCTGCATGAGACCAACGGCAAGAAGGACTTCAACATAGGCACAGGTGTGGATGGCGCATTCCAGGGCGGAATGGCTGTATCCGTGGACGGCAACATGCTCGCCATGGGTACTGAGCGCGGTAATGTACAAGTGTGGGATGTAGAGTACTCCTCTGCCAACGAACCGACCCTCGCCAAGAAGTACACCATCAACTGGGGCAAGGACGAGGGCGTGACCATGGGTCTTGACTTCGATGCCGCCGGCAACCTCTATATCCTCAGCAGCACCAGTGAGCGACTGATGGTATATGCTATTCCAAAGGCTGTGAACTCGTTCACCACACGTGCTCCGAAGGTACGCCCGGCTGTCGAAGACCCGTTTGCGGTGGTTGAAGATGCTGTGGACGACATAGAGGCGGACGACATACTGGTTTACCCCAATCCTGCTTACTATTATATTAAGGTGTCGGGCAGTGACCTGAAGGCATACAGCATCTACAGCCTCACAGGCTCGCTCATGCAGTCAGGCTCGCTCAGCGGCAGCAACACCGTCAACGTAGGCGGACTCTCAGCAGGTTTGTACATAATGAGAGTGGAGAACAATGCAGGTCAGCAGCACAACGTGCAACTGCTTAAACAATAAACATGGATGCCGGTGCAGGCACGCGTCTGCACCGGCATGACTGACAAACATACAAACAACAATATAAACTTCTAAATTCTTACCAACATGAAACGTTTATTTACCTTTTTGGCTATAGCCGCAATGACTATGCCGATGTTCGCTCTGGAAAGAAACATCTTTGCTTCAGGGCTTAAGTCGTCTGCCACCACTGATGAGAACAAGGTGGAGATAGAGTACATACTGAATGCACCCGCCATCGCACTTGAGGTGCAGTTCATCAACGCTGAGGGCGATGTGGCTGCCTCAGTGGCAATCGCTGACGCAGACCTTATGACCGCCGGTGCACACAAGGCTGTTATCGACCTTGCAGAAGTACCCGGTGGCAGTTACAAATGGGCTGTTAAGGCTCAGGGTGCTCCCAACCCCGCACCTGACGGAGAGGAAGACGACCCGATACTTGAGCAGGTCAATGCCAAGGACGACACCACCTACATCTTCTACAACCCGCAGGGTGTGGTAGTGGACAACAGCTACGAGAGCGACCACTTCGGCTGGCTCTATGTGTCCGACTCTATGGACGGAGACACCGACGGTATGACCAACACCTCGAAGACACAGAAGCGCGGACTCTTCATCTACGACCAGATGATGCAGTTCGTCTATGACCAGAAGAACGAAGGCTTCCTTGGCGGTGTTAATTTCCGTAACGGTCGTCAGGGCATGCGTCGTCTGGAGACTGACGCCGAAGGCTATGTGTATATGTGCGATAACAACGTGGTTGACCCTGTCAGCACAGGCGTATGGCGTATGGACCCTGCCAACCCCACCGAGGCTTTCACCGAAGTACTGGCAGTGTCAAAGCGCGACCAGATCTACACCCGCGCCTGCAGTGCAGTGCCCGCAGGTTCAGGCAACGAGCTGGTGCTCTACCTGCTTGACAACATGAGCCGCATAGCACGCTATCCTATCGGCCAGGGCATGCCGTATGCAGAGGAGCCCGACAGCGTCATCTTTGCAGACCTTGGTTCATTCAACCTTGTCAATGGTGAGAGCACAATGCGTGCCGACACCAAGGGTGGCTTCTGGATTTTCCAGTACCGTGGACAGTTGGACGGCTATCCTATGATGGCACACGCCAGCCGTAGCGGTGAGGTTGACTGGCTCATGCAGTTGGGTATGAACGATGACATCGCCCCTGCCACGGCATATCGCGGAGCGGGCGCTGTGTCAATCGACGGCAAGTACGTGGCTCTTGGCGGCAACAAGTCGGTTAACCTCTATGAGGTTACTTACAAGGGCAGCGGTGACGTGAAGTCGATAACCAAGGTTTCCGACTATTTCTTCCCGAGCCTCGGCACCAACATCGACGGTATTGCCTTCGACGTGGCAAACAACATATATGTCATCTCGGCATCGACAGAGTACATGCACGTGTTTGCTGTTCCTACAGTGGAGAACACATTTGTCACTCCTGCACCGTCGAAGTACATGATAGAGTCGAAGAGTGCTTCGGGTCTGGAAGACATCGTTGCAGGCAAGTCGCTGAAGAAGGGTGTTTATACTGTCACAGGTCAGTACCTCGGCGAGACCGCTGACAACCTGCCTAAGGGTATGTATATCATCAACGGCGAGAAAGTGGTAAAATAAGATGCCGTTTCTGCTGCTCCGGCTCCGAAGGGTTCTCGAAACGCTATCGAAGCCTTGCCGAAGGACTACTGATACGTCAAGGTAAGTGCAAAAGTAGCGCAAGGGTAGCCCGAAGGTAGCCGAAGGGTAGCGGAAAACAAACAAAAGAAAACAACTTTATTTATTAACAATAAAACACAAACTGTTATGAAACGATTATTATTAATGTTCTCGGCTGTGATGCTGACAGCGACAATGTTTGCCGC
>CAJOIR010000010.1 GCA_905234685.1 Paludibacteraceae bacterium
TTGGAAATCAGGAAAAGTCTGAGCAAATTGCATCATTCTGCGGATACTTTTTTCATCAAATCCCTTTGTCCCATACTCCTCTTGCAATTGTCGCGCCACCGTCGCGACAATTTGCTTGCCATACTCTGCGCGTTCATTATTAAGCACATCGCGATTGATACGATTGCCGATATTCCAATACATCGCAGTTAACTCATAATTGGCAGTTGCAGCGACGTTTGTACGAGCAGAGTCGATGATCTGCCGCAAGTCATCGATGAGTTCTGTAGGTACTAATCCTTTTTGTGTTACTGTCTCTATATCTGCCATGGTCTTGTTTTTCTTTGTGTTATGGGGTATGTGTGCCATTCTGCATTTTACGATTTCTGGCGCAAAGGTGCAATATCTGCATTATACAATAATCCTGCTGCAAAGATACGGAAAAATATGCGATTGTGCAAATATATTTTGCAGGGAGGATTTGGTCATTTTCTTCGGTGCGGCTGCTTGGCTTCACTATTATCTATTTCTCGCCTTTATCCGTAGGCATAAACACATTTCAGAGATTGCCTATCCCTTCGGCAAGGGTTCGATACCCCTTCGAAGGTTTCATCCTGTTCATTAAGAAATCCACTACCCTTGCGCTACCTTAGCGCGACCTATACACCAACAATGGAACACAAAAAAAGTGCAGGCCCCGGACATATCCGAAACCTGCACAGTGCACAAATGACAATTATATGCTTTTGTCAAGTCTTAATACTTGATGTTGTCTATCAGACGGACAGGTCCGCAATAGACGGTGATGCACCCTATGGCGTGAGAGAAGTCCTGAACGGGCATGAGTGTGGTCTGGTCAACTATCTCGTAATACTCCACTGTCAGTCCCTGTACGCGGTTCACCTGCTCTATCACCCAACTCTGCACCTGTGCCACACTCTGGCTCTGCGTCAACTGGCGGCTCTCAAAGAGTATATGCGAGATGTTGACAGCGATGGCTTTCTCCTCTGCCGAGAGACGCTGGTTCCTTGACGACAGCGCCAGACCCGAAGACTCCCTGACTATGGGGCAGCCTACTATCTGTATGTCATTGAAGTCAAGCACCTGCACCATACGTCTAATGATTGCGAGCTGCTGGTAGTCCTTCTCGCCGAAGTACGCCCTGTCGGGTTGCACAAGCGTGAAGAGACGGCTTACTATCTGCACCACTCCGTTGAAGTGTCCGGGACGCATCTTGCCCTCCATGACCTGGTCAAGTCCTCCGAAGTCGAAAGAGAACGTGGTGTTCAGTTCTTCGTCGGTGTACATCTCCTCGGTGGCGGGAGCAAAAAGGAAGTCCACATTGAGCGACGCAAGCAGTTCTGCGTCCTTGTTGATGTCTCGCGGGTATTTGAGCAGGTCCTCCTTGTTGTTGAACTGCGTGGGGTTGACGAACACGGATACGAAGGTCACGCGGTTCTCCTCCACCGATTTCCTTACAAGCGAGGCGTGTCCCTCGTGCAGCGCACCCATGGTGGGTACGAGTCCTATGGTCTTTCCGAGCCTCTTGCAGGCCTCCACCTGCTCCTGCAGTGCTTTCTGAGTAGTAATTATTTGCATGTCTGTTAGGTAGGTTGATGTTTGTGAGTTGATGCTAAACTACGTAAAAATACGTCTTAGGGACTGCAAAATTACTAAAAGTTTTGTTATATCAAACTTTTTTTGTAATTTTGCGCTGCGAAATATGTATGTTGCATTTCATAGTGGTGCTGCATGACAGTTCGTTGCAAGAAAAATGACCCACCTTAAAAAGAAAGGATTCCGTTATGAGTGAGCCGCTTCGTGTTTTGTTTGTCTCTCAGGAGATATATCCTTACCTGCAGGAGGAGACTCCTGTCAGAAAGTTGAACCGCATGCTTCCCGAAGTATGTCAGGCTGACGGCTGGGAGACCCGTACCTTCATGCCCAAGTTCGGCGAGATTAACGAGCGCCGCAACCAGTTGCATGAAGTTATACGTCTGTCAGGCATGAACCTGATTATCGATGACACCGACCACCCGCTGCTCCTCAAAGTGGCATCCATACAGTCGGCAAGGATACAGATATACTTCGTTGACAATGACGACTATTTCCGCCGCCGCCGTGGTCTGGCTGACGAGACCGGCAGGGAGTATTCTGACAACGACGAGCGCTGCATCTTCTTTGCACGCGGCGTTATTGAGACTGTGAAGAAGCTCCGCTGGACTCCTGATATAATCTATTGCAGCGGCTGGATGTCAGCACTTACGCCTCTCTACATAAAGAAAGCCTATGCTGACACGCCGTTCTTTGCCGACTCCAAGGTAGTGTTCTCTCTTGACGACCACAGTTTCCGTACACCTTTCGGCATAGCTTTTGCAAAGAAAGTGATGACCCACGGCATAAGCGAGAACGACATACAGCATATCATAGGCCGCCGTGCAGGTTACAACGAACTGATGAAGCTGGCTGTTGACTTCTCAGACGCCGTCATTCAGACATCGGAGAGCGTTAACAGTGTGGTAAAACGTCATGCCATGCAGCGCGGAGTGCCATACATGCCGTATAAGGGCGAGAATCCTGAAGACTATCTGGCATTCTTCCGCCAACTGCTGGAGACAGGAAAAGAATAACAACAGTGAGACGAGGGCTGGTGTACATATTGCTATTGCTGACATTGGGTGCGTGCAAGAACGACGTACTCAACACAGGCGCTTCCATTCTCCCCGAGGAGGATGCGATAATAGTAAGTGTGGACACGTTCTCTGTACGCTCCTCGCTCGACAGGACTGACTACATATATTCTTCACCCGACTCAATGCTCCTCGGCGAGTGCGACAGCCGTTTCGGAACCATACATGCCGACATACTCACGCAGCTTGCATGCCCTGAGGGCTATCAGTATGAGGACGGTGCAGTGCTTGACTCGGTATGCATATATGTCAGTTACAGCACTTGGTTCGGAGACGGCATGAGTCCGATGAGCCTGTCAGTATATGAACTGGACAAAGCAACGTTTTCCTACACACAGCGTTACAAGAGTTCTCTCGATGTGTCCGACTATTGGAGCGGCGAGGACTCCACTTATGTGCTTGACCACGACCGCATAATAGTGGCAGGAGCGGCAACCGACTCTGCAGGTACTGGTAACTACTACGTGTCGTTCAAGACCAACGACAGGTTCGCCAATCGCTTCTTCAACATACGCGACTTCTCATCACAGGAGGCCTACACCCAACTTTTCAAGGGATTTTACATCACAACGGGTTTCGGCAGTTCTACCATGCTGCATGTCAACGACATCAGCCTCGCTGTGTTCTATCATTACACCTACTCACGTGCAGGTGTTGACACCCTTGCGCTTAACGAGAAGTGGTTCTATGCCAACTCGGAGGTGAGAAGCATCAACCGTATCAACTACACCAACAGCACATTCGAGGAACTCCGCAAGACTGAGGACAGTGTCAACTACATCGTCTCGCCTGCCAACCTCCAGACACGCCTCGGACTGCCCATGCGCGAGATGGCGGACAGCATCAAGAAGTCCATCTCGGAGAAGAAGCGACCATACGTCAACCTGGCACGCCTTCAGATAGATGTACTGAACGTATATACCGGACAGACGTCACAGAAGACATCCGACGACTGGGCACAACCTGCGCCTTACATGCTACTGCTGAAAGAGGACTCCTCGGAACGTTTCTTCACGAACAAGGAGTTTCTTACAGACACCTGTGCCATCATAAGTCCGCTTACTTCAGGCACCGACTCCGTAGGCAACACCATCTACTACTACGACTACGACATCACCACCCTGCTCACGCGCCAACTGCGTACAGAGGGCAATCCTGACACGCTTTACATGCTCCTTGTGCCGGTGAGCGTGGAAATAAGCTCCACTTCCTCTACGACAACCATCAGTGCCGTCTATCCTATGCAGACTGTCAGCGCCACAGCCATACGCAGTGCACAGGACAAGCAGTGCCCCATGCGGCTCGAAGTGGTCTATAGCGGCTTCTAATATTAATTATCAACTTCGCAGTAGAGAAGACGCCATTGTCCTTCTCCACTTTTTTTATATATTGTATTCCTGTGTATCAGCATGTTGGCACCACTCATATCCACTTTTTTAATATTAGGTATTGCACACGCGAAAGACAGAACGTAACTTTGTGCAGAAAAATCAATCAACTCACTATATCACATGAAACACAAATCAGACTCATTGTTCCGACGTCTCTTGCTTCTGGCATTTTGTGCCATCGGTGCATTCACGGCTTATGCCGAGGTGCAGGTTAGCGGCGTCGTGAAAGACAGTCAGCAACAGACTGTCATTGGTGCCACAGTGCAGGAGAAAGGCACACAGAACGGCACAGTGACCGATTTCGACGGTCAGTTCTTCATCAATGTCTCGTCAGACAATGCAGTGCTCGTAGTCTCATACGTCGGTATGAAGACCGAAGAGGTGGCACTTGCAGGCAGAAAAGAACTGACAGTAGTACTCAAAGAAGACAACGAACTGCTTGACGAAGTGGTTGTCATAGGCTATGGTACAGCCAAACGCCGTGACATCACCACCGCTGTCAGTTCAGTCTCGGTTGATGACCTCGAGAAGCACCCTATCACATCTGCTGCGCAGGCCATTCAGGGCAAGGCTGCAGGTGTCACGGTGGTTAAGCCTAACGGACAACCGGGTGCAGACATGGTCATACGCGTGCGCGGTACCACTTCTATGAATGCCAGCAACGACCCGTTGTATGTAGTCGACGGCGTGCCTATGACCGACATAGGCTTCCTCGCACCCAACGACATCGAGTCTATGCAGATACTCAAAGATGCATCTTCGGCTGCCATCTACGGTTCACGTGCTGCCAACGGCGTGGTGATGATTACCACCAAAGCCAACAGCGCAAGCAAGGAGCACCAGAAGATAAGTTTCTCTATGTATGGCGGCTGGACACAGGTCACCAAACAGATGGATGCACTCAACTTCGAACAGTACAAGGAGTATCTTGCCGACCTCGGGAGCAAAGTGGTGCTGCCTGACGGACTCAAGGACGAGACCGACTGGTTCAAAGAGACCTACAAGACAGGCTCCACTCAGAACTACCAACTCTCTGTCAGTGGCGGAACAAACAAGATTACGTATTTCCTCTCAGGCGGCTACAGCAACGAGAAAGGTATCATTGAGACTACCAAGTTCCAGCGCTTCAACTTCCGTGCTGCCATTGATGCCGAAGTCACCAAGTGGTTCTCAATAGGTGCCAACATAGCATATAGTAACAACACCAACGAAGGTGCCATCTCTTCAGGTACAGGTGCCAACCGCGGCGGTCTGGTGCTCTCTGTCATCAACACGCCTACCTACGCCCCAATCTGGGATAAGGACAACCCCAACTATTACTACACCAACTTCTATGGTGTGAGCAACATCACTCACCCGCTGGAGAACATTACCCGTTATGCCGACCAGCAGACCAAGACTCACCGCCTGCTTGCCACTGCAAAAGGCGTATTCACTTTCCTCCCCGGATTCAAACTCACTACAACCATCACCGAAGACTACCGTGCTATCAACTACACGCGCTTCCTTGACCCGCAAAAGACATCATGGGGACGCAACCAGTACGGTGAGGGTGAAGACACACGTTCCACCGATCAGGTGCTCGTTTGGGACAACGTACTCTCCTACAACACACAGGTCGGCAAACACGGCATTGACGTGATGGCAGGTTCTTCGTGGACACACTCGCTCTGGAGTCAGGGAGTCATCAACGGTAACCACTATGCTGACGGCACCATCAAGACTCTTAATGCTGCCAACAAGATTGACCCGGGAAGCACCTATTCTTCCGCTTCCGAATGGGCTATCATGTCAGCCTTTGCACGACTCAGTTATAACTACGACAGCCGCTATCTCATTTCTGCAAACTTCCGTGCCGACGGTTCTTCCAAACTCGCACCCGGACACCGCTGGGGTTTCTTCCCTTCTGTCAGTGCTGCATGGCGTATTTCAGGAGAGGACTTCATGAAAGACGTTGAGTGGATTGACGACCTCAAGTTGCGTGGAGGTTGGGGACAGACTGGTAACCAGGCAGGTCTTGGCGATTATGCCTACCTCGAGCGCTACAATATAAACCGTCAGAACTGGTGGGAGACAGGCAAGGAGAATGCTGTTCCTACCTACAGTCAGGCTTCTCTCCGTGCTACCGACCTCACATGGGAGACTACCTCGCAAGGTAACGTCGGACTCGACTGGACTATGTTCCACAACCGTCTCACCTTCAACTTCGACTGGTACTACAAGCGTACCCGCAACATGCTTATGTGGGTTAGTCTGCCTGCAGGCTCGGCTGCTGTGAGCAGCATTCAGCGCAACGAGGGCGAGATGACCAATACCGGTGTTGAGTTCACTATCTCATCGCATAACTTTGTACGCAAGAACTTCAAGTGGGACACCGACTTCAACATATCGCACAACAAGAACCGTCTTGAGAGCCTGCAGACCAGCCAGGTTTACTACGATGCCAAGGTGACAGATATTCTCGCCGACTACTGCGTACGCAACACACCTGGTATGCCTCTCGGCAGTTTCTATGGTTACAAGACTGGAGGCGTTGACCCTGAGACAGGCGAACTCATCTACCTCGACACCAACGGCGACGGAGAGGTTACCGCCTCTGACCGTACTTACATTGGCGACCCCAACCCTGATGTCACTTTCGGTATGACCAACACTTTCCGCTTCTACGGAGTCACCATCAGTTTCATGCTGCAAGGCGCTGTTGGCAACGAGATATTCAATGCTGGACGTATCGAAACAGAAGGTATGTACGACGAGAAGAACCAGTCCACACGTGTTCTTGACCGCTGGCGCAGACCGGGCATGCAGACAACCATACCTAAAGCCGGTTTCGACATGCGTGTCAGCGACTACTTCATTGAAGACGGTTCTTTCCTCCGTCTTAAGGACCTGACCCTCGCGTACGACTTCTCGGGCGCGTGGATGAAGAAGATAGGCATGACCAAGCTGCAGCCTTACTTCTCCGCTCAGAACCTTCTTACACTCACTCGTTACCTCGGAATGGACCCGGAGGTCAACCAGTATGGCAACAGCGGCACGGTGCAGGGACTTGACTACGGCACCTACCCGCAGACTCGCAGTTTTGTTCTTGGTATTAACATCGAATTCTAAACAGCCATGAAAACAATATTCAATATCTCTATTAGAAACAAGGCTGTGACTCGTCTCACGCCCGCAGGATTTATCTGTATCTTGTTCTCTGTTCTCTGTATCTTTGCATCATGCAACCTGCAGATCGACCCTATCTCCGACCAGTCGGAACTCAACCTTTCCACCACCGACACGGCGGATACACGTATCAAGTACAAAGACCGTGCTGCTATGGAGGCTGTTTACAAAAACCTCTATACCCTCATGCGCGACCGTCAGGAACACTGGTATCTTGACTATCTCCTCTTTGGTGAGGCTCGCACCGACAACGCCTATGCAGGCACAACAGGTGCTGAGGTCGTACCCGTGGAAACCAATGCACTCGATGCTTCCAACCCTGACATCGCTCGCGACTGGGATCGTTATCTTGAAGACATAGCCAAAGCCAATGTGGTCATCACCAACATTGACTCTGTGCCAGACCCTGCTTTCTCGCAGGCTGAACGTGCACAATGGAAGGCGGAGGCTAAGATATTCCGTGCACTCATGCTCTTCGACCTCGCTCACTGGTTCGGAAACATTCCTCTTAACCTCAAGGAGGCACCCGACATCACATCTGACAACATCGAAGAAGTCTATCCTCTCTATTTCCCGAAGCCTGTGACACAGGAAGAGGCTTACGCTCAGGTCATCAAAGACCTTGAGGAGGCATTGGAATATGCACCTGCACTCAGTCCTATCGACAAGACTGTACTTTCCAAGACTGTTGCCGAGGCGCTCCTTGCCAAGATTCATGCCGAGCGTGGAGAATGGGACAAGGTGGAGAACTATTGCAACCTCGTTCTTGCCGATGGTATCTCTCTCGAACCTGACTACCGCTCTCTTTTCGGATACAATGCCGAGACAGGCGATGCCACTCTCCGCAACTCGCGTGAGTCTATTCTCGAGATGCAGTATTTCACAGGTTCTGGCAGTTGGGTTACGTGGATGTACGGACGCGACCTCGCCAACTGGGACGAGTCCTTCACTTGGGCTAAATGGATTACTCCTTCACGCGACCTTATCAATGCCTTCAATCAGGAGGGTGACACTGTCCGCATGAACCAGACCATAGTATATTATGAGTGTTCTTGGGCTAACTACTATCCGTCCGACCACTACCCCTTCATGTATAAATGCCGCTCCGCATACAACAGCATCATCAAACTGCGTGGTGCCGACATCATCCTTCTTAAGGCGGAGGCATTGGCACACAATGGCGACCTTCCGGGTGCTGCCGACTGCGTTAACCAGATTCGCCAGCGTGTGGGACTTAAAGACCTCGAGGCTTCTAAGACAAGTTCAGAGGACGCTATGCTCAACGCTATTCTCAATGAACGCCGTCTCGAACTCGCTCTTGAAGGACAGCGACTCTTCGACCTCATACGCTTCGGGAAACTCCTTGAAGTGATGAACACCATCAACCTGCGTGATGAAGGACGTATCCCGCAGGCGAGACCCTTCGTCGAAGACCACCGCCTCATGCCTATTCCCCAGACTGCACTCGACAAGAACGCTAACCTCATACAAAACCCGGGATACTAATCTATAGCTAAAACCTGATGTTATGAAAACAACTGTCAAAATATTTCTATTCTGTGCTCTCTGCTCTGTAATCGCTGCATGCCAACCTACAGAGTTCCGCACAGTCTATCCGAACGAGACTCCACAAGTCTCTGGCTCTATCCTGCAGAAAGAAGTGCTCTATGGCACCGACTCTATCGACATCACCGTCAAGGTCACTGCAGAAAAGACTCCCCTCTCCACTCTCACTGTCATGCTCACCGCAGGCGAGCGGGAGAACACCAAGAAAATATCTCAGGAAGTCATCCGCACAAAGGACTACTCCTTTGAAACCACCCTCCGCTACGCTGTGCCGTTTGGCGCAGGAATGGGAGAAGGTGCTCCTATCAAGGCATGGCTTACTGCAGAGAATGTAGAAGGCGACAAGGCTGAAGTCGTTGTCGAAGGATGTATCGGACACCGACCCTCTGTGCCTTCGCTCTATATCATGCCCCCCACCATCCAGTATACTGTCATTGGCAAAGGACGGCAGATGGAGCGTGAAGACGACATCTTCATTGCAAAAGACCTCGGATATCCCAAGTCCTTCGAATGTCTGCTTGCTACTGTCGGCACCAAGTTCGGACGTATTGACTGGTCACAACCCGTCTTCGGCATGGTTGACGGTGAGATAAGTGTCATCACCGAAGATATGTTCAACAGTGGCATTGCCACCTCTATACTCATTGAAAACGACAACTATGAGACCATAGATACCGTTCGCTTCGACCCTGTCACTTTCAACCTTACTTTCGGTGGAAAAGTGGCTATGCCTGTCGCTAAGATTGACATCGAAAACGACCTCGAGGAAGCACCTAAGTATATCTCGTCTTCCACCGTCGCTAAGAAATACCGCGGAGCTAAGATATTCCTCGACAAGGATTCCGAAGTCGAGATTATCGGCGCTCAGGATGTCTCCAAGGCATACAACCTCGACTACATGGAGTATATCAGCGGTAACAAAGTCCGCTTCCTGGGCGAGAAGGGCATGTATTATGTATCATACAAAGTTGAAGCCGACTATCTTGTTGTTGAACCGCTCTATGAACTCACTGCTCCGGAAGTGATGTATGTCTGCGGTGTCGGTCTCGGTCACCCGACTTATACGCCTCAGGCTACTTCAGGATGGGGATTCGACTCGCCTGACCAGAACTTCGTCGGTCGCACTGTTGCTCCTAAGGTTTATCAGTTCACACTCTACATGCTCAATGGAGAAAACGCTGATTACGATGACTATGGCTCTCTCAACTTCAAGTTCTTCCACCAGCATGGTTGGGGAGGCGAAGAGGCTGGCAACAACTACGAGCAGGTCGGTCTTAACATCTATGGCTCCGCTGGTATTACCAAGAAGGACGGATCAACAGGCAACGAGACAGGCAACTGGATTGCCACTGCCGCTCCTATTGACGGCATCTACCGCATCACGCTCGACATGAACAATATGACCACCACATACGAGAAAGTACGTTAACTAAACACCTAACCCCATGAATAGAACAATGTTTATTTCACCTCTCATCGTTGCACTTTGCCTCATGGCATGCAATGTGACTATCACTAATCCTGACGACAATAATAAACCCCAGGACACGTCTAAGGTCACTCCGGTTGACGAAAACAAGGTGCAGACTTGGATTACCACTGGTGACAATACCATGCACTTCTCCGCCGTCTCGCGTGACTTCAAGGAAGGATTCAACGCTAACCTTGACAAGACACTCTATCTTCACCCCGAGACACGCTATCAGGAGTTCGATGGTTTCGGTTGTGCGCTCAATGGCTCGGCTTGCTATCTCCTCATGAAAATGACACCCGAGAACCGCGCCAAACTGCTCAAAGAAACCTTCTCACCCACAGAAGGAATGGGTTACAGCTATACGCGTATATCCATTGGTTGCTCCGACTTCTCACTCTCCGAGTACTCGTGCTGCGATGCTAAAGGACTTGAGAATTTCAGCCTCACCTCCGAAGAGACCAACTATGTCATACCCGTACTCAAGGAGGTTCTTGCCATCAACCCCTCGCTCAAAATCATGGGCTCGCCATGGTCGTGTCCAAGGTGGATGAAGGTTAACAACTTGAATGACAAGCAGCCTTACAACTCTTGGACTTCAGGGCAACTCAACCCCGACCACTATCAGGACTATGCACTCTATTTCGTCAAATGGATTCAGGCGTTCGAGGCTGAAGGCATTCACATCGAAGCGGTCACTGTGCAGAACGAGCCACTCAACCGTGGTAACTCTG
This sequence comes from Paludibacteraceae bacterium, assembly GCA_905234685.1. GTDB lineage: Bacteria > Bacteroidota > Bacteroidia > Bacteroidales > Paludibacteraceae > Colicola. Next base: position 11,000 of record CAJOIR010000010.1, read on the forward strand.
CATCACTTTACATGACTTGGCAGGAGTGCCGCGACTTTGTTAAACTCGCTCTCGGACCTAAGTTCGAGCAGAACAGCATCAAGACTAAGATTCTCGTCTTCGACCACAACTACAACTACGACAATGTCAACGACCAGCAACAGTACCCGCTAAAGATATACCAGGACAAGATTGCCGCAGGTTATATCGATGGCGCGGCTTACCACAACTACGGAGGCTCGCCTACCGAACTTGACAATATTCACCGTCAGGCACCAGATAAAAACCTCTATTTCACTGAGCACTCTATCGGCACTTGGAACTACAACAACTACCGTGATGCGCTCATGAATGACATGAACAACCCATGTATGTCGGCTGTCACCCGCTGGTGCAAGTCTGTCATTGTCTGGAACTTCATGCTTGACAACGAGCGTGGGCCTTACCGACCGGGAGGTTGCGGCACTTGCTATGGTCTTGTCGAAATATCCAATCGCGACTACGCCACTCTCAACCGCCGTGCCACCTACTACGTCATGGGGCACCTCTCCAAAGTACTCAAGGCTGGAGGTACTCGCATCGACGCCAAAGGCTATACGCCGTCTAATGTCAGCTTTGTCGCTTCCGACAACACAGATGGCACCTATGGCCTTGTCTTGCAAAACAATAATGATGACGGAGTCACAATGACCATCGACGATGGCACTCACAGCTTCGACATTACCTTGCCTGCAAAATCTGTCACATCTTGCCTTTGGAAGAAGTAAACCCCCAGCCATCGTCATCGTAACCTCATCGTAACCTCATCGAGACCTCATCGTAACCTGAAGCATACTCCAACGGAACATGAACGGAACATGAAGCAATTCTCAAACATATTTCTGTTGCTCTCCACGATAGCCTTGCTCTCGTGCACACCTGCCGCAGACCGGCGTATATGCTTCTTCGGCTCGTCTGTCTGTCGTGGTGTGGGCGCCGACTCCCTTCACGGCTACGCATGGCAGTACTCACAACGCTTGCCCAATAGTTGGAGCATAGTCAACATCTCCGTTGACGGCAACGACACCTACGACTTGCTTGCACGCTTCGATGCTGACCTTCTGCCCGATGACAGCCGTTTCGTGGTTATCGGTCTGAGCCTCGGCAACGAAGGGCTTCACGAAGACGGAGAGGCTGCGGTGTTGTCATATAAGGAAAATCTGCTCACACTCGTCCGTAAGATTCGTGAACTCGGCAGGATTCCTGTAGTCATGGGTAGTTATGTCCGGGCGGATTTCAACCCTGTTGACTACGAAGACTTGCTCAACACCAACCTTGAGATGATGCAGTGGCAGGTCCCCTTTGTCTCTTTCCTTGGCGCACTTGACGACGGGCGTGGACGTTGGGCAGACGGATTCTGGAATAAGCAGGACAAATGGCATCCTAACACCGCAGGTCACCGCGAACTGTGTTCCGCCATACCTCCTACTTTCTTCCAGGCTCTCGCTCAGGGTAAACCGCTACCTCTTCGCAGAGATGTGACACCATCACAGCAAATATCAAATGTCAGCTTCGTACCTGAACCGGGCTTGTCTTCCTACACCCTATCCTACACCTCGCGCGACTCTGTCTATACCACTGTGCATTCCGCTGTACGCCATACCACATGGCGTTATGTCAACAAGCACTGTGTTGACACTATTGCCACAGACGAAGTGCCGGATATGTTCACTGTTACCGGAGACTGCCTCCGCGACCTCTTCTTCTACCGCACTCCGCTCTCGCCAAGAGAGGTCGCTACTCTTGCAGAAGGAGCTATGTTGCATGGCTCACTTGAGATTTACGCTCCACTCACGGGCGACAACCCCGCCGAAAACCTTGCACTAACATTAAATACACTTAAAATCAACCAACATTATTAACCAATTTAAAACAACAATCATCATGAAAAAGATTTTCTCTTTTCTTGCAGTTGCAATGCTTGCATTGACTGCTTACGCTACCGATTACTATCTGGTAGGCACAGCTCCCGGTTGGAATCAGGACAGGGAATCCAACAAGTTCGTTGACGTAAACGGTGTACTCACCTACACTATTGCTGACCTCTATGGCGACATTAAAGTCACTGTTGACGGTCAATGGCATCCCCAGTACGGCGCTGTCTTGGATGGTGATAATGCTGCACCTCTCAAATTTAACACACCTTATGTTCTTGGTGGTGAAGGAAGTGATGGTGAGGCTATCAACTTGCCTATCGAACTTGAAGAGAACTACCGCTACAAGGACGCTAAACTCACTCTCAAGGTTGAAGGAGACAAACTGACACTCACCCTTGTAGAAGGCACTCTCTACGACCACTCAGCAGTTGGTCCTACCTATCAGCTCGTTGGTGCTTGCACTGACAACTGGAGTCTTGTAGCAGCTATTCAGTTTGAAGATGTTAACGGAGTACTTACAGCTAACGTTCCTGACCTTAATGGTACATTCAAGATTGTTCAAGACCGTTCTTGGGATAACCAATGGGCAACCAAATGGGGAACTAAAGATGGCCTCAAACTCAACGAGCCTTACGAAATGGGCGCAAAGGGTGCAGAAGGAACTTCTGGTGACCCTGCAAACCTCGCACTCGCTAATCCGTTTGGCGGTTATAAGAACGCTGTCCTCACTCTCTCTGTAGGCGAGAAGATGGTGCTCACACTTACTGCTGGTGAGTTCTATATCTCACAGAACGACTGGTTCATTCCCGGCTCAAAGCTTGGTTGGGATTGCAAAGATGCACAGAAGTTCACTCCTGTAGCTGGCAAGCAAAACACTTATGAGTACCTTGCTCCAGAGTTTGGTCAGGACTTCAAGGTTGTTTATGGCAACTGGGCTGTTGAGTTCGGTGCTAACAATACGGACGACAAGTGGGAAATCAACAAGTCTTACACTATGACCTATCCTTGCGCCGGCAACTTCTATCCTGCATCAGAAGAGATTTATCAGGATGTTACTATCACCATCGTTGTTGACTATGAGAAAGCAGAAGTGCAGTTCATTGCTGAAACCGAGGCAACAGGTGTGGAAGACATCAAGACTCAGACTCAGGCTGTAAAGCGCATTGAAAACGGACAACTCATCATACTCAAGAACGGTATCCGCTACAATGTCCTCGGTGCTGAAATAAAGTAACCGCATGAAACGACTGAAATATTGTCGCTTGGTACAGAGCGGCTGGTTACCGCTCTGTATCTCTATATTACTAATAATCATTAAACATAATCCTTATGAAAACACGTTTCTCTCTCTTGAGCACCTTGTTTGTATGTGTGCTCTCCTTGTCTGCTCAAACAGTTGAGCGCAGTTTCTACTTCGACTTCGGCATGTCTGGTGGCACAAGAGGTACTATCACCACTGGTGCCGACATCTATGGTCACTATTGGAATAACATCGGAGACCAGGAAGTAACAAGCAACAAACCTTCTCTTAGCCATATATATAACCTCGTGGACGCAGATAATACGGCTACAACTCTGACGCTACAGTTGGCAGGTACACAGTTCACAGCTAACGGTATGTCAGGCGGTGGTGGTCTTCTTTCTGCTGATACTGCATTATTAGGTGACCTTGGTATTACTACTGCAACAGAAGACTATCTCTTTGCCTCCAACAGTGAGCATTGTTCTATGGTTATCAGTGGTCTTAATACTGCCAAAGGTTATCAGTTCAAAATATTCGCGAGCCGCACAGCAACCGATGTGCGCATCAGCGACTATACTTTGCGTGGTCAGTGGGCTATTCAGGGTTCTCTGCAGGCAGCAGGCTCAGGTATTGGTGCTAACGGAGAGAATCAGAATACAAGCAACGTATGGCTTTCACCTGTTATTAAACCTGCTTCAGACGGCACAATCACTCTCACTGTGCACCGTCAGTATGCCGGTAGCGGAGCATATTTCCCTATTTCATGCATGCGTATGCAGGAGATGACAAACCTCCATGTGGCAGACAAGGAGATCTACATCGACTGTGGTCACTCTGATGGTAACAATGGTGAGTTAACCGCTTCTCCTGATGATGGAGGCATATATTGGAACAATATCTATGAAAATGCCACTTCTGCAGCAGCAGTCAGTCTTGTTTACAGTGACAACCAGTCTGTAGGTGCAAATGTCACTATCACCTCAGGCTTCTCACGCAACGGTTACAATAACGGCGGTAACACCGCAGCAACTTATCCCGCCATACTTGGTGCTTTTGCCAAGAAGACAGTCATGGGTGACTACTTCTTCATCAATGGTTCTGCTGTAGGCAAAATGCGCTTCAACAACATGAACCCTGACAAGGCGTATGTATTCTATATCATCGGCTCACGTGCTTACAACAGCAGTTTCGGACAGACAGTTGACCACATCAAAATAGAAGGTCTTACAGAGAGCGTCTTCACACATCATACAGGTGGTAATGGACTCTGTTATTCTGGTGCCTCAAATGGTTGGAACGAAGATGCCTTCTCAGTATCTGACCCGTTGTTCCCTGCTGAAGACGGCACACTCACTTTGTCACTCAGTATAGAACGCGGCAGTTATGTTCACATCAATGGTATTCGCATAGAGGAATACAGCGACTACGAGAAGCCTGCACCGGCACAAGTGGAGCAATACAGTCGCTTGCTCATAAAAGGCACTGCAGTCGAAGGTGGTGAGGTGGAGATGCATCTGCGTGCTGCTGACGGGAAGACCGAAGGCACCTCTTTTGAGACATTCCTTCGTATGACCAATGGCGGAACACTCTCTTTCGAGAAGCCTGATGGCACTGTTCTGTCCTCAACCACATGCGCATTGGAAAACGGTATCTACAGAATAGTGTATAATACTACCACAAAGACTTTCACAAGTCTTGCAATTAACCGTGTAGGTATTGTTGGCAATGTCACTACTGCAGGTTGGAATGCTGCAGGTGTGGAATTGACATACAGAGGCAATGGTATATGGCGTGACACACTTGACCTCGTGGCATACAACGGGAGTGATGCAGAGCGAGGACAATTCTGCATGAACTCCTCGTGGGACTACACCGTAAAAGCCAGAAACGGTGAAGAGGGCATTGTCGGCTTCACTCCCGACCAGACTGATTGCGGTTTTACCGTGTCAGACATCTATATGCGTCACGGACGCAAAGACATAATGCTTGACATGCAGCAGTTCGTATATAGTATCGAGTGTATGGAGATAGCAGACAACAAGATTACTTTCTTCGGCTCTTCAGTATGCAACGGTCAAGGTGCTGATGACATGCATGGTTATGCATATCAGTATGGTCAGTTGCTTGCAGCACGGCATGCAGCCGACTCTTCATTGCCAGAATATGAGTACTCTAACGCCTCTATCAACGGCAACAACACACTTAATCTGCTGGCAAGATACAAAGGACATATGTTTGGCGATTGCGGCAAGTATGTAGTTATTGGTCTAGGTCTCGGCAACGAAGGTCTGCACGAAGCTACCAACAAGCAAGCGACATACAACCAGTGGAAACACAATATGGATAGTCTCATCAATATTGCACAAGACGAAGGCAAAGTGGTTATTGCCACCAACAACTACCCACGCGGTGACTACAATGCTACAGACTACGGTTATGTAAAGCAAATGAACCTTGAAATGCAGGAGTGGAATATACCTACTGTCAACCTCCTCGGTGCTCTTGACAACTGCAAAGGTGATGGGCAATGGGCTGACAACTATCAGGTAAGCGGTGATGTGTATCACCCCACCACAGAAGGACATACCGAGTTCATGCATACTATCGTACCTTCTCTCTTTGATGCTCTTGAGGCAAACAAACCTATGCCGACTCGTCAAACAGGTGAAGGACTTGCTCTTGCATCAACCGACACTCTCGTCTTCCTGCCTGAGGACCGGGTTCACTCATTCACCCTCGCTATGAGGCTGAAGATTGCTTCTGCCGACAACGTAATATTACTATACACTGATGAAGGTAAAAAGACTATTACTCTACCCTCACAAATATGTGACAACGGGTGGCACACACTTATGATGACACATTACTATGCAGCTGGAAAGACATATTACTATATTGACGGCACACTCGGCAACAGTGATACAGAACAACTGCTCCTTAATGCTGTGCGTATAGGCGGAGCAGACATGAGAGTCAGCGACCTTCATTTCTGGCGCTCTGCCATGAATGCAGAAGAGGCAGCAGCATTACATACAGGCAAGATGCTGTGTTCGTCATTGGAAATATATGCACCTCTCAACAATGCCTCTCTTGCCAACATTGCACAATCCACAAATACATTATACATAGCACATGCCTCTACCCAGACATCTCTTACGAGTCTGCAGACTATTGCTACTGCCGAAAAACGCATTGAGAACGGAAATCTGATAATTATACACAATAATATCCGTTATAATATTCTCGGAGCAGAATTAAAATAAGAAACCATATGAAACGTATAGTATTGTCATTATTCGCAGTGTGTGCATGCACTCTGCTTTCAGCACATCTTTATCTTGACCCGTCACAACCTCTTGAGCAACGGGTAGAAGACGCTCTTGCACACATGACCCTGCAAGAGAAGATAGCAGTCATTCATGCACAGTCGAAGTTCTCTTCACCAGGTGTTGCCAGACTCGGCATTCCCGGACTTTGGTGCACTGACGGTCCTCACGGCATACGTCCTGAAGTATTGTGGGATGAATGGAATCAGGCAGGTTGGACAAATGATTCATGTACTGCATTCCCTGCTCTCACAGGACTTGCCGCCACATGGAATACAGAGTTGGCAAGACTATATGGCGAGATGCTCGGAGAAGAAGCTCTATACCGCAACAAGAGTGTAGTACTCGGACCTGGTGTGAATATATACCGCACTCCTTTCAACGGACGCAACTTCGAGTATATGGGAGAAGATCCACTGCTGGCATCAGAGATGGTAATACCCTATATTCAAGGACTTCAGTCGAAAGGTGTTGCTGCATGCGTAAAGCATTATGCACTCAACAATCAGGAGTATAACCGTCATGGTTACAATGTGAATCTCTCCGACCGTGCTTTGTATGAGTTATATCTGCCAGCCTTCAAAGCTGCTGTTATAGAGGGAGGTGCATGGAGCATAATGGGTTCTTATAATTTCTACAAAGGCCAGCACGCATGTCATAACCAATATCTGCTGAAAGACATACTTCGTGACGAATGGCACTTCGACGGTACAGTCATCTCAGATTGGGGAGGTACTCATGATACCGATGAGGCAGTGCACAACGGTCTTGACCTTGAATATGGCACTTGGACAGACGGTATGACGCACAACAAGGCCAATGCTTATGCCGCTTACTATATGGCAGATGCATATATGGAGGGTATTAAGAGTGGGAAATACGACACCAAGGAACTGGATGAGAAAGTGCGTAATGTGCTCAGGCTTATATTACGCACTTCAATGAACCCTCACAAAGGATTCGGGAATATGGTGTCTGAAAAGCATAAGCAAGCAGCAAGAGCAATAGCCCAAGAGAGCATCGTCCTGCTAAAAAACGAAGGCCGTCTGCTGCCTGTGAAAGAAGATGTGAAGACTATACTCGTAGTTGGTGAGAACGCCATTCGTATGACTACAATAGGCGGAGGCTCATCACAACTGAAAGCTAAATACGAAGTCTCTCCGCTTGAAGGAATGTCAAACAAGGCGCCTAACAAAGTGTTATATGAAAGAGGCTACGACAGCAAGGAGTATGCAGTGCAGGACGGATTGAAGAGTAAACAGGAGCTTAGTGAGTCACGCAGTGCAGAACAACTGATGCAAGACGCGACAGAAGCAGCAAAGAAGGCTGACATAGTGGTCTTTATTGGAGGTCTTAACAAAGCTCCACATCAAGACTGCGAAGATGCCGACCGTGAGCGATACAACCTACCCTACAATCAAGACAAACTTATTGAAGCGCTGGCAGAAGCAAACAAAAATATTGTGGTAGTGATAGAGTCAGGTAATGCAGTAGCTATGCCGTGGTTACAGAAAGTACCCGCAATAGTGCAGACATGGTATGGAGGCTCTGAAGGCGGCAACGCTCTTGCCGATGTGCTATTCGGCGATGTCAATCCTTCTGGCAAACTGCCTTTCACCATCTGCAGCCGCATAGAAGACTACCCTTCTCACCAATACGGAGAAGAAGGTTATCCAGGTGTTGACGGTCAGGTGTATTATAAAGAAGATATATTTGTCGGCTACAGATATACAGACCTATACAAACAGAAGAAAAAGATAAAGGCTTACAAACTGAATGCTCCCAATCAGCCTCTCTTTGCCTTCGGTCACGGTTTGAGTTACACCACATTTGAATACGGCAAAGCACAATTAGACAATCCCAAAATCAAACAATCAGGAAATCAAACAATCCACATCTCAATTCCTGTTACAAACACAGGCAAACGTGCAGGCAAAGAGGTAGTGCAACTATATATCTCCGACCTCAAGTCAACACTACCAAGACCTGTGAAGGAACTCAAAGCATTCAAGAAGATAGAGTTGCAAGCAGGAGAAACCAAGCAAGTGGAATTCGTCATTACTGAAGACATGCTGCAATACTTCAATGCAGACAAACACCAATGGGAGACAGAAGCAGGCGACTTTGAAGCAATCATAGCTTCTTCTGCAACTGACATCAAAGCACGTGTAAAGTTCTCGTTGTAATTACTTATCAGAAGAGTAACAACAGGCGTGACCACTCACTCTTTTACCCAAACGGAGTAGCCTTTAGATTCGAGCGTGAAGGTAGTAGCAGGTGAGAGTGTGGTATGCGTGAGGGTAGCATCGTTATGCACTGTCTCACTATCAAGCCACTTGGAATATCTTCCTTGTTCTATGCTGGAAAGAGTGAAAGTGACAGGCTCCGTTGCAAAGTTGAGAGCAACAAGGACGGTGTTGTCACCCTTAGTCTTAGTATAACACAAGAGTGACGGTTGCCCGGTGTCAAGGAATGTTACTACGCCGCGTTCTGATTTTATCCCTCCACCAAGTGCAGGTTGCAAGTGACGGAGTGCAACAAGTGTTGCAATAGTGTTCTTCAACTGTCTGTTAATTGAGTTCCAGTTAATGACAGAGCGGTTAAAATAGTCCTGCACAGGACGATAACCAATCTCCTGTCCGTTATAGAGGAGCGGCATGCCGTAGAGTGTGAATTCAAGGACAGTCATAAGAGGCACGTTAACACCGAAGTCGGAGAAGTAGTTCTTACCATCATTACCGTCGTCGTGGTTGGTTAGATAGACCATACGATCCATATTGTCATACCGACTGTTGCTGACAAGAGTCTGACAGATGCTCCGCAGCGTCTTTGCCTTGTCGGTAGCACCTACCTGCTTAGCCGCACTATCGTGGAAATTCCAAGCATAGTCGTAGTCGAAACCTACATCATAAAGGTCTTTTCTGTCGATAAGGTCTCCTTCGGCAAGCATCCAGATACGTTTGTCAGGAGCAGCATTCTTTATTTCAGGTATTGCCCTCTTCCAGAAAGAGGCGGGAATAGCAGGTGAGGATATGTAGTCGAAGCGAAATCCATCAACAGAGGCTTCTTTTACCCAATACTTTACAGCATCAATCATAGCCTGTTGCATTGCAGAATTACTATAGTTGAGTTGATATACATCTCCATAGTCGTTCGGGTGTACAATCTTTCCATCCTTAGTCTGATAGTACTCCGGATGCTCTGTAACCCACACATGGTCGAGTCCTGTATGATTGGGCACCCAATCCAACCACACCTCTATTCCGAGATTGTGCGCCTCGTTTACGAAGTTGATGAGGTCACTGAGCGTACCATGATCAGGGTTGACCTTGGTATAGTCCTGAAGAGCGTATGGGCTGCCAAGAGAACCTATCTTGCCTTGCTTGCTCCTCGGCTGAATCGGCATAAGCCACACTATGTCAATGCCAAGAGTGCGCAACTCCTTAAGGCGTACCTGAGCAGCAGCGAGCGTACCCTCTTTGGTAAAGTTGTAGAGATTGAGCTCATAGATGACTCGGTGGTTGACATTGAGTGCAGTAGTGTTGCTGACAGAGAGCGGCTCAGTAGTGTCAGGGGGAGTAGTGTTGCATGCTACAGAGAGCATGAGGATAAGAGAGAGTGAAAGACAAAGTTTAATACGCATAGTTGTAAAATTATTCAGGTTTACGGCACAAAGATATGAAAATAAACGTGAACCTGCAAGAGACTGAGACAAGACGTTGCAGTCAAGGAGACTGAAAGCAGGGAGAAAGTATAGTTATCGTCCGTGTATCGTCCGTGTATCTTCCGTATATCTTCCGTATATCTTCCGTGTATCTTCCGTGTATCGTTCGTGAAAGTATGAGTAGTTATGGGTTAGGGGATGAGGGTTTATGGGTTAAGGGATGAGGGTTTATAGGTTAGGGGTTAAGGGAAGTGAAGTCTGCCATGCGGATACTTTGGCACAGACTTTGCAACTATGTAAGAAAAAGATTATTTGAAAGTATATAAATCCGATAATTCAACAATTATGAAACAGTTTATAAAGTATCTATTTTTGATAATAGTGGTAGCGGCAGTCAGCGTAGGCACAACATGGTTCTTTCTGCAGAAGGCAGGTCCGGAACTGGTGATGACAAAAGTAGTGAATGGAGATACCGTTTCGGCAGTGCCTGTGCAGTACCAGCGTTTCGCCTCGCTTCCCCGTGCCGGCGAGACAGACTTCACAAATGCAGCAGAGTTGTCAGTCAACGCCGTCGTACACGTAAAGACCACCTACAAGAGTCAGGCTCGCTCTTACATGTCTGATCCGTTCTTCGAGTTTTTCTTCGGCCGCCCCGGACAACAACAACGTGAGATGCCTGCCCAACAAGCCAGCGGCTCAGGTGTGATAATATCTCCAGACGGCTACATCGTAACAAACAACCATGTGATTGACAAGGCTCAGCAGATACAGGTAGTTCTTAACGACAAGCGTGAGTACGAAGCCACTCTTGTAGGCACAGACCCCAACACCGACATCGCCCTGCTGAAAATAGAGGCTCAGGATTTACCCGTAATACTGATGGGTAACTCTGATGACCTTCGTGTAGGCGAATGGGTTCTTGCCGTTGGCAATCCTTTCAACCTGACATCAACAGTGACCGCAGGTATAGTGAGCGCGAAAGCAAGAAACATCAACATACTGAATGCAGACATGAAGATAGAGTCGTTCATTCAGACAGATGCAGCAGTCAACCCCGGCAACTCCGGCGGCGCACTGGTCAACACCCGCGGCGAACTGGTAGGCATAAACACAGCGATAGCCTCGCAGACAGGTTCATACACAGGCTATTCGTTCGCAGTACCAACGAGCATAGTACAAAAGGTGGTTAGCGACATAAAGCAGTACGGCATAGTTCAACGTGCCATACTGGGCGTGCAGATGCAAGAAATAACCCCCGAACTGAAGAAAGAGAAAGGTCTGACCACATTGCAGGGAGCATACGTGGCGCGAGTAGTGGACGACGGTGCTGCTGCGAAGGCAGGAGTGAAGGAAGGCGATGTGATAACACAGATTGACACTACCCCCATCAAGACCGGCACAGACCTTCAAGAACAAATAGGCAGACACCGTCCAGGAGATACTGTGACCCTGACGATACTCCGCAAAGGCAACCTGCTTACCCTGACAGCAGAACTGACCAACAGGCAAGGCGGCACATCTCTGCTTGAGAAACAGAACGAAAGTGCAGTACTCGGTGCTCAGTTCGAGGAGTTGAATGACAAGTTAAAGAAGAGTTTAGGCATAGAATACGGCTTGCAGGTGAAGAGTCTGAAGTCGGGAAAACTGAAGAGTGCCGGTGTGCCTCAGGACTTCATAATACTGAAAGCCAACAACCGCGTGATTCGCAGTGAGGAAGACCTTAACGAAGTATTGGAGAATGCAATGTCAGCACCAGAGCGCGACAAGGTGTTATTTCTAACCGGCTGCACACCACAGGGGAGAGTTCAATACTATGCGGTGGATTTGAATTAGAGAACAAAGAAAAATGACAAAAAAATAGGGGCTACTATTCAAAGTAGCCCCTTTTAATGTTATGTCATTATTTCTTTTGCCAGTTGTCCTTTAACGAAGCTGTGCGGTTGAAGACAAGATGCTCCGGAGTACTGTCGTCATCAACAACAAAGTAACCCTGTTTAAGGAACTGGAAGTGGTCTTGCGGCTGTGCAGATGCAAGTGCCTGTTCAACTTTAGCATTGGTTATACGAAGTGAATCGGGGTTAAGCAATTCACGGAAATCACGCTCATCGGCAGAAGGATTCTCTACGGCAAAGAGTCGGTCATAGAGACGCACCTCCGCGTCAAGAGCGGAATCACACTCAACCCAATTGATAGTAGCCTTTGTCTTACGGTTGCCTCCCTCAGTGCCAGATTTGGACTCAGGGTCGTAAGTAGCATATATAGTAGTGACATTGCCTTCTGCGTCTTTCTTGCAACCGGTAGCTTTGATGATATATGCGTTCTTGAGTCGCACTTCGCGGCCGTCTGGAGCAGCAGAGAGACGATAGAAGTTCTTGTCAGCATCCTCGCGGAAGTCTTCACGCTCAATCCAAAGCTCACGTGCGAAAGGCACATTGCGCGTACCAAGTTCAGGTATGCCATCGATGTTCTCGGCGGTGATGACCTCCTTGCTGTCAGCAGGGTAGTTGGTTATGACAAGTCTGACAGGGTCGAAGATGGCAGACACGCGAGGAGCCTTTTCTTTGAGGCACTCGCGCACTGTGTGTTCAAGCAGACCGAGGTCAATAGTGCCTTCAACCTTGGTATAGCCTATCTTGTCGATAAAAGTGCGAATGGCTTCCGCAGTGTAGCCTCTACGACGGAGACCACAAACAGTAGGCATACGCGGATCATCCCAACCTGCCACAAGCCCTTCTTTCACCAGTTGGAGCATCTTACGTTTAGACATGACGGTATATGTGATGTTCAAACGGTTGAACTCGAACTGGCGCGGGCGATAGTTATTACCCCAAGGAGAGAGACACGGCTTGTTGTCCACGAACTGGTCAATAAACCAGTCATACAAGGGACGGTGAACCACGAACTCAAGTGTGCAAATAGAATGAGTGACACCCTCGAAATAGTCAGACTGCCCATGTGCAAAGTCATACATCGGATATACATTCCACTGTCTGCCAGTACGGTGATGGGGATGAGTGGTGATGATTCGATACATGATAGGGTCACGGAAATGCATGTTAGGGTTAGCCATGTCTATCTTTGCACGGAGCACCATCTTGCCGTCAGGTATCTCACCAGCCTGCATAGCCTCGAAGAGACGGAGGTTTTCTTCAATGGGTCGGTCACGATAAGGTGAGTTTTGCCCAGGTTCGGTAGGAGTGCCTTTCTGCGCTGCTATCTCTTCCGCCGACTGCTCATCAACATAAGCCTTGCCTGCCTTGATGAACTGAATGGCAAGGTCGTAAAGTTGCTGGAAATAGTCAGACGCATAGTATATCTGTCCCCAGTGGAATCCAAGCCATGCTATGTCATGCTTGATGCTATCGACATACTCTGTGTCCTCCTTAACCGGGTTGGTATCATCGAAACGAAGGTTACATACTCCTCCATAACGTTCTGCAATGCCGAAGTCCATGCAGATAGCCTTAACGTGACCTATATGCAAATAGCCATTAGGCTCAGGCGGGAAACGCGTTTGAATACGTCCGTCGTTCTTTTTTTCCTGCAGATCTTTCTCAACTATTTCTTCAATAAAGTTCATAAAGGCATTATATTTTTTTGTGATTGAGTTGTACGATTATTTGTTGATCCGGTTATTTGTCCAAGTAGCCTTTAAGTATGCCACGCGGAGAATTGCGAACGAAAAGTATTATCTCGTCGCGCTCAATGCTACTGGGTAGTTCAGCCTCAATACGCTCCATTGCCTGAGAGACATTGAGACCAGACTGGAATATAAGGCGGTAGGTATCCTGAATACTATGTATTTGGTCGTTGGTGAAACCTCTGCGCCGCAGACCAATGCTATTGACACCACAGAACTGGATAGGCTCACGTGCAGCCATGATATAAGGAGGCACGTCTTTTGATATGCGACTACCTCCCTGAATCATCACATGAGAGCCAATATGTGTAAACTGATGTATGAGAGTGCCGCCACCGATGACGGCCCAATCGCCAACCTGCACTTCGCCTGCCAACTGTGTGGCATTGGACATGATGATGTTATCGCCCAGCACGCAGTCGTGTGCAATATGGCAATATGCCATGAGCAGACAGTTACTTCCAATAATGGTCTTACCCTTTGATGCCGTACCACGGTGAATGGTAACGAACTCACGTATGGTAGTGTTGTCGCCAATATATACATAACTGTCCTCTCCCTTGAACTTGAGATCCTGAGGAATGGCGCCAATGACAGCACCAGGGAAAATTGTGCAGTTCTTACCTATACGCACACCCTCACAAATGGTCACATTGCTGCCTATCTTAGTGCCAGCACCAATCTCCACATTATTGTCAATACTTACAAACGGGTCAATGAGCACACTTGGGTCAATCTTAGCTCCCGGATGAATGTATGCAAGCGGTTGTCTCATATCATTTACTATTTGATTATTTACAATTTTATCATTGACTTAGCATCTCTTTCCTCAAGAGGCGACAGAAGGCGGTGTTGATGCTGTGACCAGGTCGCGTTGCTATAATCCTGCCCTGAATACGACATCCGAGCAGAGAAAGGTCGCCAATAAGGTCAAGCAACTTATGTCGTGCAGGCTCGTTATCGAACTTAAGCGGTGACAGATAGCCCAGTCTTGATGCATTGTGCGTCTCTTGTCCGAGACTGAGAGCAAGTTTGTTGAGTTCCTGCTGCGGCATCAACTCATCGTATATGACGAGTGCATTCTGCAAATCTCCACCCTTAATAAGTCCCATACTGAGGAGCGGCTTAACCTCACGCACAAAACAGAAGGTGCGTGCAGGTGCTATGTCGGCTGCATAGTCGTCATAAGTTTCAATAGATGCAAACTGATTACTAAGAACCGGAGAACGGAAAGACACATGAACATCAACAGAGAGACGGTCGTCAGGGAAGAGTTCTATGCGGCTACCATTCTGCTCCCACTCCAGTTTTCTTTTCACAACAAACACATGCGCGTCTGCATCCTGCTCTTTTATTCCAGCCTTGATGACAGCCTCAACATAAGGTTGTGCGCTACCATCGAGAATAGGCATCTCTGCGCCATCAAGTTCAATCAAGCAATTGTCAATACCCATTCCAGCCAACGCTGAAAGAGCATGCTCAACAGTAGAAATACGCCACTCACCATTGCTAAGGACAGTGCCACGCTCAGTCGCACTGACATAGTCTGCCAATGCCTGATAGCAAGGCTTGCCCTCAAGGTCGGTTCGACAGAGACGTATGCCGGTGCCAGCATCAGCAGGTTGGAAGACAGCCGTAACAAAGGAGGCAGTATGCAAACCTTTGCCCGAAAGAGTGAATGTATTATTGAGAGTATGCTGTTTCATTGTTTCTTCTGAAGGTTATAAACTATATGCTGCAATTCAGGAAGATTCTTGAACCCCACAACAGCCCGGCGCCAAATATTAGCATCAATGGCGGGATAACCCTGATAAACCCCTGCCTTACGAATACTACCAGGTATGCCTGTCTGCGCACCGAATACGCAGTTGTCAGCAATCTCTATATGCCCTGCAACACCCACCTGCCCAGCGAGAACACAATGCCTGCCCACTTTAGTGGAGCCTGCTATGCCAACCTGGGCACAAAGGAAGGTACTTTCACCAACCTCAACGTTATGAGCAACCTGCACGAGGTTGTCAATCTTTACGTTTTTATGAATAACAGTGCTACCCATCATAGCACGGTCAATAGTGGTATTTGCCCCGATTTCAACATCGTCCTCAATAACCACATTGCCTATCTGCGGCACTTTGCGGTTGATACCATCAGCATCAGGCTCAAAACCAAAGCCGTCAGCTCCGATGACCACACCTGAATGCAAGATGCAGTTGTTACCAATTACAGAATGATGATACACCTTTACTCCGGCATAGAGAACAGTGTTGCTGCCTATAATGCAGTTGTCGCCAATATAACAATTGGGATATATCTGCACTCCTTCTCCCAAGCGAACATTACTGCCTACGTAAGCGAAAGCTCCAACATAGATGTCATCAGGGAGAATGTTACCAGAAGCAATGTAACAAGGTTGCTCTATGCCCTGCTTCTTAGGCAAGAGAGCTTCGGAAACAGCTGCAAGGAGTTGCGCCATAGCAGCACGGGCATTGTCAACACGGATGAGTGTAGCAGCAGTAGTGCCAGAATATTCAAGGTCTCTTGATATGAGCACGACTGAAGCCTTGGTGTCAGCAAGGTAGTGGAGATAACGCTCTTCTCCGATGAAGCATAAAGTACCTTCTGCAGCATTCTCTATTCTGCTAACATCAGAGACAGCAGCTTCGGGGTTTCCAAGCAGTTCTCCTTGCAGGAGTTGTGATATCTGTTGTGCTGAAAAAGTCATTACATTCAATGTTTAATGTTCAAGATTTAAGGTTTATAGTCACAGTTTATGATATAAGAGATAATGCTTCTCCACTGTCTTTGTAAGAACTTGCAGATTGAGCATATCAGAAGCATCGGCAATATCGCGTATTGTGCCATCAGCATACAATATGTCAATACTATCGTCCTTTGCCGAGTATGTATTAGTAACCGAAGAGTGGTATGCAAAGAGATATTCGGCTTCTTCGGCTGTGATATGAAGACGGTCAATGTAAAAATCACGCATCTCAGTTACCTCTTTGTCAGTAGCAGGCGCCTGCAGCATGCGTACCTTGAAGAGTCTGCGGTTGGTGAATGCCGTACAAAGCAGACTGAGAACAAGATCTGAGTGGTTACTCCATACCTTTATTGCAGAGAGAATATCGGTGTCATCAAGCAAAGCATACCATCGCAATGCTTCGGCATCACCAGAGAAGTTATGCGCCTCAATGTTGTTATATAAGAAATAGTGCAATGCCGGACTTGCAAAGAGTTCAATGCCTTGAGAGGCAAGGTGTTTTGCACGCGCAAGAATCTTCTGTAACATCTGCTCAGCAGCGACAGAGGTTTTGTGCAGATACACCTGCCAATACATGAGACGGCGAGCGACAAGGAATTTCTCAATAGAGTAGATGCCTTTGGCCTCCACCACAAGACGATCATCAACGACATTTAGCATCTTGAGTATACGCGCCTCAGCGACAGTACCTTCGTTGACACCACAAAAGAAAGAGTCGCGGCACAGATAGTCAAGACGGTCTACATCGAGTTGTGAACTAATCATCTGGTGCAGGAAACGACGTGGGTACTCGTCACGGAAGATACTGATAGCATCAGTGAGACGACCTTGCATGTCGCTATTAATCTTCTGCATCATGAGGAGTGATATATCCTCGTGAGCAATACCACGAACAAGTGTATTCTCAAGTACGTGAGAGAAAGGTCCGTGTCCTATATCATGAAGCAGAATAGCGGCTGCGGCTGCATTGCCTTCATTGTGAGAGATGTCAATACCTTTCTGCCGCAAGACGTATATAGCTTCCTGCATGAGGTGCATAGCTCCGAGAGAGTGGAGAAAGCGGCTATGCATAGCTCCCGGATATACAAAGAAACTAAGTCCGAGCTGACGTATACGATTGAGTCTCTGTACAAACGGATGCTGCAACAAGTCAAATAAGAACTCGTTGGGGACACTGATAAACCCGAAGACGGGGTCATTGATTATCTTTCTCTTTCCCGCCATCAGTTACCATTTAAAGACCCGACAATCCTTGCAATTGTGCCAACTATAACCGATAGTTATACCAAACTGCAAAAGTCCGTCAGGAGACTTATTCCATTGTGAAAGTCCTATGCTGTACTCTTTGTTAGGGTTGCCGTCAAGATTCCATCCGTCTCTGTCGAAGACCGCAGGTGACCAACCGGCATGAAGGCCTATAATCCAAGAGTCTTTAACAGTCCAATTGTAGCCAATTTCGAGAGGCACCATGAGAGCAAAGGTATTAGCCTTAACATCGTGCAGGTCAATAGTGCCATCAGAATTACGGTAGTCAAAGGTGACATGACTGAAACCAAGCGAGAGACCAGCATAGAGATAGAAGCCCGCGCCATTGACGGGATACCACTCAGCACCGACAGCCGCACGCGCCATGACTGACCGAAACTTACGCGGTCGCATGAGTTCTGCAATCTTCTTGCTGCCTCCCTCACCATTACCACGCAAAAGACCTGAACCAAGTGTATAACGGAGCTTGACCCCACTCATACCCAAAGGCTGGAGATAACTGAGGTTTCCCCAGAAGCCGACGTTGCCCAGGCTAAAGCCGTTCTTAAATACAGCTCCCTCGTTATCCATGTCACCATAATAATAAAGAGGATCAATAGAGAGAGTGAATGCCTGAGAAGCATTGTTGACAGGGGAGACATACCTACCAGTGTGTCTGTTAGGGCGCTTAGTCCAGACATAGTCAGGTGCACGATAAAGCCCTGGCTCTGCAAACACGGTGCACGGCACAGCGAGCAGCAAGACAAGAATGCTTAATATGATAGTTTTTACAGATTTCTCCATATTACATATATTTATGCGTGCAAAGGTACAACTTTCTTTTCTATTGGCAAAATAATAATGAAAATATTGTGAGTAATGAGTGGAGGTATAGTTATCGTCCGTGTATCTTCCGTATATCCTCCGTATATCGTTCGTATATCGTTCGTGTATCGTTCGTGAAAATATAATAAAAGGGATATACAGACTACGCAGGAGACATACAGAATATGCATAAAAAAAGAGATCCGCCCTGATGGGCAGACCTCAGCCAACATTGTCTGAAAATATGTATCATGCTTCAGGAGTCAAGTCGTGCAAAAGATAATCTTGAGAGAATCCCCATCAGCATGAGAGAGAAATTATCCCAAGTAAGTCTTGAGTAACTTACTACGGGAGTTGTTTCGGAGTCGGCGTATAGCCTTCTCTTTGATTTGACGTACACGCTCACGTGTTAATCCAAACTCTTCTCCGATTTCCTCCAGCGTCATCTCCGGCATACCGATACCGAAGAATTTGCGTACTATTTCCGCTTCTCGTTCGGTAAGTGTAGCCAGCGCACGGTCAATTTCCTTGGAGAGACTCTCGTTGATGAGTCCACGGTCAGCATTGGGCGAGTCTTCGTTGATCATCACGTCGATAAGGCTGTTGTCTTCACCTTCGACGAAAGGAGCGTCAACACTAATGTGGCGTCCCGACATCTTAAGTGTTTCTGCAATCTTCTCAACGGGAATATCAAGCTCTTCGGCGAGTTCCTCAGCAGAAGGTTTACGCTCATACTGCTGCTCAAAATGCTGCAGTGCCTTGTTGATTTTGTTGAGCGAGCCTACCTGATTGAGCGGGAGGCGCACTATACGCGCCTGCTCAGCCAGAGCCTGAAGAATACTCTGCCGTATCCACCACACAGCATAACTGATGAACTTGAATCCACGTGTCTCGTCAAACTTCTCGGCAGCCTTGATGAGTCCCAGATTACCCTCGTTGATGAGGTCTGGGAGACTGAGTCCCTGATTCTGGTACTGCTTAGCCACAGAGACGACGAAACGCAGGTTAGCCCGAGTCAGTTTTTCGAGTGCGGCTCTGTCGCCATTGCGTATACGTCCTGCGAGTTCAACCTCCTCTTCAACCGTAATAAGCTCTTCACGACCAATCTCCTGGAGATACTTGTCAAGTGAAGCGCTTTCGCGGTTGGTGATAGATTTGGTAATTTTCAGTTGTCTCATAGTTGACCTTAGATTTTAAATATATTTTGGTCCGATGTGCCATGCTTGCAGACTACATTCTCTCACAGCAGCACACACCTCGCCAAAATAGGGCGCAAAGGTACAACAAATGTTTGAAACAGGCAAATAAAATATGCAGAATGATGTGTTTTTTGTGATAATATTCTTAGAAGTTAGCGCGAAAGTAGCGTAAACCACGTTGAGATATTACTTACAATCTTTCCTCTACAAGCCAATCATCACCTTGCCACATGCTGTTCCCTGGCGTATTATATAAACGCCCTGCGACAAGATATTGATATCATTACCAGCGTTCTGTCCTGTGATGGTGAATACCTGATAAGGCATAGAATAGTCAATCGTCATCGCAGGCATATCCTGAAGTGCCGACTCGGGCGGAGCAGGCGGAGTATAGATGTAGCCGAGTTTGTTGTCCATCCATTTAATTCGTGTTCGCATGTAGCTGCGCACATTCTCCACCTCAGCCTCGTAGCTACCCCATGTACGCGGGTTCTGATGAACACAAGTGTTCATTATATCCCAACGCATGAAGTTGAGTTTCTGTGACTGCATAAGGAGTTCTGCCTGCTCATCAATATATGCGACGAAGTTATCCTCTGTGAGTCCTTCTTCACGCACCTTTGCCCATAAAGATTTAAGCAGTGCTCTGGACTCGGCATCCTTAATCACCAACTGGTCGGTAAAAGTCTTCATGTAACCAGTAGTGCTGCCTCCGCTGCGGTAGATGTAGTCAGACTTGCTGTTGACAGGGTAGATACGCTGGTCGTTATCAAAAGCAAGGTCGAAGTCCCATACCGGTCCAGTGTATATAGTGTCGTTGCCACGATGCTTGTAGAAATATACACTCCAGTAGGTGTCAGTGTTGCCGGAAACCTCGCCTACAAGGAAATGCTTGAGGAAAGTGACAGGGTCTAGCGACTGCTTCCAGTCAGCCTCCATAAAGTTATAGGCGTTCTCAATATAGGCGTTCTGCTCCGGTGTAATCACGTCCTCTTCAGGTGACTTGATAGTGACGCCTGTGCCCTTCTGGGACCAGAACATAGAGGTCTCATCGCCTGCATAAGCATCGGCCTCAATGAGATAGCCTCCGGTTAGAGCCTCGCCAGAGTTATCCTCGGGAGTCATCTCTGTGATGTTGACACGCTGCTTCTGCACCTCAATCTGGTCGCAAAGCTGATATGTGCCCTTATATTCGCCATTCATAAGAACATCAACATAAGTACAGAAAGGAGTGTAAGGCATTCCGAGACGGCGACTGAGTTCGAAGGCGAGTTGGTTACGCATGAGAGTCTTGTCTCCGTAATTGTTGATAAGAGTCCATTTCTTTGCCTTGGCAGGCGCACCGAGCACGTTGTGTTTGCTGCTGAATTTGATGCGGTATGGCTTCTTGGGGAATGACATCGAAGCATTACCACGCAGACGCGTCAGTGCACTATCGGTGAGGAGTTGCGCCCCGTTGTTAGAGACAATAGAGACGAAGGACTCAAGCTGGTTGACTTTATCCTGAGGCTCTATATTATCTTTAATATGGATAGTGACAACGGGCAGGTTGGTGAGTTGTGCAAGATGAGAGTTGTCGCCTGCGCCTTTGTGTCCGTAGAACTCCAATTCGGCAATATTACACCGAGCGTCAGAAGGTCCTACATAGCGTACATAGCGGAAGCCACGGGAGCAGTTGACATCTGCATACGACATCTGACCGATGACACCCTGTTCGGTGATTATATACAGCGGCAGAGCATCCATGAAATCAGGACTGTCGGCACCCTCGAAAACACCGAGCACTACACGCCCCGGACCAAGTCCGTCGTTGCGTGGCGACCATCCTACGCGTGTTACCACATGAGACTCTCCGAGGTCGAGACCAACCCATGTAAAAGACCTCTCCCATGAAGCGAAAAATGTGTTGAGGTCGCCATCGAACGCCATATATCGTGTGTTTACTGTGGCAGAAGGCGAGCCTGTGTTGCTATAGTCAACACTCTGTTCTGTACCAATGACAGTGCCAGTCAGTTTGTCATCAGCCCATGTTGTAATGGCAAGACATGTGAGGATAATAGTAATTGATTTTTTCATTACCGGTGAATAGTTAATGTTTATCGGTCAGATGATATTAGCATCTGTTTCAGCTCTTCTATATCAGCGCAGGTATGCCAACCAACAGTCTGTTCCGCAGCTATGCGGTTCTGCTCAAGGTCATCGATAAAGACGGTACGCTCAGGTGCAGTGTCCAACACTTCGGCTATCTGGATGAACATACACGGATCAGGTTTGCTCAGGTGCATCTCGTGAGAGAGGAAGAAGCGGTCGAAACATTCACTAACAGGATACTTGCTCATCACATCATGCCAGTGAAGGTCGTTATTGTTGGAGAGTAGCACGGTGCGATAGCCTTGGTTGCGAAGCATACGTACATACTGCAACCGTTCCTCAGGTATATGGTCGTGCATGCTAAGCCAAGCGTTGATGACATCTTGCCGAGTAGTACCTGGTTTGGCTTCTTCCATGATAGCGTTAATGAACTCGTCCGTAGATACGAGTCCCTGCTCATAACGTATCATAAGAGAGTCTGTAGCACCCTCGCCGTCAGAACCCAAGCCAAGAGCATGCCTGACCTTGTCTTCGCCGAGCAAATCAACAAAACTGTTAATACAACCCTGCATATTATGTTTCATCAGCACTCCGCCGAGATCAAATATAAGTGTGTCATAGCGCAACACAGGCTGCCAGTATGACATCGGGCCTCCGTATTTACACTCTGGCGGCTCAGGAAAGAGTATATCTTTTAGTGACATAATATATTCTAAAATAGTATATCGTGTGTTTTATTTCGTCTGCAAAGGTAAGGATAATACTTCATTTCTGCAACTTGCAATGCCAAACAAGGATATTTCTTGCATTATTCAAATAATAGCCGTATCTTTGCCAAACACTAAAAAATTTCTTTTTATGAAACAGACTCTATTCTTGTCAGTATTCATGCTGAACGTTCTGACAGTGTCAGGTCAAAGTATTGAAAGCCGCATCAGTTATGTGGAAGACCTTCCCACGGCATATCATAACCAAGCATATACCCTCGCAGTAGGAAAGACTACAAGCACAGAGGCTATGCGCAATGCAAACAAGTACCCTTATGAAAAGAAGGAGTTTGAATGGGCGGTGCGCTATGCCACACTTTATGCTGACGAACTGCAGCAATATGACCAGGAATACACCTATGACTACATACGCGATGCAATAGACAACTTCACACGCTATGGTTATACCTCAACATTGCCTGTAAACTTGCAAATACTACCAAAAGACTATTCAGAAATAAGAAGTATTAGTGATTACAAGAAACTTGGTCACTGCAAGTTGCTGCAGAATGAGACTTTCCGTAAGTTCGCCATTGGAGTTGCCAAACGAATGCTAAAAGAGTTCGTGGGCTTCTATCCGCGAGACTACAAGAAATACTTGCTCAAACAGATAGACTATGCCATAGACTTCATGAACGACATTCACAACCATCAGTATAATGTTAAATGGATGGACGGAGATTATGGTTATGGATGGATAGAGTTATACGATGGAGACGAGGTATCCTATACTTCAAGCGGCATTGAAGGTATCATACTCAGACGAATGTTATTAAACGATATACCTCTCAACGAACTGATGAGCATCGCTAAAGACATACGCGAAGCAGTATCAGAGACTGACAACAGCGCAAACCCAGACGTGATGATGCGTATAAGCCTCAACGATGATCTCGTATACTGCATAGGTTGCGAAGACCCATACTTCATATCAAATATTCCTCACGAGGAGTACATCTCAGACAGTAAACGAAAAGTCTATTCCAAATACCAACCTTTCGAGCTTGACTTCGCAAGCAGAATGAACGGGTGGGGATGCAGTTACGAGATAGAAATCACAGCAGTGGAACACTACAACGAAACCACCTATTTCCACAATGCAGAAGGAGAACTCATCAGTCAGAAGAACGACCTCTACCTATACGCATTCACACCCCCACAATACGGTTTCGGACACTGCTTTGTGGAAAACAATGTCACCAGACTGGAAATAGACGGCATGTTCAGAATACACCGCAAACTATATTAAACAGGGTGACGACATAATGTCGCCCTACATAATTCATATTATAAGCGTTTAGTCAGAAATTATTGAATCTGTTGCGGTAGCAGAAATACTATCAAGACGCTGACGCTGGTCTGCTTTATAATCAATACGGAAAGCACTCTGTTTCTCAATGTATTTCTGTAGTGACGAGTTGCTCAACCACGTGATATATCCATCTTGACACCCTGCGTCATACAGGCCTCTAATCTCCTGAGCAATATTATAACCATTGTAGTCGATTCCATTGGGGTCAACATATCGCATTACATGATACGCCTGTACCCATGTGCGTACCTTTGCCGGTGTAGGGCATTCTGTCTGTCTTGCCTGAGCGTTTTTACCCCACACATTCAGAGTTTTGTAAGGGTTATTCCACGGATTGCGTATGCCTCCGTAGCCTTGAGCGAAGTGGTCGGGATACGGCATTCCACACATAACATCAGCGATATTACTCAATGCAGGCCAATATTGCCCGTAAGGCGTAGTGTAACCTTTGTTGGTAGTTTCTCCGAAGACGTCAATTGACACATATACTCCGAGATTGTGGAGTTCATCTGTAGCATACTGCACAAAACGCTGAATAGCTTGCACTTTGCTTTCTCCGTAGCGGTTGTGATAGTTGATCTCATTTTCGACACTCTGCATCTTGTCAGGGAAACGAACATAATCGAAGTTAATCTCGTTGAGCGAAAACTTGCGCACACACTCCTTTGCCAATTCCAAGTTGAACTGCCAGACACGCCGGTCGTAAGCACTCGGCCAATAGGCTTTATTATGAAAAAAAGGTTCGCCTGTGGTTCGGTCAGTGATAGCGCAGTCAGGGTTATCACGTACAAAATAACTATCTTTAAAACATGTGATTCGTCCGATTACATAGAAGCCTTCTTCATGCAAGCGTTTGACTGCATACTCATACATCTTCTCTTTGTTTACGCCTCCCCACTTGTAGTTGGTTGGTGACATACGTGAGAAAGTCTCCGCTTTGAAAGCAGGACATTCATTATCTTTCATGTCAAGCACGAAAGCATTGATACGAGTCTGCCTAGCAAGGTCGATAAAAGAGTCAATCTTTCCAACGACAGCGGGAGATATATTAAGATAGAGACTATAGACTTCTTCCGGCATAATATTCCCGATAAAAACGGGTTTTTCGACAGGATAATAATCACAACCAACAGCCTCTCCACCACCAAAAGTGTTACGTACACGGGCGTGAATGGAATCATATAGTTCAGGCATATATCTTGCGTCTGCCTCTTCACGAGTGAAGACGGTGTATTTGCCGTAAATCCAACCTGTATCACCAGAACAAATTATCTGATATCTGCGAATACAACCGTCAGAAAGGAGAGTATCAAATCCTAGCACCTGATATTCGATTCCTTTCCGAGCAAGACCACAGATATGAGAAGATAGAGTATCATCAATGACAGAAGCGGGTGTACGAACAAAAACCGACGTTTCCATCGGAGATTTGCTAGGGTCATCAACGATATTGCATGTATTAACATATAATGTCTTGCGACCTACCTTGCACTGCACATAGCGTTGTTTATCATATTTGAAAGACTCATGCGGAAAAACAGAGACCTGCGTGCCTCGCCGGAGAGTGTCAGAGACAAACGGTGTTTTGTCGTCTGTGAGAGAATAAAGGAAAACTGAGTGCGTGCCAGAAGCGAGATAACGCGTCTCACACTCATTTTTCTCACAAGATACGAGCAACAGAGATAGGATTAGAAAAGAATAACAGAGATGTTTCATAACATACATGTGAATAGACTTGCAAAAGTACAAATAAAAGTTGGAAACAAAAAGATAAATCATTATCTTTGCACCGCAGAATAAGACATAATAATATCAAAATATGAAACATCTTGTAGTATTCACCGGTGCAGGAATTAGCGCTGACAGCGGTCTAAGCACATTCCGCGATGCAGACGGATATTGGGACAAATACCGTATTGAAGACGTATGCACTCACGAGGCTATACTTCGCAACCGCGAGTTAGTGATAGACTTCTACAACCAGCGCAGGAAAGAAGTGCTTGAGAAAGAGCCAAATGCCGCACACTATGCGATAGCTGAGCTTGAGAAGTATTTCGATGTGGACGTGATAACGCAGAACATAGACGACCTTCACGAGCGTGCAGGTTCAACGCGCATCACGCACCTTCACGGCGAGATAACCAAGTTGCGCAGTAGTAATGACGAGCTTGCCACTGTTCCATGCAAGGGTTGGGAGCAAAAAGCTGACGCGCGCCATCCTGACGGTTCGCTGCTGAGACCATACATAGTGTTCTTCGGTGAAGGAGTGCCGATGTTCGGGAAAGCATGCGAAATAGCCTCACATGCAGATATCTTTCTGGTGGTAGGAACATCGCTTAACGTTTATCCAGCGGCTTCGCTGCTCCAGTATGTTCAAGAGAACGTCCCTATATATTTCGTTGACCCCGGTAATCCACAATTCGGCATATACAAGAACAGAGTGCAGCACATACAGAAACGTGCAGCAGAAGGAGTGCCCGAGATATGCAAAGAATTGACAACTAACAGTTGAAATGCAGTCTCCGCTGACAAAATCGCAATGGGTGGGAGCATGTATAATAATACTGATTATCGCCCTTTTCATCGGGAGTTTTCGCCTTGCAAATGTTATGACACGTCCGCAAGAGGAGATGACTACGACAATTGATTCGCTGACTATATCAGAGATAGATATACTTCAGGAGAGGAGCAAGAGCACTTATTATATTAACATGAGTAGTGATACGATTGCTGTAAACCTTCACCCTTTCGACCCGAACACAGCCGACAGCATAGAACTCCTTCAGTTAGGCATGAAGCCGTGGATGGCGAGAAACATGTTGAGATATAGAGCTAAAGGCGGTGTATGGCGCAGCAAAGAATCACTGCGTAAGGTATATGGCATGACAGACGAATTGTATGCACAGATAGAACCATACATTGTAATCATTCTTCCAGAAGATACGATATCAAAACGACCTGAATATATTGCGCAGATAAAGAAAGACACTATTTTAGGTTTGAACTCATGCGACACAACCAATCTAAAGTATCTGCGTGGCATAGGTAGCGGTTATGCACGACTTATAGTAAGGTATAGGCAAGAGTTAGGAGGATATGCTTATGTGGAGCAATTGCGAGAGATAAGAGAGATACCTGAGGTGACTCTTGACTCTATAATTCCTCATTTCTTTGTTGAGCAAGACAGCATAAGGATGATAGATGTTAATAAGGCGACAGTTGAGCGTATGTCGCGTCACCCATATCTAAGTTTCACTCAAGCAAGAGCTATATATGAACTTCGTCGCAGTCGTTTCCGTCTGCAGAGTATAGAGGAACTGTTTGGCACAGAGTGCTTAACAGACACAGACATAGTACGTCTAACGCCATACCTAAGGTTTGATTAGGCGAAACGTGATTATTTGTCAGGAGTGACGAGTAGAATTTCGCAGGTATCGAAGTTGATTTCCCAGTTACCATTAGGTGCCGCCTCCCAGTTGTACTTTTTAGCCATCCTATCCCACCAACTTTGGAATCTGGCAGCCGTTTCACCCATGTCTTTGACAAGTTTCTCATAGAGTACAGCATTGTCAGCTGTAAGAATCTTGGCGAGTTCATTCAATCCATTGCGTCGCTCGAAGATATTCTGAATTTCTTTTTTCTCTTCGACAGTTACTTTTCCAACTAACTTTTTCATATTGTTTTAGAATTGTTCCCGAACGTCAAAAGGGTCGAGATATGTGATTTCTTTTATTTCGTTTGTTACGGAGGAACCTGCATTCCTAAGTTGTTGCTGCAGGTAACGAGTGGCATTGCGCTCAAGATGCGCAATGACGCACTGCTGATGAGAAGGAGTATTGTTATCCCAAGTTAGACGCTGGTTTAACCAGACACACCTTCTGCACTGGTACGCATCACAGATGCGGCATAAAGGTGCATTGTCAAGTTTGAGGAGGCGCTGATTGGGTATATGTAACCCTATTTCAAGATCTCCAATACTATAGTCGGATGAGGGTTTGTGATGATTGAGACGGTTATTAATTCCCATTCGCTCATTATAATAGAAAGCAGGACAAAGATAGAACTTACCGTTGGGCGCAACAGTGATGTTTCCGATGCCAGCGTTGCAGTTGTGCATCATATCAAGTTGCAAGCGGTCAGTGATGATATTGAGTTGCGGTTGTCTGCCTTGTTTGAACATCTCAAGAACTTTGGCATTGAGTGTCGCCAGAGCTTGCTTGTAGTCCTCTGTTTGTGCATCCTTGAAGGAATCGATATCTCTTAAACAAATGTTCAAGCGTTTTGGTTTAGGCAACAAAGCGGCGATATCATGCTGTCTGGCAATAAACTCCACAATAGTAAGGCGCAACACGGCAATCTCTGCAGTAATTGCATCAGGCACTTCGTTATATATTGCTATATCGCGACCAATAGTGATATGATCAATAGACTCCATAAGTAGATTGTACTCCTCTGGCAATTTATATTCAGGCACAACATACTGAATCATGAGATTCTCTTTCATACCGTAGAGAATAGCCTTACGGAGGGTATCTAACGGCATTAGACAACGTTCCTCAAGTGGGTTGTCCGCATGACAGTAAGCAACACTTGTATCGTCCAACAGTATAACTAAATAATGCATCATAATATTAACATCGTACAATGTTCATAGATTTTCTGTTCGCCTCGTATTCCTCACGTGAATTTTCCAGTTCCAATTTACGGAAAAGTTTGTTCCAGTAATAGTTGTTAGCATGCACACGTGCTTTATGCATTTTGCATATAGCAGTTGCACGTTCAAAGATGGTATGTGTAGCGGCAGCATCAAAATTCTCACCCTGACACCAGGCACAACCTTCGGCTATCTCACAGTCAATACATTCCTGTGTTGACTGCGTGCATCGGTCAAGAGTGAGGAACGGACGGAGTTTGTTTTTGTCAATGCCATCTCTTATGTTACCTATTATCCACGCCTCTTTGTCACGAAGTGAATACTGTGCAAAACGTGTACAAGGATAGAAGTTGCCTGCTGCATCAACTGAAAGCATTTTTCCTGCTCCGCACCAATTCTGATTGTCATATCTGCAATCCAACTGATGTCCTATCCGCTCGGAAAAAAAAGAACAGGAAAAGTCCTTATAAAGCCCGTTGTCAATAATAGCATCTGCCAATTGAACAAGTTGCTCTTCAAACATGAGGTCGTCACCGTCATTCCAGACATCTTCAAACACACAATTGATATTCACCTGATGAATGCCAAGTTCATAAAGATGTAGTACTGACTCTTTAATATAAGGTATGTCAGGAGAAGAGATGGTCACTTTCGTACCTGTACCGGGGAATTGCTTAAGCCAAAGAGGTATGTTACGCACAACATCATCGTATGAACCTCGATCCGAACCTTTATATACACGATTAAGGTCATGCTTACGGCGCGTACCATCAATAGTGATACCAATAGACAAGTGACTGTGGTTTTTCTCTATATAACGTTGCACCTTTTCGGAGTCATAGTTTATGCCGTTGGTAGAGAAAGAGAATCTATAGGAATCAAACCAAGGATGGTTAAGAGCAAACATCTGCTGTTTGATGTAATCACAAATCCTATCTATAAGGTCTATCTCCAAAAACGGTTCTCCGCCTATGAAATCCCAGATGACAGATTCCTGCTGAAAGTCGGGGTCATCGTCACGTGACAAGATATAGTCAACAGCAGCCTTGGCAACCTCCCACGGCATACGTTCGCTGACATTTTTGCCTACAAGATAGCAATACTTGCAGGCAAGTTGACAGTCTTTGGTAACAATGAAAGTAATACTTTTTGCCCTTCCTTCCTGCCACCCTGGGTTATTATCCTTAATGTTGCTCATAACTAACTATTAGAACTTTTACATGTGACATTGCAAGAGGTGTTACAAGAGAATTGGCATCCCCGACGACAGAATCCTGTGCAACTTGTATCACAAGACCAACTGCAAGTAGAGCATGAAGTGCCTCCTTTAACATAACCTGCGCAATCATTTTCACAAGTAGAAAGACATTTACTGCCGCAAGTAGTGCCGCATCCGCTGCTACAATTCTTATAGCAACTTGCCGTACATGTTTTGCAACCACTGCCGCTACCTGTTGAAGAGCCAGAACAACTAGTAGAACAACCACCAGAACAAGTGCCGCTACAACCTGAGCAACCGCTTGATTTTGCTGTCCCTGAGCAAGTACCACGGCAAGTGGTATTGCAGTCCATCAGGCAATTTGTCATACACGTTGAAGAGCATCCTTGACAACCACCTGTACATGAAGACGAGCAACCGCCAGTACAACTTGTGCAACCAGTATAACACCCACTCGAGCATCCGCCAGAGCAACTACCAGAACAACCTCCAGTGCAACTTGTGCAACCTCCGGTGCAAGTCGTAGAACATTTACCCGTGCAATCTGTCTCACAGCCACCGGTGCAAGTAGTAGAGCAAGTGCCTACACAACTATTGCCACAACCTCCAACAGCTGTACCAGTACAAGATGTTGAACAACTTCCTGTACAGTCTCCCTCACAACTGACTTCGCAGTTGTTTCTGCAGTCGGTCACAGCAGAGCATGCCTCAAACAAAGGTGTACCAAATACTGTCATTCCAAGTACGGGTAACGCTGTCTGTACGACACGTTTGAAGAAGTTCCTGCGGTTAAGCAGTTCTTCGTTATTTGTTTTTCTGTCTTCTTCCATAAATATCTTCCTTACCATCAACAGGTTGCTGCATACTGAGAAGTGTTATTTGCTTTGGTGCCTGCGAAAGATTGGTACGAGTGAATGTCAGGTTCGTATATACTGATGAGCGATTATAATATGAATTATTGTATGAATAATAGAATGTTGCATATAGGGCATTTGCCCTGCGACCATTATTATCGTCTGAATCAGAAGGACCATAAGTAATCTTGCCCTGTTTGTCAATAGTAAACCACGCTTCTGCAAGATTGTTGTACCCTTTACCTCCTTTTAAAATATACCAGTTACTGCCTTCTGCATATACCGCATAGTAATGAGCGTAAAAAGTAGTGTCACCCGTGTGCCATGCAGGAGCAGTGAATGTCTTACTGTCATCACTTAATCCACTATACAATCTAATACAATGTTTTTCACTGTCATATCTTCCAAAGGCATTTATACCTCGCTGTCCCCATATAATACCATCAACAACAACCCATATTTCGTTGTCTGGACCGGTGAATGTGTTAATCTTCACATTATCCCAAGCCTCATATGTTTTGTCTTCAAAATTGTAAGCACGACAACTCCACGTTCCAAGAAAATCACTTATGGTATATGAGAGACCTTGAGCATCAGTGGTGGTGAAAGAGATAATGTTACTATAGAAGAGTACAGAGTCTTTAGTTAAAGCATAAGCACGTACATAATATGTAGTATTGATTTTCAGATTATCAAGTGATCTTGTAGTGTCTATTGTACTTTCTGTCCAAAGCGCCTGCACTCCTTTTGCCGTAAAGAATACCCTGCTCTCATAATCATTCCAGTCTGGAGTTGGTATTGTAGCACTATACATGACGCCCAATTCTATAACCTCTATTCCAGAGTAGCGCGTTGCAGAGAATGGTATAACAGCAGTAGTAGTGGTTATGTTTTCAGGTGTGCCTATAGACAGCGTTATGACATCGTCATTCCTCAGCAACGCATCGCTCAATAGTTCACCCTCACCTGTATGCGCCTCAGTTGTCATGTTCAGCACACGCACTTCTCCATAGGCAGTACCTTCGGAGTTGGTAGCATAAGCACGATATGACCAATACCCGAAAGATATACCTTCTATAGGTGCCATGAAACTACCAACACCCCTGCCGGCAGAAGCATGTTTTCCTGTTATATCAGGTTCTCCCTTGCCTTGCATGTAGCATACTCCACGGTCGGTCACCGGTGCTCCACCGTCAGCCTTCACTTCTCCATTGCAGACAATGGTGAATGTCTCCGGGTAAGTTGTATATTGCCCCGTCGTAGCAGTAGGTAATTCGAAAACTTTAGGCTGGCATGCACAAAACACAAAGACAAATACAATAAATACAAGTTGTTTACTATTCATAATGAATAAAATTCTTATTTCTTTTTAACAAGAATATGCTGAGAAATATGTCGAAGTATAAAGGTTTTGTCAGTATATCGTATCTGTACGCCTCGGCGCGGCATCTGCTGGTATTCCCTTGTAAAACGTGTATCCCACATATAGACAGGAGTTGACTTGTTATACCAATCAAGAGTACTTACATTCACATAATCGAAAACATACGCTCCTGCCGTGTTGTTATAATTGTCTGGTTTGTCAGATTCTTTGAAATATAGTGCACCGTCATTATCCTTTACGAGCAGAATCTCTCCGCCAAAGTTGTCATCATTGTCATCATTAGACAGATATGTACGCTCGTTTTTGTCAAAATCATACGCAACAGGAAAGAATACAGGATATACGAGCGTATTGTCTATTGTTACTGTTTTGTCATCGAAATAATAACCGCCATAAAGGCGGATAACGCCTTTGTCAGCATCATACACGCCAGAAGCCGCATAGTTTGCGTAACCGCTATATAGCCCCTCAACAATAACCCATTGTTTGTCATTAGCATCCACATAATACTTGCTTATAGTAACACCACTCCAATAACGATAATTCATATCGGGAAGTTCGTGTGCACGAACATACCAAGTACCAAGATAGTTATCAAGACCAATAGTGTTCGCTGTTTCTTTTAAGGTTGTGAATTGAATCGTGGAACTATAGTAGTTTTTGGCAGTAGTGTTAACATAAGCTCTTGCATAATATGTGGTGGATGGTTTCAAGTCTGTCACCTGAGCATAGCCGGTAACAACGTTATTCTTCCAATTGGCAGCCAGATTGCTCTTTTCGAAAAAATACCGTGTGTCATAAGTATTAAGGTTGGGTGAGTTAACCGTTCCACTTATCAAGATGCCGACTTCTTCCACACCTGTCAAATCTGTTATATTGGCAGAGAAGTATATGATAGCGGTAGTAGCGGTTATTTCCTTAGGTGAATCAATAGTCAAAGTAATGGTATTGTCAGGAGTAGGAGGTGTTTCTGGATTGTCTGGTGTCTCCGGATTGTCCGGAGTATCAGGATTTTCTGGCGTAACTGGTATTATCGTACCTACACCTGAATCCTCCTTGTCGGTCATTTCAAAGGCTTTCCAATCTCCGTAGCTTGTGCCTGCTGAATTGGTAGCATAGGCACGATATGACCAATGCCCTTTTGTTATTGACTGTAGTGCTGACAAGAACTCACCTCTGCCAGTACCGGCTTCAATACATACATTGTCAACCGAAGGTGGTTTTGTAGTACCTTGCACATAGCAAATACCTCGTTTAGTATTTATGTCGCCTCCGTTGTCAGTTACTTCACCTTCACATGCCACAGTATTAGTAAGAGGGTATGTGTGGAAATTACCTGTGGTAACTATAGGCAGATTGACAACGTCATTATCATTGTTGCAGCACCAGAAAAAAGCGGCAACCACTATAAGAATCAAACCGTGCTTTCTCATAAACTATCCTCCATTAACTTGCACCGCCCTTACAATAGCCTCTGCAAGAAGTATCGCAATAACCCTTACATGAGGAAGAACAACTTCTATCGCAAGCGTGATAGCAACCATATGTGCAACTATAATTGCAACCAGAACTTGAACCAAGAGCTTCTGCAAAAGAGCAAGACTCCATACATGAAGCAGTGCAGAACTGGTGACAGCCGTTGCTGCAATACTGCATACATGTCTCTGAGCATGATGAACATCTACCTGTGGCCGTGTTATCGCAATCACCTTTGCAACTTGTACTGCAACTGCCAGTACAACTTGTACAACCAGTAGAACAACCGCCCGTGCAATCACCTGTGCAACCTGAATAGCAACTCCCACCACATCCGCCTGTACAACTTGTGCAACCAGTCTGACATCCAGTGGAACATGAACCTGTACAACTGGCAGAACAACTGCCTACACACGTATTCCCGCAACCGTCATAAGCCGAGTTGTCACAACTCTTTGAACAACTGCCTGTGCAACTACCCTCACAAGACACTTCGCAACTGTTTCTGCAATCGTTATGACTCAATGCCGAACAAGCCTCAAACAATGTAGGTCCCATCACGGCGATACCCAAGACAGGCAACACACCGCGTGCTGCTCTACGGAAGAATTGCCGCCTTGACAATAATTCGTCATTCCTGTTATCTTCTTTCATAAGAAATCAATAAGAATTAAACTATCACCGCACAAAGGTAAAAAGATTTGTTAAACATTCCAAATATTTTTTAACATTTTCTGTCTAAAGCAGAATATAATGGCTTTATAATAACAATAATATTGACTTCGCATAGAAATACGAAGGCAACGACGTGATGTGGTACAAGCGTAGTTGTGATTAGGTGTTACAGTATTGTTGCGGGTTCGCCAATGAGTGTTGCGGGTGTAGCATCGGTGATGCGGATGTTGACGAATTCTCCAATATGTCGTCCTTGACGTGGAAAGACGACGGTTTTGTATTGTGAAGTACGTCCTACCATCTGTTCCCTGCTTCGTTTGGCGAATCCCTCGACGAGAACTTCAACGTTTTTCCCTATTTCGTTCATGTTACTTTCGAGCGAGAGTTGTTGCTGTAGTGATATGATTTCGTTAAGCCGTCTAATTTTGACATCTTCCGGTATGTCATCGGGGAGATGTTTAGAAGCATAGGTACCGGGTCTTTCGGAGTACTTGAACATGAAGGCGGTATCGAAGTGCACTTGTCGCATAAGCGACAGTGTGAGTTGATGGTCTTCTTCGGTTTCGGAATGAAATCCGCAGAAGATGTCGGTACCGATAGCGGCCTGTGGCAGAATGGTGCGTATTGCATTGATGCGCTCCAGATACCACTCACGCGTATATTTGCGATTCATGAGCCGTAGTATCCTGTTGCTACCGCTCTGTACGGGCAGGTGTATGAACTTGCATAAGTTGTCGTGCTGGGCGATGATTTCGAGAGTATGGTCCGACATATCTTTGGGGTGTGAGGTAGTGAATCGAATACGCATGTCAGGCACAGCTTGAGCAACAATGCCGAGCAGTTGCGGGAAGGCGACATCGTTGAATTGATATGAGTTGACGTTCTGTCCGAGCAGAGTGACCTCTTTGTATCCTTTCTGTTGCAGGTCATGCACTTCGCGAAGAATGCTTTCGGGATCCCGGCTACGCTCTCTGCCTCTTGTATAAGGTACGATGCAGTATGAGCAGAAGTTATTACATCCTCGCATGATACTGACGAATCCGGAAATGCTTTTCCCAATTCTTGAGGGTATGATGTCGCGGTATGTCTCGGTGGTGCTAAGGTTGATGTTTAGTGCTTTGGTGCCCTGAAGAGCCTGTAGGATAAGGTTAGGGATGTCGAGATAGGCATCGGGGCCTGCAACGAAGTCAACATCATAGTCATTGAGCAGTTGCTGCCCGAGTCGTTCTGCCATGCATCCGATGATGCCAACAACAGGTGATTTGTGTGGCTTTCGTCCTTTGAGCCTGCGGCTGTTTATCTCGCGGAGTCTGGAGAAGATTTTCTGCTCGGCATTGTCACGAATAGAACATGTATTGAGAATGATAATATCAGCTTTGTCAATGGTGTCGGTCAATAGCCAATCAGTAGTCTGCATAACAGCAGCGACTACTTCTGAGTCAGCGACATTCATCTGACAGCCGTAGGTCTCTATGTAGAAATATTTACCCATACGAGTGCAAAGATACGGAAAAAACAAATAATCTGCGATTATTATCATGTGGCACACAGAGAAAAAATGATTTTCCGACATAAAGACATCTTTTTCCAAAAAAGATTTGGCTCATAAAATAAAAAGCATTACCTTTGCAGGCGAAAACAAATAAAATTTTCATAGTTAAGGTTTAGGTTTAATGGCTACACGTTGCTGGGAAGCAGCGTGTAGTTTTTAAGTTACTGAAAAAAAGATTATGGATACAGTGATAGCAATAACGATGTCGCTGACGGTGTTCGGATTCTTCATGGTTGTGGTGATTCGTAACCTGAAGAAGCATGTTGCAACAAATACCCATCGTACGCAACCTACGCAAAACACGATGACAGGTCACAGCAGCAAATCAGACAAAGCAGGTTCTGTCAAAGACGACATGCCTCAAGAGGAAGGCAAGGCATCAGTGAAAGAACTGAAGACGCACACGCAGCCTGTAACACACGTTCAAGCAACAGTGAACACAGAAGAAGAGACAGATGACATCTCGGAGCTGATACCCGACTTTACAGATGAGAACGAGTTGCGAAGGAGCATAATCACAGCAGAGATAATCAACAGAAAATACAATTAACTTCAATAAGACAAAAACAAAAACATTATATATTATGGCAGTTATTTATATGTCTGCAGAAGGTCTGCAGAAACTAAAAGACGAACTTGTATATCTTGAAGGCGTTGAGCGCCCGAGAGTGATTGCGGCTATTCAGGAGGCTCGCGACAAAGGTGACCTCAGTGAGAACGCTGAATACGATGCCGCCAAAGAGGAACAAGGCAAGTTGGAAAGCAAGATAGCCTTGCTCAAGGAAAAGATAATGGACGCGCGTATCATTGACGAGAGCCGCATCAACACCGAAGAAGTGCAAGTGCTTACGAAAGTAAAAATCAAGAACTTGAAGACCGGTCAGGTGATGAACTACCAACTTGTAACCGAAGGTGAAGCCAACTTCAAGGAAGGCAAACTGTCAGTAAGCACTCCTATCGCCAAAGGTCTGCTTGGCAAGAAGGTTGGTGAGATAGCAATAGTGACAGTTCCTGCAGGTACAATGGAATTTGAAGTTATTGAAATAAACTTCTGAGACTATGACAATATTCACACGCATTATCAACGGTGAAATACCATCATACAAGGTAGCCGAGAACGAGAAGTTCTATGCTTTTCTCGACATCAACCCATTGACCAAAGGTCACACACTGGTTATACCAAAATTACCCGAACCTGAGGCAGACTACATCTTCGACCTTGATGATGATTTGTTGAGCGAGATGATAGTGTTCGCAAAACAGGTTGCAGTAGGCATGAAGAAAGCGATTTCGTGCAAGCGTATAGGAATGGCTGTGCTCGGAATGGAAGTGAACCATGTTCATATTCACCTTATCCCTCTCAAAAAAGAGAGTGACATGCTATTCAGCAACCCGAAACTCAAACTTGAAGCTGCAGAGATGGCACAGATAGCAAACTCTATCGCTGTGGCGGTAGAGGGGGAGGAATAATATTATTGTACTATTTGACCTGTAAGGGTATATCTTTCTCCATTAACAAGTTGGAGGATGATATGCCCTTGTTTTATAACCATGCGTGCGTCATCACGCTCTGCTTGAACAGACTCCAATGCGGTGTTCATTTTTTCATCGGATATCTGCTGCATGGGTGAAAACGACTGAGGAATGCTGTTTATATAGAGTTCGAGGTTGCTGTAGCCGCTTTCGGTAATGAGCGAGCCATCTGTTTCGTCTTCTTTATTGAGACCGTGTGCGATCTCCCATTCGTCAGGAATACCATCTTCGTCAGTGTCGGTATAAGGTTCACCTTGTAGCAGAGGCCAACCGCCGACAGCCAGTGGGTCATCAATGATACCGTCTTTGTTTTTGCTACCTTTGCCTGATGCAGTTCCGCTGCGAACCTCCTCCACAAGGCGTGCATCCTGCCAGTCGCGATGAGGTGCACAAGCACCTACACATGTAAGCACATTCTCGAAAGCTTGTTCTGAGGTTTGCAGTTTACCTGCAAGCAACAGTCTCACCTCGGGAGAGAAGTCGTCAGCACGAAAAATCTGTTTCATAAGTGATATGTCACTATAGTTGAATTGCACACCGCACCACCAGTTGTCGGCGGTTATCTCGGGGTAATTACTCAGGTAGTTGTCCTCGATAAAATGCTTCGAACGATAGCCTGCATACCATGAAGCGGTATCCTGGTCAATACGCACAAGGCGGTTTACCTTGTTGGATGGTGATGCCGCTTTGCCGCCGCTGTAGCCTGTAGCAGGACCATGTTTGTAGTAGTTGCCGACCATATTAAGTTCATTACGAGTCACATCAGGCACTTTTACCTCCACCTCAAGACCGTAGCCTGAATTGTTGGTACCCCAATTATAGACCACGTTGTTATGAAAGTCCACAACAGCAACAGTATCATGAGCGCGTGCGCCGTTGAAGCGTATGTTGCGACTATCGTTATGTGCTATGAGATTATGGTGGTATGAGGCAAATTGCCCTCCCCACACACCGCAATATGAACGAGTTCCTTTCTTGTGGTTGGCTTTGTAGAGCCCTTCGGCAGCGATGCACCACTGCACAGTGGTATTCTTAGTATCGTATATAGCAAGACACTCCTCATTAGCCCATGTCATGGTGCAGTGGTCAAAAATTACATTCTCGTAGTTCTCCACATCAGTGCCGTAGGTGACATAGCTCTGGTCGGTAGGAATAGTAGGTCTGAAACGCAGATAGCGTACGATGACGTTCTTGCGTCTTGGCCCAAAATACCACATTTCGCCACCTGTGGCGCCGTTAAACAACATGGTGTGACCTGTTATGCAGATGCCGTCACCCGGAGCTGTCTGACCTGCTATGGTGAGGTTGTCGCGCTTCACTTTAAGGTCTTCTTTCAGAATCAGGTTGCCTGCAACATTGAACACTATAGTCAGCGGTTTATACACTGTGACCGTCTTGCCGTCAATCTCTTGCTGACTGACATATTGTGCGAGTGCCCATCGAAGAGAACCTTCTACTGGTGCCTCTGACGAAGTATAATCTTCAAGTGTGGTCACTGTCACCACCTTGCCTCCTCTGCCGCCAGAAGCGAACCTACCGAAACCTTCAGCCTCTGGGAAAGCAAGAGTCTGTGCATTGAGCAGCAGACAACAGAAAAACGATAATAAAATTAAATTATATCTCATAGTCGCAAGCGGCACGTGAAGTTTTGCATTTGCCGATATAAGCAGCCACTTTCAAATGCTCGGGATGAATGGCATAGGTATTGAGGTCGTCCCAAGTGTCAAACAGACAGGTGAGAGCGATGTCATAGTCAGTTGCTGGAGCATACGGAATGTTCAATCCGACCTCTATCTGCTTAAGACAAGGTACTTTATTGACGAGGCTCAAGAGACCTTCTTTTATTATACGAGCATTCTCAATTTTGGACTTTCCTTCGGCTTTGTCTGCCAAACGAAAGAATACAATGTGTTTAATCATGGGTTAATAGGTTAAAATGTAAATGGGTTACCAGACTTCTTGTGTATTCAGCGAAGGGTCTTTAGGATAGTCGATAGTGTAATGCAGACCACGGCTTTCCTTTCGCTCAAGTGCATGACGCGTGATGAGATAACCGACGTTTATCATGTTTCGTAGTTCGCATATGTCGCGTGTCGCCTTCACTCGTTTGAACAAGTCCTCGGTCTCCTCATACAGCAAATCAAGTCGCTCCCATGCACGTCTTAGACGCAGGTCGCTGCGCACTATGCCTACGTATGTTGACATTATCTGTCCCACCTCTTTTATATCCTGACTGATAAGCACCTGCTCCTCGTTGGTCATTGTGCCTTCATCATTCCATGCGGGGATACGTTCGTTGAAATTATAAATATCCACTACCGACAAAGCATGTTTTGCTGCTGCATCGGCATAAACAACAGCTTCAATGAGTGAGTTGCTTGCCAGACGGTTGCCACCATGAAGTCCTGTGCAACTACATTCTCCTACAGCATAGAGTCGGTTGATGCTTGACTGCGCATCAAGATTGACCTTTATGCCTCCGCACATATAGTGCGCACAGGGAGCAACCGGAATATAGTCTTTCGTGATGTCAATACCTATAGACATGCACTTGGCGTAAATGTTGGGAAAATGATGTTTCGTTTCCTCAGGGTCTTTGTGTGTGACATCAAGACATACGTGATCTATACCGTTAACCTTCATTTCGTTGTCAATGGCACGTGCGACGATGTCGCGTGGTGCGAGTGAAAGGCGCTCGTCGTATTTCTGCATAAACTCCTCCCCGTTTGGAAGTCGCAGTATGCCTCCGTATCCGCGCATTGCTTCAGTGATGAGATATGCAGGGTGAGTCTCACCCGGATGATAGAGAGCTGTAGGATGAAATTGGACAAACTCCATGTCTTTAACCGCACCTTTGGCGCGATAGACCATAGCTATGCCGTCGCCTGTAGCGATGTTGGGATTGGTGGTAGTAGCATATACAGCACCCGTTCCTCCTGTTGCAATTAAGGTTATCTTGCTTAGATAGGTGTCAATCTTCTGCGTTTGAGGATTAAGGATATATGCTCCGTAGCACTCAATGTCTGGAGTACGTCGTGTTACTCGTACTCCGAGGTGGTGTTGAGTGATTATCTCAACAGCAAAATGGTTTTCGAGCACATCGATGTCTGGATGAGAGCGTACTGCCTCCATGAGTCCGCGCTGAATCTCTGCTCCGGTGTCGTCGGCATGGTGTAGGATACGGAACTCGGAATGTCCTCCTTCGCGGTGCAGGTCGAAACTCCCATCTTCTTTGCGGTCGAAGTTGACTCCCCACTTCAGTAGGTCATTGATAGCAGCAGGTGCGTTGCGGACAACTTGTTCGACAGCAGCAGGGTCGCTTATCCAATCGCCGGCAACCATGGTGTCGTGAATATGTTTTTCAAAGTCATCAACAAGCAGATTAGTAACACTGGCGATGCCACCCTGCGCCTTTGCGGTATTAGCTTCGTCTAGAGAAGTTTTGCAGCAGAGTGCAATGGAGTAGCGGCCTGATTGCGCCACCTTGAGTGCAAAACTCATTCCGGCTACTCCGCCACCGATAATGAGAAAGTCATAATGTTTGGTCATTGAGATTTCAAGGGTTTGTATGGGAGACTCAATATTATCGCCCTTTTTTCAAAGAGTGACAATAGTTTTCACCTGCAAAGATACGGGAAAAAACGTTATATACAAATTATAATCTTTGATTATTTTAATGGAAGAGAATGTTATTGTCAGTGTCCGGATTAGCATAATGTGAGAATCATGATTTGTGCGAGCATGACACGTAGAAACATAGTGAGTGGATAAACGGTGGCATATGCTACCGAAGCCTGATCTGTTTCATCTGAAGTGCTGACGGCATAGGCAAGAGCTGGGGGGTCAGTAGTAGAACCTGCCATTAGGCCCATAAGCGTAAAATAGTTCAGTTTCCCCCATTTACGTGCACAAAATCCAGTGATAAGCAGAGGAAGCAGTGTTATTATAACGCCGTAGATAATCCATATCCAGCCACCTGTCGCTATAGTTGAGACGAAGCTTCCGCCTGCGCCAAGTCCTACAGCTGCAAGGAAGAGCGAGATACCTATCTCGCGTATCATCATATTGGCACTTGTAGTGGAAAATGTGACCATGTGATAGTATGGTCCAAATCTACCTATCAATATAGCAACAATAAGTGATCCACCAGCAAGTCCGAGTTTGAAGGGTTGCGAGAGTCCTATAGAAAAAGGAAGAGTACCAACAATAATACCAAGCACAATACCGAAAAAGACCGGTAAGAGATTTGGCATGTCAAGACGTTTCAGTTCGTTGCCGAAGATTTCAGCTACTTTTCCCACATCCTCTTTGCTGCCGACTACCATTATTCTGTCGCCAAGTTGTAGATGCAGATCAGAGGTAGCGATGAGGTCAATACCTGCGCGATTGACTCGAGTGATTGTGACATGGAATCTGTCGTTGATACCGAGACGCCTTATCTGTTTCCCATTCCATTCGCTTTTGGTAACGACTATTCGTCGTGAGATAAGTGTTTCTCCGTCGCTTTTCTCTACTTTATTCCTTTCTCTTATTTCTCCGAGAAGAGAAAGCATGTCAAGATGTTTCCTGTCGGCAAGTATGCGCAATGTGTCTCCTTTGTTAATTTCTGTTGATGCTTGAGGCACAGTCTCCGTTCCATCCTGATGAATTATGCGAGAAATAACCATAGATATAAGTATCATATGGTGTAACTCGCGTACAGTAATACCTGCTATTTGCGGATTGGTAATTATAATGTCTATGAGAACAGGTTCTTGCTGCTGACCACGACTTTTCTTGATACTGTTCAGTTCGTGGCTAATGTTAATCCGAAACACCCATTTCAGTAGCAACATGCTGAAGATAATGCCTAAGACACCGAGTGGATAGGCTACTGCATATCCGGTAGCGATGGTTGGATTAGCTTGCTGAAAAGCATCTGCATATGCCTGTTCCGCAGCACCAAGAGAAGGAGTATTGGTAACTGCACCCGACATAACGCCTATCATGGTTGCCATATCTTCACCTGTGAAATGCGCAATAAGCCAGGTGATGCCACATGCGAGCAACACAATAGCGGCAGCAAATCCGTTCAATCTTAAGCCTGCCTTGCCAAAGGATGAGAAGAACGACGGACCGACCTGTAGACCAATGGAATAGACGAAAAGTATAAGTCCAAAATCTTTGACAAAATGCTCAACATCAGGATCAATTTGTAATCCGAAATGCGAGAATATGATACCGCAGAACAATATCCACGTAACGCCCAAAGAGAATTTCTTGATTTTGAGTTTGTCCGCCAGGAAAAGACCTATAGCAACAGTCAGTACCAAAATCATCAAAGACTGAGTGATGCCCGGTTCGAAGAAAAGAGAATATATATAATCCATAATAGAGTTTGAGTAAAAACAATCAATCCATATGAGCAAACGTCAACGCCACATGACGTACGCTATTAAATAATATATTCTGCCAATTCCGCATGCAAAGTTACAACAATTTTTACAAACGACAAAATTAAAGATTTACACATAATTATTTACAACACTTTGAATCTTTTAACCTTTTCACAGAAATAGATACAGAGCAAGAAATAAAACAACCATCTTGGAATCAGATGGTTGTTATTAAGACGATGTCGGGATGACAAGATTTGAACTTGCGACCTCCGGTCCCCCAGACCGTTGCGCTACCGGACTGCGCCACATCCCGTCGCTATGTCTTCGCGTTGAAGCGAGTTGCTTTCTTGAATTACAATGCTGTTTATCCAAAAGCGGCTGCAAAGGTACACCAAGTTTTTAAACTGTGCAAATAAAAAGTGAAGAAACCTGTCATAGACTCCATTCGAAGCCGTCCTTGGTATCCTTCACGGTGAATCCGAGTTCTGTAAGCCTGTTGCGGATGCGGTCAGAGGTAGTCCAGTCTTTCAGTCTTTTAGCCTCAAGGCGCATCTCAAGCAGCATGTCAACAGCGCCTTTGTATGCGTCCAACCCGCTTTCAACTCCTCCTGTGTCTGAGATCCTGAGTCCGAGAATGCCCACCACAAACAACTGCCATACCGCCTTCAACTCCTCAAGGTCTTCTTGAGAGATAGTCCCCTTGCCGTCAAAGACGGTGTTGACTGCACGTGCCGAATCAAAGAGGTGTGAGATGACTATCGGTGAGTTCAGGTCATCAGCCATTGCTTCTTCGCATCGTTCACGAAGTCCATGTACATCCACTGTACTATCTTTTGCAGGGATGAGTTTCTGAAGTCTTGCGTATGTCTCAGTCAGGCGTTCCAGTCCTTTCTCTGCTGCTTCTAGCGCTTCCGATGAGAAGTCCACCGTAGAGCGGTAATGTGCCATGAGAATGAAGAAGCGTATCGTCATCGGCGAGAACGGCTTGGTGAGTAGTGGGTGCTTACCCGTGAAGAACTGCTCAAGAGTAATGAAGTTGCCATAGGACTTACCCATCTTCTTTCCTGCGATAGTTATCATGTTGTTGTGCATCCAATAGCGTACCGTGTCATGCCCGAGAGCAGCACAACTCTGCGCTATCTCAGCCTCGTGGTGTGGAAACATGAGATCCATACCTCCGCCGTGAATATCGAACTGTTCGCCCAAGTACTTGGTACTCATCGTTGAGCACTCAAGATGCCAACCAGGAAATCCCTCCGACCAAGGTGAAGGCCAATGCATTATATGTTCTGGCGAAGCCTTCTTCCAGAGGGCGAAGTCATAACTGTGACGTTTTTCCTGTTGACCGTCAAGTTCTCTTGTTTCCGCATACAATTCATCAATGTTCCTCCCCGACAGTTTGCCATAATGATAGTCTTTGGCATACTTCTCTACATCAAAATACACACTACCCTCCGACACGTATGCATAACCTGCGTCCAGAATCTTCTGCACAAAGGCAATCTGCTCTATTATA
This sequence comes from Paludibacteraceae bacterium, assembly GCA_905234685.1. GTDB lineage: Bacteria > Bacteroidota > Bacteroidia > Bacteroidales > Paludibacteraceae > Colicola. Next base: position 55,209 of record CAJOIR010000010.1, read on the forward strand.
TGTCCTGACGCATGAGGTTCAATGGATGGTGGCAACACATTCAGCGCCTCCATATCATGTTGATAGCGGTTGGTGTAGTACTGCACCACCTCCATAGGCTCCAGTTGCTCCAAACGCGCTTTCTTAGCTATCTTGTCCTCACCCTCGTCAGCATCATGCTCCAAATGCCCTACGTCAGTGATGTTGCGCACATAGCGCACCTTGTATCCGAGGTGCGTAAGGTAACGATAGAGCAGATCAAAGGTAATAGCGGGTCTTGCATGACCTAGATGCGCATCACCATATACAGTAGGACCGCATACATACAGACCAACGTGCGGAGCATTGAGTGGTATGAACTCCTGTTTCGAGCGGGTGAGAGTGTTGTAGATTTGCATAAGCCAATAGTTTTAGCAACTGTGCCTCAGGGCATGGTGTTACGCCCTTCAGTTTTTCTTCTCAGGCAAGAGCAGTTTGTAACCTTTGCCGTGAACATTAAGTATTCTTACTTCATCATCAGTACTCAGCACTTTTCTCAAGCGATTGATATATACGCTCAGCGAGCGGCTTGCGAAGTAATTGTCGTTATGCCATACCGATGTGAGAATCACTTTTCGTTCAACCAGACGGTTGGCATTTTGTGCGAGGATGAGCAAGAGGTCGTTTTCTTTGGATGAGAGATGTATCAGGTCTCCGTTGACCTCAATCTCCTGTTTCACGGAATCGTAGTACATCGTTCCAACATCGTAGGGGCATTCGCTACGTTGATAGTGATAACGCGACAGAATGCTTTCCATCTTGCACATGAGAACATCCATTGAGCATGGTTTGAGCACGTAGTCATCTGCGCCGCAGTGGTAACCTTCAAGCACGTCTTCTATAGCGGTGCGTGCTGTGAGGAAAATCACGGGGACCAGCGACCCTGTCATACGTATCGCCTTGCATAGTTCGAAACCTGTTCTAACTGGCATCATCACATCCAACACGCAGAAATCATAACTCTTTGCATTGAATTTCTGCCAGCCTTCTTCGCCGTCTTGGGCATAGTCCACTTTGTAGCCTTTCTGTTTGAAATAGTCACAAAGCAGCATTCCGTAATTCACATCATCTTCACAAAGAAGAATAGTGGCTTGCTTTTTTTTCATCATTAGATTTACTGTTTGTTATTGTTGTTTTTCTATGGTCGCAACACAACTGTTGCCTCCTTGTTTTTAAGGAGCGCAAAGATATATCTTTTTGCTGGAACTTGCAACCCTTTTAACTTTTTTTCAGCTTATATTTTCACACGTAAATATATGACTCAGACTTAAAGTTTCTTAAGTGTGGCAATCAGTAAATTGTAGAAGCGCTCAACCGATGCTATATTCACTTTTTCTTCCGGAGAATGTGGGTGTTTTATTGTTGGTCCGAAACTTATCATATCCATTCCCGGGTAGTTTCTGCCTATAATGCCACACTCCAGACCTGCGTGAATAGTGATGATTCGCGCCTCTTCGCCGAACTCCTCTCGGTATGTCTGCTGCATCAAACCGAGTATATTCGAGTTTAGATTCGGTTTCCAACCCGGATAACTTCCAGAAAATTCCACCTTGGCGCCTGCCAGTGCGAACACACTCTCTATCATCTCCTCAAGTTCTTCTTTCCTACTTTCTACTGAACTGCGTGTCAGACAGCAAATCTCTATACGTACACGATCTTGCTCGTTATTGGCAGGTAATGTCTGTACCATAGCGAGGTTGTTGCTTGTCTCCACTACATCGGGCATTTCAGGTATCATCCTCCTCACTCCGTCAGGGCAGGCTGTGATGGCATGTATAAGGCTGTCTTGAATCTCTTCTGGCAGCAAACCATCAGGCATTGCGGTCTCTTCGGCAGTGAACTGTATGTTGTCCTCCACATCGTCAAACTCGCGTATGAACAAATCTTCATAGTCCATCACCAGTTGCTTAAGGTCTTCTACTCCCTCTGCCGGCACAGAGATTATTGCCATTGCTTCGCGAGGAATGGAGTTTCTCAAACTACCACCTTCAACCCAGGCTAAGCGTGCTTCATATTCTGACACCGCCTCTTTCAGGAAACGAAACATCAACTTATTGGCATTGGCGCGCTGCAGGTTGATGTCGCAACCGGAGTGACCGCCCTTCAAACCTTTGAGCACTATCTTCAATGCCGCATCACCCTCTTCCGCAGGTTGCATAAAGCAGTCGAAAGTGGCAACTGCATCCACTCCGCCTGCGCAACCTACATACAGTTCACCCTCCTGCTCCGAGTCAAGGTTAAGCAGCGTTTTGCCTTGAAGCACACCACCCTTCAGGTCGAATGCACCATACATGCCGGTTTCCTCATCAACAGTGAAGAAAGCCTCCAAAGGCGGGTGAACTACACTCTTGTCTGCAAGTATGGCCATTGCTGTGGCTACACCAATACCGTTGTCTGCACCCAGAGTAGTGCCTTCTGCTGTCACCCATTCGCCGTCAACGTAAGCACGTATGGGGTCTTTCTCGAAATCGAACTCAGTGTCTGAATTCTTTTGAGGCACCATATCCATATGACCTTGAAGAATCACTCCAGGGTGGTTCTCCATACCTGCTGATGCAGGCTTGCGGATTATCACGTTGCCTATCTCGTCCTGTATGCTCTCCAGTCCGAGCGACTTGCCGTATGATACAAGGAAACGGCTTATCTTCTCCTTTTTGCCCGAAGGACGGGGAATCTGTGTAAGGGAATGGAAATTTTTCCATACGCCTTGTGGTTGAAGTTCTTCTACTTTCATGGTTTTATAATATATTTTGTCTTTCAATTATGCATTAACTAACCTCAACAGTCATTTCGCCGCACAGGTTTGTCTGTAGCAGTCTGCGCACTGTCTGAGTGTCATCACCGTTCTCGCCGAGCAGATACATCATTTTCGTTATCAGCGCCTCTGTCGTTATGTCATTACCGCCTATCACGCCCGCCTCCACGAGGTTGAGCGAAGTCTCGTATCTGCCCATTTCCACGCTGCCGCTCACACATTGAGTCTTATTCACTATTATTATATCTTTCTCCGCAGCCGTCTTAAGTGCCTCGCACAACCATGCGTCGCTTGGCGCGTTGCCCGCTCCGTAGGTCTCTATCACCACTGCACGCAGACCCTCTATGCCCAATATCGCCTTCACAGTCTTCTCCGATATACCAGGGAATAGTTTCAGTATAGCCACGTTCTGGTCTATCTTCGTCCTAAGACGCAGAGGCTTCTTTGTGTCTGGATAGTTGACGAGATGCGGAAAATAGTGTATATGTACTCCTGCTATAGCAAGAGGTTCGTAGTTGTACGACTTGAAAGCGGCGAAATGCTCCGAGTTCTTCTTTGTGCAACGGTTGCCTCTGTAAAGACGCGCCTCGAAGAAGATACACACCTCTGGTACTACGGCGTTGCCTTCTTCGTCCTGCTCGGCGGCTATCTCTATCGCTGTCAGCAGATTCTCTTTGGCGTCACTGCGAAGTACACCTATCGGCAGTTGACTGCCTGTCAGTATCACGGGTTTGCCCAGATTTTCAAGCATGAAACTCAACGCAGAAGCTGTATATGCCATAGTGTCTGTGCCGTGCGTGATGACAAAACCGTCATAACGCTCGTAGTTGTCATATATCAGGTTTGCCAGTTTGCTCCAGATAGGCGGATTCATGTCTGATGAGTCGATAAGAGGGTCGAAAGGCAGCATGTCAACGCGTATGCCACTGTGAAACAACTCTGGCATGTACTCCTGAAACTGCTTCATGTCGGCTGGGCGCAACGCACCTGTATCTTTGTCTTGCGTCATCGATATAGTGCCACCGGTGAAAATCAGCAATACAGATTTTATTTTTTCTCTCTCACTCATAATGTCAACTGTTAATTGTCAACTACTTTCATCTCTTGCACCATCATCTGCAGCGATGTCTGACCGTTGAAGGTGTTTTGCTGCAACTCGTAGCATATATCCACGTTTTGCCCCTGAAGTATAGGCTCTGCAAAACCACCTTTGCCGAAGGCAATGCCCTGCATCGTACCTGTCTTGTCTGTCACGTCTAAACGCAGATGCTCACCCTGTTTGCC
>CAJOIR010000011.1 GCA_905234685.1 Paludibacteraceae bacterium
CACATCTGTGAAAGTCATTTGGGCAGATTTTGGGTCGATTTCAACGCGTCTCAAGCGTAACTTGTTGATTTTCAACCTCTGCGGTGCGGACGAGACTCGAACTCGCGACCTCCGGCGTGACAGGCCGGCATTCTAACCAGCTGAACTACCGCACCATTTGGTGTTGCATCTGTGTGCAGGACAATATTCAAATAAATACCCTTAACTCAAATGCGGGTGCAAAGATACTGCAAAGTTTCAATACTCACAATACCTGCATGCATTTTTTTTGAAAAAAGTCTATTGTAGAAATTCTTTCAGTGTGCCTATTGCTTCTTTTAAAACATTTTGCAGCGAAGAGGCTGCATCCTCGGCTTTCTCTTCAATAAATGCTGCATTGATTTTGTTGTTCCATTCATCAATCTGTCTTCGCTCGGTCTGTGTGAGTTCTGTCATGTAGTCAGCGTACTGCTCCCGAAGCTCTTTATATCGCATTTCGGCTGCATCCCAGTCTGTGTCGGTATAGTCATCGTATTCCTCGAGAAAATCAGTGGCAAAGGTCTTATATTCGTTCATGAACTTGTCTTTCTTCGATGTGCATGCTGCTAAAGCGACTGCAAACATAATGATGATAATACGTGTCTTCATGTTTTAATTCATTTGTTGTTTGTTGTGCAAAAATATATATAATGTGTGAACTGTGCAATATGTTGTGCTCTTTTCTATGAAGATTTCCATGTTCTGTTTGCAGGTTTGAGAAAAAAGAACTAATTTTGCAAGTTAATTTGGAAGAGTTTACGTGGAAATTCAAAAACTATATGTAATCAATATTAAAAGTTGTTACAATGGATAAAATCAGTTATGCTTTAGGCCTCAGTCTGGGACAGAACCTGCTTGGGAGCGGTGTCCGCGAACTTAATTATCAGGACTTGTCAATAGGCGTAAAGGATGTGCTTGAGGCAAATCAGCCTAAGATAACCTATCAGGAGGCTCAACAGATACTCAACCGTTTCTTCTCTGAACTTGAGAAGGAGGTTAAGAAAGTTGAGAAAGAGCGTGGCGAGAAGTTCCTTGCCGAGAACAAGAAGCGTGCGGGAGTTAAGACTACTGAAAGCGGCTTGCAGTATGAAATTCTGGAGGCTGCCATTGGTCAGAAGCCCAAAGCTACCGACACGGTGCGTGTACATTATGAGGGAACACTCATCGATGGTACGGTATTTGACAGCAGTTATAAGCGTGGAGAGTCCATAACCTTTGCCCTGAATCAGGTAATCAAAGGTTGGACAGAAGGTTTGCAACTTATGTCAATAGGCAGCAAGTACAAGTTCTACATACCCTATTTTCTTGGTTATGGTGAACGTGGCGCCGGTTCTCAGATTCCTCCTTACTCCACATTGATATTTACGGTGGAACTGCTCGGTATAGAGTAAACATAAAATTTGACAACTAAATAATAATCACTTATATAAAATGAGAAAACTTACTTTACTGACACTTATCGCCACAGTGGCAATGGTGTCTTGCGGCAACAGTTATGACGCAAAGAAAATCGTACTCCTCAGTGAGACCGACAGTATCAATTATGCTCTCGGTCAGATTAACGGTTCACAAATCAAGATGTATTACATGCGTGGCGATTCGTCAAAGAAGACAGTCGACCAGTTTATGCAGGCTCTGACCAATGCCTATGAAGGCAAGGTTAAAGAAGAGTCACAAGTGGAAATGACCGGCAAGAGCATAGGCGGCTTCGTGAAGAATCTTGAAAAGAGTGGTGTGGCAGGCAACAAACAGTGGACTCTCAACGAGAAACTCTTCTTCCAAGGTCTTGTGAACGGCATCAAAGGCGACACTGCCGTTATGAAAGCAGACGAAGCAAGAGACTGGTTCCAGACCAAATACACTACCGCCCGTGCCGCTATGGTTAACGATTCAATAGTGGCGGAAAAGCCTGTACGCGCAAAATGCGGCAAGAAGGTGAAATCTGTAAAACTCAACAGCGAACTTGACAGTATCAACTACATTTTTGGTTTGATGAACGGTGCTGACATCAGCAGAAGCGTTCTCCAGCAGGATTCTACAGGCAACGACTTCAAGGTTCTTGTTGACGCTATCAACAAAGGTTTGAAGAGCGATATCGCCAATCCGCAACTCATACAAATGGCTCAGCAGATAGGAAAGACTATCAAAGATCAAGAGTCGGAAGGTTTGCTTGGAATACCCCAGATTGAGAGCGAATTTTTATTAATCCAACAGGGCTTCACCAACGGCTTGCTTGGCTATCAGGAGATGATGACTGATGAGGCTGCGGGCGAATATGTAAATAGCAGTATCGACAGAATCAAATACGGTGACAACAAGGCCGAGAACGAGCGTTTCCTTGAGGAGAACAAACTGCGTCCTGAAGTTACTACCACAGAGTCGGGTCTCCAGTATGAGGTGCTGAAGGCTGGCAAGGGCAAGAAACCTCAGGCTACCGACAAGGTTAAGGTGCATTATCATGGCACTTTGATTGACGGCACTGTATTCGATAGTTCAGTTGAGCGCGGTGAGCCTATTGAATTCAGTCTAAATGGAGTCATAGCAGGTTGGACTGAAGGTCTTCAACTGATGCCTGTAGGCAGTAAGTATAAATTCTACATACCTCAACAACTCGGTTACGGCAGTCATGCTGCAGGAAGCATACCTCCGTATTCAACACTCATCTTCGAGGTTGAACTGCTTGACATTGTAAAATAAAAAGATAATACATATCGTTGGCAGTATGGCGTCGCCTGCTGCCAACGATAACTGTAATTATGGGAGTAATAGCCAAACAGAGTATTCGTGGCACGATAGTCACCTATCTTGGCGCGGCAATAAGCGTTGTCACCACTTTCTGCGTGATGACGCGTTTTCTTACAGCCGAAGAGATAGGTCTCACCCGTGTGCTGGTTGATGCAGGCACTCTGTTTATAGGCTTGGCGCAATTGGGCACAACATCGTCCATAGTACGTTTCTACCCGTATTTCAAGACAGATGACAGGCGTGACCACGGTTTCTTTTTCTGGACTGTTGTCGTGCCTTTTGTCGGTTTCCTTGTTGTTGCCTGCTGCTTCTTTCTTCTCAGAGGACAGATTACGGCTATGTTTGAGGAGAAGTCGGCACTGTTTGTCAACTACTTCTATTATGTTCTGCCACTGGCATTCTTCATGCTCTATCAGACGGTGTTCGAGACAAATGTCAATGTGCGTATGCGCATAGTCTTTCCTCGTGCTGTAAGGGAGGTGCTCGTCCGTGTGTTGCTGCTGCTGTTATACTTGCTGTATGCATTCCGTGTATTGACGCTTGACGGCTTCGTCATGTCGCTATGTTGTATATATGCAGTAGCGGCCTTGCTTAACTTGATTTACCTGTTTTCTACCGGCAGAGTGTCGCTGACTCCTGACATGCTCTTCCTTCGTGATAACGCTGGTTTGGTGAGAAAATATCTGCTTTACACTTGCTTCCTCATCCTGTCTGCTTTGGCATCGGTGTTTGCACCGCTGATTAGCGGTTTCTTTGTGTCAGCGAAGATGGGACTCGACTATAACGGTATTTTTGCCATAGCGGTCAATATGGCGGCACTGGTATGCATACCGTCACGCTCGCTCAATGCTATTGCTTCGCCTGAGTTGTCACAGACCTTCAAGGAAGATGACCGTCAGCATCGCGCTGTGCTGCTCAAGCAGGTGTCATCCAATCTCTTTCTCATAGGCAGCCTGATATTGCTTGCAATATGGATAAATATCGACTTGATATTCCATATACTCCCTAACGGAGGTGTATATAGCACTGCTCGGAGCACTGTACTTCTTCTGTCTGTCAGCCAGTTGCTGCTTTCTTCGTTTTCAATAGGTCTGTTGGCAATCAACTACTCCCGCTATTATTACTATTCCCTCATTTGCTCTGTATTGCTTACGTTTAGCACCATTCTGCTCAATCAACTGCTAATACCTGTTTGTGGCATTACTGGTGCCGCTCTCGCCAACTGCTTGTCGTATGTGCTGTTTTTTATTTGCGTGCTGGTGGTGATAAAGGTGTTTCTGCACACATCGCCATTGTCTTTGTCACATCTGAAGACGCTTGTTGCAGGTGCTCTTGTTTTTACGCTTAATGAACTGATGTCTCGTTTCCTGCCTGATATGAATATCTGGCTTTCATCTGCTTTGAGGAGTGTTGTGCTGATAGGTTCTTTCCTGATTGTTGCCTGGTTGTGGAACATTTCACCTGATATCAAGAATATGGTACGCAGAAAACTTCACGGGCATGCCGGCTAATATCAATTGATAACTATCAACTGTTAATTGTCTTGCGTTATTTCCTTTATTTCTCATATTGCGGTATCAATTATCATGGCTGGCAACGTCAGCCTAACGGCGTGTCTGTTCAGCAGGTGATTGAGGAGGCGATGTCTGTATTGATGCAGGAGGATGTCATGCTTACGGCGGCAGGCAGGACTGACGCAGGTGTGCATGCATGCCTTATGGTGGCACATTTCGATACGCAGAAACAGATCTTGAGCGAGACGAATCTCATTGGCAGACTGAATAATTTTCTACCTAAAGATATTGCAGTAAAAGATATCCGTCGTGTGCAAGACTCCGCCCATGCGCGTTTTGATGCCGTTGAGCGCACTTATGAGTACCGTTGTGTCTTTTCGAAAGACCCTTTCAGGCACGCTCTTGTCACGCAGATACCTTCCAATTTGGATTTCAGTCTTATGAACGAGGCGGCTGAGATACTCACTCACACCGAGGACTTTGCTTCGTTCTGCAAACTGCATACCGATGTTAAAACTACCATTTGCAAAGTTAGTCGTGCTGAATGGACTGTCGATGAGCGCGGGGCGGTGTTCACTATTACTGCCGACCGTTTCCTTAGAAACATGGTGCGTGCAGTGGTGGGTACGCTCTTTGAAATAGGCAGACACAGAATGACCGTTGAGCAGTTTGGTGAGGTAATTTCCAAGCATCATCGCACTGCCGCAGGGCAGTCTGCTCCCGCTGACGGCTTGTACTTGGTTGACATTAAATATCCTCCTGAAGTCTTTTGGCAAAAAGTGCCATTAAATTGACAATAAATAGACGCATGATACAATAGAAAGGAATATCTTTGCAACATCAAATTGTATGTTTATGAAAAAGATATTCCTCTCTTTGTTTTCGGCACTCTTGTTAGTGTCATGCGGTAGTGGTAGCAAGTGGCAGCAGACAACCGATGCAGACTTGCACAAGGTGCTTGCTGGTGCACCCTTTGACATGAAGGTTAGTATGCCTCGGATTCCAGACAAGGTGTTTGACGTTATGGACTATGGCGCTGTCAACAATGGCACAGTTCTCCTCACAGAGGTCTTCCAGAAGGCTATCGATGAGGCTTCGGCTGCAGGTGGCGGCACGGTGCTTATTCCTGATGGCGTCTATCTGACTGGTCCTATAGTGCTGAAGTCCAATGTCCGTCTTTATGCAGAGCAAAATGCTCTTGTCATATTCTCTCCTGATTTTTCTCTTTACCCTATATTGGAGACTTCTTTCGAAGGACTGGATACGCGCCGTTGCCAGTCGCCGATTTCGGCTCTGAACGCTGAGAATATTGCTATCTGCGGCAAGGGTACTTTCAATGGTTCAGGTGATGCATGGCGTGCTGTGAAGAAGGCTAAACTTACCGCTTCTCAGTGGAAGAAGAAAGCGGAGAGCGGAGGTGTTGTCACACCTGACGGTAAGGAGTGGTATCCCGACTCGGCAGCGCTCTATGGCAAGTCGCTCTGCGTTGACCAAAATGTGCCTGTCGGTCTACAGTCTGACGAAGAGTGGGAGGCAATCCGTTCTTTCCTTCGTCCTGTGATGTTGAGTTTTGTCAATTGCAGGAATGTACTCCTCGAGGGTGTCTGCTTTGAGAATTCGCCTGCGTGGAATCTGCATCCGCTTATGTGCGAGAATCTGGTTCTGAGCCGCCTTACTGTGCGTAACCCGTGGTATTCGCAGAATGGCGATGGTGTAGATGTGGAGTCTTGCAGAAATGTCGTCATTGCCGACTGCTCTTTCGACGTGGGTGATGACGCCATTTGCATGAAGTCGGGCAAGAACGAAGACGGCAGACGGCGTGGCGTAGCAGATGAGAATATTGTCGTTGACGGCTGCAAGGTATATCACGGACACGGAGGTTTCGTTGTTGGAAGCGAAATGTCAGGCGGTGTGAAGAATGTGTGGGTGAAGAACTGCATGTTCCTCGGCACCGATGTGGGCTTGCGTTTCAAGTCAACCCGCGGCAGAGGCGGTATAGTGGAGAATATCTTCATTGACAATATATGCATGAATGCCATTCCTAATGACGCTCTGCTCTTCGACCTTTATTATGGTGGCAAGGGCGCAGGAGAGGAGACTGCCGAAGAGATTGCTGCACGTATGGCTGCCGCAGTACCACTTGTTGATGAAACAACTCCTCAGTTCCGCAATATCAGCATTGAGAACGTAATCTGCAGTGGAGCAAAACGTGCTGTCTATTTCAACGGTTTGCCGGAAATGCCTATTCGGAATGTCTGCCTGAAAAACATCAATATGATTGCAGAGGAAGGTGCTGTATTCAACAAGACCGAGAATGTCACTATTGAAAATGTGATAATCAACGGAGAAGAAATACATTGATATATTGAAACCCGCAACTTTATTCTTTTTGACAATCGTTGTCTGTTGCTCATGTAGCAGACAACGTGTCAATGTGCAGATGTTTGTGAAAGCCCCCCTTTGTGAAGAGGGGGTTGTCGTATGTAATGCCGAGGGCAAGACTTATGGCATACGGCCAGTAACTGAGCAGACCTTTTATCCGGGAGAAGACAGCTTTCACAAGATGCATCATCATGGTGTGGCTCTTGAGAGCGAGGTTATGGCATACCGCATATATTTCGACAAGCGTCAGACTGTGGATGTCTATGCCAAACGTACGCCGCAACTTGAGTTGGCTGAGAGTTTGTGGTATCCTGATGACGAACAACTGGCACGTGGATTTGGCGATGATGTGCTTAAGGTGGGGAATACCATTGGTGTAGGTTCTGTCCGCCCATGGAGCGCAGAGATGCAGAAACTTGTCAATATGGACAGGTTCGTGAGCAGAACTCAGCGTATCGTTTCATGTACTGCCGATTGTGCTGTTGCTGAAGTGGAGGTGAAAGGTCTGCAGATTGAGGAGAAGACGGTCAACCTACTTACGCGTTATACAATACGTGCCGGACATCGGGATATGCAGTGTGAGGTTTTTGCATCCGATACGCTGTCCTCACTCGTTACAGGAGTGCAAAAAATAGGCAATGGAGAAATATCAACTATCAACTGTCAACTATCAACTGTCCTTGCTTCATGGGGCACAGACTGGCCTGTTAATGACACTGTCAAATATGCCAAAGAAACGCTCGGCATCATGGTTGCGGTCCCTGAAAGATATGCGGGTGAAGTGATATATGATGTCCGTCAGACATTGGTTTCTCTCATTCTCGAGCATATTGACTCAGACAGTTTCAACTATTACTGCACATTCACTCTTGCAGCCGTATCAATGAAAGAAAAGAACCCTCCCGCGCATAGCGCAGATGAGTTCTTCTCTTATATTGCAAATCTTTATTGACCAACATTCGTCTGCCGCTCTGTGTGGAACGGCAGACAATTTGATGCTGTGCTTCAGAATTTGAAGTAGTTCTTGGCGTTGTTGTAGCAGATGTCCTCTACCATCTGTTGAACGCGCGCTTTCTCGTAGCCTGTATAAGGAATCATACCTGCTTCGATGTCGTTGCCAAGTACGTTGCAGAGTGTGCGGCGGAAATACTCGTGGCGCGGATAACTTAGGAACGAGCGGCTGTCGGTAAGCATGCCTACGAAACGGCTCAACAAACCGAGATTCGAGAGTGCCATCATCTGTTTTTCCATGCCGTCTTTCTGGTCAAGGAACCACCAGCCTGAACCGAACTGTATCTTGCCTGGCACCGAGCCGTCCTGGAAATTGCCGAGCATGGTGGCAATCACTTCGTTGGCACACGGGTTGAGGTTGTACAGAATGGTCTTGGCCAGTTTGCCTTCGCCGTTCATCTCGTCCAGGAAATGAGCCATCGCCTTGGCGGTGGTGAACTCGCCTATAGAGTCGAAACCGGTGTCTGCACCGAGTTGGGCGAACATCTTCGAGTTGTTGTTGCGGATAGCTCCGTAATGATACTGTTGTGTCCAACCTGCAGCATAGTCCATCTCGGCCTGCATGTGCATGTATGCGTGTTTGTACTGGCGTATCTCGTATGCAGTCAGTGCCTTGCCTGCAAGTGCCTTGCCGAGTATATCGTCTATCTCGTGGCCGGTGTATGGCTCGTCGTAGAACTCTTCTATACCATGGTCGCTCAGGCGGCAACCCATGCTTTCGAAGAAATCATGACGTTTCTGAAGTGCATCATGCAAATCGGCGAAGGTGCGTATTGCTACACCGCTCACGGTACTAAGTTTCTCTATGTATGCCGACCATGTGGCAGCTTCGATGTTCATGCCTGCATCCGGACGCCATGTCGGGAGCATGCGCACGCTTTCTTCTTTGTTCTTTTGACTCTCTTCTAACAACATTTTGTGCCATTCAAGCGAATCGGCGGGGTCATCGGTGGTGCAGACAATCTCTACGTTGTAGTGCTTCATCAGTCCGCGCGGACAGAACTTCGGGTCGTTCTTGATGAGGTCGTTGCAGCGGTCATATATCTCGCGCGCTGTCTCAGGGTTCAGGCGTTTCTCTATGCCGAAAGCGGTCTTGAGTTCGAGGTGAGTCCAATGATACAGAGGGTTGCGGAAAGTGTAGGGTACTGTCTCAGCCCACTTTTCGAATTTCTCCCAGTCGGTAGTGTCCTTGCCGGTGCAGTAACGCTCGTCAACCCCGTTACTGCGCATGGCGCGCCATTTGTAGTGGTCGCCCATAAGCCATATCTGTGCTATTGACTCAAAGCGTTTGTTCTCTGCCACCATCTGCGGAATCAAATGGCAGTGGTAATCTATAATCGGCATCTTCGCCGCATGTTCGTGATACAGTTCCTGCGATGTCTCTGTCTGCAGCAGGAAATTCTGGTCCATAAATGCTTTCATGGTGTTGGATTGTTTATTTTGGATTATACATATTATTCACGTTGCAAAGATACAAATTTATTTCATAATGCAAGTGTATAAATTGACGCAATATGTAAGAAAGGTTTGTAATGTTTATGAAAAATCACTACCTTTGCACGCTGTAAAAACACATAAAACAGACATCATGGAATACGATTTCAGAGAGATAGAGCAGCGCTGGCAGAAGCAGTGGCGTGACAGTGGATTGTACAAGGTTGACAACAAGAGCGACAAGCCTAAATATTATGTGCTTGACATGTTCCCTTACCCCTCGGGCGCAGGTTTGCATGTCGGACATCCGCTTGGCTATATCGCTACCGACATATACAGCCGCTACATGCGTCTCTGTGGTTACAACGTGTTGCATCCGATGGGCTTCGATGCTTACGGTCTGCCTGCAGAACAGTATGCCATTCAGACCGGGCAGCATCCTGAGGTGACTACCGAAAAGAACATTGCCCGCTACAAAGAGCAACTCGGCAAGATAGGTTTCTGCTACGACTGGGACCGCGAGGTGCGCACCTGCGACCCAGACTACTATAAGTGGACGCAGTGGGCATTCCGGAAGATGTTCAACTCCTTCTATTGCAACACCTCTCAGAAGGCTCAGCCCATAACTGACCTGATCAGACATTTCTCTGAGAAGGGTAGTGCAGACCTTGATGTTGCTCAGTCGGAAGAACTCTCTTTCTCTGCTGCCGAATGGAACAACATGTCAGAACATGAGCAGCAGCAGGTGCTTATGAACTACCGTCTTGCCTATCTGGCTGACACCAAAGTCAACTGGTGCCCGGCTCTTGGCACTGTGCTTGCCAACGACGAGGTCAGCGAGGGTCTCTCAGTGCGCGGAGGTCACCCTGTTGAGCAGCGTGTCATGCGTCAGTGGAGTCTCCGTGTCAGTGCCTATGCACAGCGTCTGTTGGAAGGGCTTGACCGAATCGACTGGTCAGAGTCGATAAAGGATACACAGCGCAACTGGATAGGCAGGAGCGAAGGTGCCGAGATGCAGTTCAAGGTGGCAGGCAAAGACTTGGAGTTCACTATTTTCACTACCCGTGCCGACACTGTGTTCGGTGTCACATTCATGGTACTTGCACCTGAGTCGGAGTATGTCAGTCATGTGGTTACCGAAGACCACAGGCAGGAGGTCGATGAATACCTCGCATGGGTTCGCCGCCGCACTGAGCGTGAGCGCATAGCTGACCGCAAGGTGACCGGTGTCTTTACAGGTTCCTATGCCATCAATCCGCTTACAGAAAAGGAGATCCCAATCTACATAAGTGATTATGTGCTTGCCGGATATGGTACAGGTGCTATAATGGCGGTGCCTGCGCATGACAGCCGTGACTATGCTTTCGCACGTCATTTCAACCTGCCAATAATACCTCTTATCGAGGGTGCCGATGTCAGTGAGCAGTCGTTCGATGCCAAGGAGGGAGTCATGATGAACTCGGGTTTCCTCAACGGCATGCAGGTGAAGGATGCTATCGCTGCCATGAAACAGTATATAACCGAACATGGTATAGGCAAAGTGAAGGTCAACTATCGTCTTCGTGATGCCATATTCTCACGTCAGCGCTATTGGGGCGAACCTTTCCCTGTCTATTACAAGGACGGAATGCCGTATATGATACCCGAAGAGTGCCTGCCTCTCCGTCTGCCTGAAGTGGACAGGTTCCTGCCTACCGAGACAGGTGAACCCCCTCTCGGCAATGCACAACTCTGGGCTTGGGATGAGAAGAAACAGTGCGTAGTGGAAAGCAGAAAGGCAAAAACTGAAAACGGTGTCTATCCTCTCGAACTCTGCACCATGCCCGGTTTCGCAGGCTCGTCAGCCTACTATCTCCGTTATATGGACCCGCATAACGACTCTGCTCTCGTCGGCAGACAGGCTAATGACTACTGGCAACAGGTTGACCTCTATCTCGGAGGCTCGGAGCATGCTACAGGTCACCTCATCTATTCACGCTTCTGGAACAAGTTCCTCTTTGACCTCGGACTCGTGTGCAAGGACGAACCTTATGCCAAACTAATCAATCAGGGCATGATTCAGGGACGGAGCAACTTTGTATATCGCTATATAGGCGAAGGTGCTACAGGCAATCTGTATGTCAGTTTCAACCTCATAGACCAGCCTCAGTACAAGGACAAAGTGCAGGCTATCCATGTGGATGTCAACATAGTGAAGAATGATGTGCTTGATGTCAATGCTTTCCGCAACTGGATGCCTGAATACAAGAACGCTCAGTTTGTCTATTCTGACGGCACGACTGATGAGGACAACCCCTATATCGGTATGCCTTCGGAGAAACAGTATATCTGCGGTTGGGCTATAGAGAAGATGTCGAAGTCGATGTTCAATGTTGTCAACCCTGACGATATGGTAGAGCGGTATGGAGCCGACACGTTGCGCCTGTACGAGATGTTCCTCGGGCCGTTGGAGATGTCCAAACCGTGGGACACCAACGGCATTGACGGTGTGCACCGCTTCCTCAGGAAACTCTGGAATATGTATGAGAACATCACCGAAGAGGAACCTTCGGCAGATGAGTTGCGCTCGTTGCATAAACTAATAAAGAAAGTGACATGGGATATCGAGCATTTCTCGTTCAACACCAGCATACCTGCTTTCATGATAGCGCAGAGTGAACTGCAGAAATGCAGTAAGCGCGCTGTACTGGAGCCTCTTGCAATACTTATAGCACCTTATGCACCTCATCTTGCAGAAGAGATGTATCATCGTTGCGGTCATGATACGAGTGTCTGTGATGCCCAGTGGCCTGAATGTATAGAGGCATATCTCGTTGAAGATACACAGAAGTACCCTGTGCAGTTCAACGGTAAGGTGCGTTTCACTATAGAAGTGCCGAAGGATATGTCTCGTGAGGAGGTGGAGAAGACTGTCATGGCAGATCCGCAGACCGACAAATATCTGCAAGGCGCTACACCCAAGAAGGTCATTGTCGTGCCTGGGAGAATAGTCAATATCGTTATTTGAGTTAATAAGAAATAAACACAAAAAACAAGAGAGACTGTCGTCTGACGGTCTCTCTTTTGTGAACCAGCTGGGGCTCGAACCCGGAGAAACATTAATAATGTTTCGACTGTCAAATCTCCGTGCCTTTCATATTCTCCGAAGTATGCGTAGGCGCATACGCTTAAAAACAAGAGAGACTGTCGTCTGACGGTCTCTCTTTTGTGAACCAGCTGGGGCTCGAACCCAGGACCCCATCCTTAAAAGGGATGTGCTCTACCTGCTGAGCTACTGATTCTCCCAATTATGAAAAAACTCTTATCTATTTTGGCTTGGAAGATAGCCTCTCTTCCGAAAGCGGGTGCAAAAGTACTGCAAACTTTTCATACACGCAAGAAAAAAATGCACTAACCCGTAAAATCTTCTTTGTGCCTTGCTGTCGCTGTCTCAAGGACAGAGTTTGCTGATTCTTGTCAAACTTTACTATTTTTAAGATTGCCCGTAATAAAACTCGCATTATCACATGCTGTAATATACTCTATTTTAAGAAAGGCTTCGCAGAGGTTAAGAAACAATTGCTGTTGCTTGGCAGGTTGACAGGATTGTGGTAATTTTGCACACTGAGAATAATGTGCCTTTCTCTGTAAAGGCATATTTGGGGTACAAAAATATATGTGTTTATTGATTGTGTGCTAACTTTGAAAAGGTTGCTTTCATATATACTCTTGCTGCTGCTCGCATGCCCGTCTGAGGCGTATGCCTATGCTACTGCCGTATATGGTGTCGGCGCATCGCAGCCAAGGCAGTTGTCGGTCTATGGAGGCCGTGTGGCTCAGGCTGATGTCGCTCGTGAACCTGTTGCCAGTGCTCCTGTACCTGTTGTGGCACCTGTCGGAACGCATCCTGTCACTGCCGCCGAGATTCGTGGTGAGTACCGCACTTATCATTCGTCTGTGAAGCAGTACGGAGGCTACGAGACCATCAGGAAAGCCTCTTATCCTGTCTATCGTGGCAGCAACAGCTCCGCCCGCCAACTCAGCACTTATGGAGGCGCTTCGCCAATACCATCAACTGGCTCGTCCGCACGTCAGACGGCATCTGCTTCCGCTACTGCGGGCACTGTGTCTGTACCGGTGTCGCCATTCACGTCTTCTTCGTCTTCTTCGCAGTCATGTAATCAATACCTCGCTATCCAAAGTCCGGTCTCTACTCCTTCACTCGGCTATGAGGCTGCCTCCAAGACCATCGGTGAGACTCTCGCTGAAACACTCACCGGCTCCACGCGCTCCTCAGTCCGTAGAAGAGGCGGCGGTGGGCCTGGTAATACAGATGATGCAATCATAGATTGGATTTTTAGTATGATATATGATGAAGATGCCGATGATGGGCATGGTGCATGGTGGGAGGCGCTTGCATATACTTCAGGAACGGGAGCTAATACGGTTTATTATCTTAATCTTGACAGACTGTTGCAGTTTATAGAAGAATACAAAGCCTCGCATAATGGAGATTCGCCTGATGATTTCCCTGATGGTTTCGACCTTGAGAACTGGTTGTCATCAAACCCGACAAGCCGCGATGGAATCACTTTTGGTCTTCCTGTGGGTGATGCCGTGTTGCCGTTGGCAGCAATGCTACTTCTCTATTCGCTTTCGCTTCTCTGCCGCAGGCGCTCTGCTTGACACGACTCTGTTACCCATGCCTGAAGTGTTGAAAAAATGTATGGCACTTTTGGCACTTTTGGCACTTTTGGCACAATTGGCACTTTCGGCACTTTCGGCACACCCCCCCCAAAAAAAATGTTTCAGGTTTCAGGTTTCAAGTTTCAGGTTCCCACAATTCCTCAATTAGCCAATTAACCTCTTAGCCTCTTTACCTCTTCACCTCAACCCCTAATCCACTATAGGATTACTATAGGATCTCTCTTCAAAAAGGATATGGTTTCGTAGCGGACACTACCGTTCGGAAATATTAAAAAAAATGCATGGGATTTTTGGGATTTTGGGATTTTCTATATCAGAGTCGGTCGTATCTGCGGAATGGTATCAAATGGTACAATCTTTAAGATTGTATGCAATAATATTTGGTACTTATGTGCATAAAAATATATTATTTTTAAGATAGAGTATGTATATCTTGTGAAAACGCCTGCCGGTTTTGTCAGTTTTGCCGTTTTGTAGTAATTTTGCATTGTCCGAAGAATGTGCTTTGTGCAGAAACGATTTTTGGGGAGTAAAAAAACACATTTCCGGCTCTTCGATGAGTAGAATGAAAAGAAACATGTATTTGTTGTGACCAATGGCAGCCGAACTGCAGAAATATAATGAGGATGACAGCGTTGTGGTGTATCGCAGTGCTGATAATTCGGTGTTGCTGAATGTGCAAATTGCAGATGAAACTGTTTGGCTGACTCAACAGCAAATAGCAACTTTGTTTCAGAAGGCGAAATCCACTATCAGTTATCATATCTCCAATATTTTCAAAGAGGGGGAGTTGGACGAAAAAGTGGTTGTTCGAAAAATTCGAATTACCACTCAGCACGGTGCATTGAGCGACAAAACACAAAGTGACGAATTGAACTTGTATAACTTGGACGTGATTATTTCTGTCGGTTACAGAGTTCATTCAGTACAGGGTACACGTTTCCGTCAGTGGGCGACAAAAGTGCTTAATAACTATCTGAGGCATGGTTACGCCATAAGTGACCGTTTCGAACGTTTGGAGCAGCGGGTAGCACGAACAGAACGGCAGATTGAATACTTCGTGCGTGCTTCGTTGCCTTCGCGAGAAGGAATATTTGCTGACGGGCAGATATATGATGCTTTTGAGTTCATAGAAAGATTGATAAAATCTGCGCAAAAATCGATACTGTTGATTGATAACTACGTGGATGATTCGGTATTGACGATGATGAGTGAAAAGCAGAGTGGAGTAACAGTTGATATTTATACCAAGGAAATACCCGAGGTGCTGCAATTGGCTCAGAAACATTTCAATACTCAATATGGCGGCTTGACGCTGCATACTACACAGATTTGTCATGACAGATTCCTTATTGTTGATGACAAAACCGTTTTTCTCATAGGTGCATCGCTCAAAGATGCAGGCAAACGTCTGTTCGCCTTCACCCAGATGGATGAAAAGCAGATAGATGTGATTAAAAACAGATTATAATTATCAAAAATAACAATAAAGTTACAAAACTGAATTTTGATTACACAAGATAGATTACTATGAAACAATTCTACATACATATTTTTAAAACCGCATTGTTAATGCTGTTGCTCGGCGGAGCAACGTCTGTCTTCGCACAGACATACAACAATGGCACATGGTATTCGCTATATAATTCAACTGGAGGTAATCGAAATACCGATACTGGAGGTGATATGACAAATAGTCTATCAGTGTTCTCTCCCACTGACGGAAGTGTTTCTCTTGAAACATACATGACAGTGGATAGAATAACCAAAACTAAACCTGCGGAATATGAATTAAAAATTGGCAATGCAACCATAAGTGTTTCTAAGTCTGAAGCCGAAAACGCTGTTACAGTTTCGGGTAAAGGTTTGGCGAAAAAATACTCATATACCTATATCACAAAACAATTAACTCCATTAGATAACAATAAAGTTTCTGAGAACATAACTTCTGCAAAAGTCTCTTATACTTATACCTTTTATAATGCTGCGCGTACCGTATATGTGAGGAATATAAAAATTCCTCTCAAACAGCATATTCTTCTTGATAATAATAGTACTTATGGTACAGCGACATTAGGAGCAACAAATAGTGCGGCGAAGAATTTTGGCAATCAGGCATGGGGCTCGGCTAAGAGTAATGACGCATATCAAGTAAAGATGCGTTCATTCCTCACAGCAAACAACATCTCTGTTACCATAGAAAATTATGGATCATATTCAGGGGAAGCGGACGCTTTTAGTTTCAGTTCAGCAGAATCAACACAAACAAAATCATTCAATGTGGGTGCTAATGCATGTGCAAGTTCCAATGGTGCCGCCAACACGTCTTGCTCATCAGGTGTTCTTGGCAATATCAGCAAATATTATTTTAACGTTTATTTCTATCCACAGCAGAAACATGCTCTTAAAGGTACCTGCCATGCCAGAGTGAAAATAACTGACGGCACAAGTACTGCATACGTCTATATTGTAGGTACTTGTGTAAAGCAGACTCCCTCAATCAGCACTTGTGTGACATTCAAAAATCAAGATTTGCATTATGCTGACCTGTTGTCAAATGTTGTAAATAACGGTGTTGCTGTAGGTCATCAAGGTCAGACTGTAGTAGGTTCTTGGAGTCCAGTTCCTGCCAATGCTACTATAAACGGTTGCACCGATACTTATACTTTCAAGTTTACGCCTACAGAAACAAAGTATTATAATACGCAAAACAATGGCAGTGATATCACATGTACGTTGAACCTAAGTAGCGGTAATTTTGTAAAGAACAATCAGAGTGTGACATGGAATGAATATAATGAAACCTTGAATCAGATTGAGACAGGTCAGACATACTACCTTCACGCTACATGTAATGCCATTGCGGGAAATGCCACAAGTGTGAAGATGCACTATGAGGTGTCGGAGAAGGACGCCGGCGTGACAGTGACAATAAATGAAGAAGATGGTACTATGACAGTTACAGGCAAGGGAACTTTCAAACTGACTGCTTCACACGCTGGTGACTGCAACTGGGAATCTTCAAATAGTATTACCAAATCTTTCAAGGCGGTTGGCACGATACCCACACTACCTGTGTCAATCACAGCTTCTGCCATTACCTATGGTTCACCGTTGTATGTCTCTAAAATCACTGCCGACAAGCCCACTGTGGGTGGCAACCCGGTGGCAGGCCGTTACTGCTGGGAGGATAGTACCGATGTGCTCGATGCCGGCACTTACACCGACCGCACCGTTATATTCATACCTACAGACGTAGACAGTTATAGCACCGCCACAAAGACAGGTGTGACCGTAACAGTCAACATGGCTAATGCCGAATACAAATGGAACGTTGGCGATGCTATACGTGAAAATACAACATATAATAATCCCGTAACTTGTATTCCTTCAGAAAGCGCAACACTTACTATTGATGGTACCCCTGTTAATGTAACGGCTTCTATTACCAACGACGGAGCGCTAACCGTAGGAGAAATAGCTGAAGGCCAGTCAGAAGGTTCTGTGAAACTCAAAGTTGTTCATGCTGGCAATAGTAATTATAATGGGTTTACTATAACCAAGACATGCCGAGTTCTGCCTAAGAGTACTGTGTGCGTGCCTGTGGAAGAGTTTGATGAAGAATTCTTTAGAAATTCATATGTTAGTACCGGAGGTGATGGTGATGTAAGATGGAATGAAATAACCACTGATTTAAATCACCTTAACGAAAACAACGTAGACATGGGTGAGGTACGTGCCAGATATCGTCTCCATAGAGGCATCGCATTGGGTAAAGCATCTAACTATAAACCGGATATTCCGAGTTTATCATGGAATATGGACGAAATTATTCAAAGCGCTTCTAAAACCAATTCAGTAGTGTTGGCATTTACCGGTGTGCCTGATCAATTAAAACTGACCACAGTCATTCAAGAGTATTTGTATTTGGGTATCGACGGTTTTTTATCCGGGAACTGGTCTTTTGTTTATAGTCGTATGGACGCTGTCATAAAAAGGTGGAAAATTGAACAGAGTCCTACTCCTAATGATGAAGATTTTGAACAGATAGAAATGTTTGATGCTCCTTGTGATGCTGACACGAAGAATTACAATACGAATGTGATATTATCACAAAATGACAAAACATATAATCTCAAACCCGACACGCGATATATAAGAATTACATATATAGGTTTCTTCACGGGCTTTATTACAAATCTTCAGATTACTCGCAGACAATACTTGAAAGCAGAAACCACAGAGAATCCGGATGCTGACAGGAATAGTCGCACTGAGGTGAAGACTCTGACTTTCGGCAACAACGATCATCCGCTGCAACAGCCTCAGATGTTCTACCTTAACTATTCAAGCGTGGCAGGCTCAAGTTTAGACTGGTGCGGCAATCAAAAAGGTTATATCAATGTGACAAGCGACAATGATGCTTTCTATGCTGATGTAGAGAAGATAGAGGATAAGACTGACTTCGACATGTATGGTTCATACGCAGTGCGTGTACGCTGCACTGATGTAGGAATGTCCGGCAAAATTACATGCACTGCCTCTGACGATCAGAGCGTGACGGTGAATGTGTCATCTGCGACACCTGAACTCACAAGCAGCAATACTTATACAAAGATATTTGAGACTGGCACTGAGCATGGTACAACCCCCAATACTCCATATAGAACTGTAACCACTCACAACTTCAGCAACTGCTTCAACGGCACAACACCGGAGTATGACACCTTATATATATACGGTGTGACAGGCAACGTGCTTGTTGACGGTAATCATGCGTTTGAAGATGTTGCAGGCAGCAATTACCAACTGCCTGTGGTGAATACCGCTTCTGCCGAGACCGCATGCAATGCTCACACGCCTTGCTTCGTGTATGTGAAGAGTGGCAACAAGTACGTGTATAGTCGTACTTTCGATGCCGCCAATACAAGACTTGGAGACATTGAGAATGTAGCAGGCAAGGAACTCTGGTTCTCCGGTTATGTGCCTTATGCCAACACAGGTACTACCAAAGACGAAACTGCATTTGCTTTGATAAAAGGTAATGCAGGTGAGCAGGTTGACTTGTATTTCGACAACCTCGACATGCATGCACGCTACCATACTGCTGACGGTAAGGAAGGCGGTCATCAGACCAACGACATAACTCTCAGCCTTGGTGACAACGGAATCAACGGCAGCGGAGCATTGTTCGCCTTCGAGTCAGAGAGCACAACTACTCCTTTCACCGCCAACATACATGTGCTTGGCAACAACAAACTGACGGCAGAGAACGGCGCGTTGATAAGTTCATTAAAAGCATTGGGAGAAAACAGTATCACACCACCTGCTCACTACTCGTCGCCTCTGATGATACATGCCAAGTCGGCTGACACGCGTTGCGAGATTACCGTCAACGGCGATGCTTCAGGCAAACTGACACTGAAACCTTCTACCGGCACAAGCGCAGTAGAACTTGGTAACAGTCACGGCAAACTGACAATCAACGGCGCACAGGTGGAACTCACTAATGCCTCCACAGTAGGCAAACTCGCTGCCGCATACCACATGCTGGAGTATGAGAAAGACGGTGAGGTGGCAATGCTCTACGGCGTAGGTGATGAGCACTACGACTGCGCGGTGGAAGTGAAAGATGGTACTCTGACCAATAGCACCGGCGGTGTGCTGAATTTCCCTGCCAAGTCCACATTCGACGGAGGCACATACAACAGCGGCGATGTGAGGACATTCAACAGAGCAGACAGCGATGGAGAATACCCGATGAACAGCATGAATCAGTTGCTTGGCAGAATACCGAAGAGTAGCGTAAGAGATTGCAAAGCTGAAGGTTATACTTATGGTAACCAGAAGATGACTGATGTCGATGCCAAGTATTACCCGCTGTTGCCTGATAGCAAATTGAAAGAGCAGGAAGATGATATTCAGTCGTGGATTGCCGCTACGCCTTACGACGGAGGCAGTATCAGCGGCACTCGCCAGAACCAGAATCTGCTCTATGTGGAGGTGACGGAGAACATGAAGGAGTCATTTGATGATGTCGATATTCGCTACAAGACTATCGGTTTTGAGAAAGATGCAGAGACTGTCACTGTGAGCGGTCGTGCATACATGCTGATGGAGATTGACAAGGCTGACAAGTGGAGAGTGTTCGTTGCTCCGTTTGATATTTGCGGTGTTTATGTGCTCTCGCTTGACAACCAACTCATTGAAAGCAAAACAAGACAGAAAAATATCAGTTGGGATGGTTTCTCCAACCAGCAGACGTCAGCGGCTCATGACTTCTTGAACTACCTGAAGCATTATATTAGTGACGAGAACACTTCACTCTCGCTCTTTGCGCTCTATTCCAAGTATGCTCAAGAGCATGTAGCTCAAGACCCTGGTATCTTCCGCTTGAAGCATTACACCTCCAATAACTCACGCAATGCCAACTACTACCTGTATAAGTCTGCCACAGGCTCGTGGTCGCAGGGTGAAGACGGCATGCTTGAGACTGACTGGGTGTATGCTCCCGACCAGACGAAAGAGACGGATGCCATCATGACCCAGGGCGATACGTATGCCATGGACTTCTTCTACAAACTCGGCGCTAACAAGTATGACAAGTATGACTACTGGTCAGGCAAATTCGTTATCTTCGAAGGCAGGAATGTGACTCTGAACAACTCCGAGACTATCACCCGAAGCAACTCGAAGACAGGCGGCGTAACGCTTGCAGGCAATGCTACGCTTAAAGAGGTTACTGCCTCATCGGTATATCGTTATAATGACGATATGGAGAAGTATATCAAGTGTGATGATGAATATACTCTGCGTCCTACCGAAAGCGTACTGCTTTATCCCGGTGCACTGGGTGCCAAGATGCCGAAGTATATATCAAGAGACGGTCAGATAGAGTACGACACTGATGATACGACTGACAGCGATAATGAGAAGTTGAAAGAGCGTGAAGAGGAAAATCGCGAAGGCTTCATCAACAATAACGACAAACAGGCTGAGGCCATAGAGACCACTACCGACACCGAACAGCTTGCAAGCAACACTTTTGAAGTGCGGAAAGTGATACTCGACAATACCGTCTATATCCTGCGCGACGGCAAACGCTTCACAGTAACAGGCCAGATGGTGAAGTAATATACATGTAATATCTTCCTGTACTTCACGGGTTTTACAATGCCAGTATTACCGGATGATTTGAAGCAAGGAACGGTTAGTTTTGGACTTTATAAAGGAGTCAGCACCGAAAGGTGACTGACTCCTTTGTTTATAAGGAATCACAGGACGAGGGTAGGTAGGAGTTTGCTTCAGGTTACGATGAGGTTACGATGAGGTCTCGATGAGGTCACTATGAAGATTGCTGGGGTAAGGCTTGGTTGAGGCAGGGTTTTCGGTCTGTTTCGGGTGCGTTCTTGGTATGTTTCAGGCGCGTTTTGGGTATGTTCGGGGTGGGCTTGGGAGTTGTAATCGGTGGTATGTGGGGAGTGAAGTGAAAAAAATCTTGTATATGTCATATAAATGACATAACTTTGCACGAGATTATATACTTTGCCGAAATAGGGCTTGTAAATGCTGGAAAGAGTGATGATTATGACAAGGAATATTATATATGGTCTGCAAGTTGTGCGTCGCATCATGAAGTCGATACAGAGCGCAGCGATATGTCGCGCTGAGATGTTATTGTGCCTCGTTATGCTGTCTGCCGGTATTATACCGGTGTCGGCAGCAGAGAAGACCTTCTATGCAACGGCGAACGCAAGTGCCGTGGGCGGAGGTCTGGTGGCGGTAAATCTTGGTACTGTACCAACATCGGCACTCTCGGCTGAGGACGCCTCTGTGGACTCGTGGAAAGTGACAGGCTCGACCGCCATGCTGACCACGTCGCATACGTTCACCTACGGCTTTCTTGCAGAGCCGCAAGACGGCTATTGGTTTGTGGCATGGTATCAGAATGAGCAATGCACCGTACAGAAAGCGACGACCGCGTCTTACACTGAGGACATCACGTCAACGAGCACCAGTGCCTCGTCGCCTGCAGTTCTTGACCGCTGGGCACTATTCCGCCCTGTGGGCATACAGAACGCCACTACTGTCAGCCTCAGTCCGACAAATCCTTCGGCTTCAGCCGACGAATATACAGGCTCAGTAAGTTTCACCACCACCAACGCCGATTCGCAGACGGACTTTCAAACTCCGCAGTTTAAGCCGATGGCCGGTAACGGCACTTTCAGCGTGGAGAGTTGGCAATATGCTGATAACACGGTGACAGTGCAATACCGCTTCCGCGGCAAAGGGCATTTCGGGAGCGACAGCAACCCCCGCACCCGCAGAAACAGTGCCTCGCTTGAGGTGACCTCGAAAGGCGGCGAGAGTACAGGCAAATGTTTCTTCAGCGCCCATTTCCCTGATATCCAGATAAGCAGTGGTGCAGGCGAGGACGCGGGCGAAGGTTACAACGTGACCACAGCGGTGGACAACAAGAAGCAGAGCAACGCCGATTTCACAGTAGAGTGGGCAGACGATGAGGCCGATTTCACGGCGGAGTTTGCCGACATACAGGGCGGAGGACAATGGAAAGTGCTGAGCATCAGTTATACACCTCAGTCGCAGCAAAACGGCACGGTGCATGTAAGTTATGAGTTCGACCCTCAGAACAACGAGGGTGTGCACACGGCGGGTCTCACCCTGACCGCCATAACAGGGGCAAGCCTCAACCTGAGTCTGAAGGCTCAGGCGGAGAAGGTTGCGATGTATGACGCAGAAGTTATAGTTGGCACAGACACCACCAGATATGCAGCACTGTCAGAGGCACTTGCAGCCGCCAACACGCATACAGGCTGCACACTGAGGTTGCTACGCAACATACCGAACAAGTCGGCTGCAGACATAAGCAGCACGATGAAGGTGACGACAAGCATGACTATCGACCTTAACAGCTTCACACTGTCATCCTCCTCCCTTTCGGCATCGATGCCATGCCTGATAGAACTTGACGGTTCAGACGCGACACTGCGCATTACCGATACACGCATAGGCGGCAGCCTTAAAGCAAAGGGCGGCAGTGCATCGGAGGTGTGTGCGATACGTGTCAGCCGAGGCATACTGCTACTTGAGGGCGGCACTGTGTCGATAGAAAACACAAGTACCGATGCCTCCGCTTCGGCAACAGCATTGGCTCTTGCCGGTGGTACTACATTGCAAGTCTCAAGCGGCAAGTTGCAGGCAACTTGTGCGGCAGGCAGTGCAACGGGTATCTTCGTTGCGCACACAGAGGCAGGCGCCTTCGTCATGACAGGCGGAGAGATAGCGGTGAGCGGCAAAGAGGCAGTGTACGGCATTCATGCCCAGTGTGATGATTTGACTATAAACCCGGCAAAACCGCATATAAGTCTCTCATCGGTGAAACTGAGCGCTACGGCAGAGAGCAACGCATACACAGTCCGCACCGAAGGCGCTGTGGCACTGATGATAAGCAGTGGCAGTTATACCGCTGTAGCGACAGACAAGCGTGCATACGCAGTATATTCGGAGGGCAGTGTGACAGTTGACGGAGGCACTCTGCAAGCCGTTGCTGCGACTTCGCAGGCAGGCGCGTTGAGCGTGATAAAAGGTACAGGCACTGTATCGGCAGGCACCATGACAGCCGAGGCAGCCACTACCGATGCCAACGGTCTGTATGTGGCAGGAGGTACGAAGGTGTTTGTGAGAGGCGGCAGTTTCAGTGCAAGCCTCACATGTGAGGATATCGAAGCCAAGGCAACGGGCGCTCGTGTGGCTGTTGACGGCGAACTGGAGGCTCAAGGAGGATTGTTCAGCGTACAGACAGCGCACAAGAACTGCAAGCATGTTAGTCATGCAGGACTGATAGCAGGCATCAGGGCACTCGACAACTCGAGCCTCTTGCTGCAGAACGCCGACATAAGGGCGACATCGGTTGACGACAACCTGAACGATGTGTTCGGCATCTTTACCCAAGGAACAGCCAAATGCCTGATATCAGGCTGCAACATATATGTGAATGCCAAAGACCATGGCGCATGGGGTGTAGGTCTGCGCGGCGGCGTAAGTGTCAACACCACTGTGGCAAAGGCGGACATACTCTCATGCAAGGTTACGGTGTCGGCAAGACAAGTGGCCTATGGTCTGAGTGTCGGCGGCGTGCAAGAGATGAATATCTTGAACGCAGAAGTGCAGGTGGCTAACGCAGTCGGCAACGCGAAGGGTATATCGGCAAACGGCGGGTACATAACAATAGTGAACCCGCAAGTGACAGTCATTGACGGTCAAGGGGCGACAGCATACCTGAGTAACACCTATTCGGCGGGCATATACAACTCATCCAAATCAGCATATCTGCAAGGCGGCAGGATAAGTGTGACTGGCAATGCAGGATACAGCAACAGCCTGATGGGCATACTGAACGAAGGCTACCTGACTGTTGAGGGGAATCCGTTTGTTGAGGCAAAGTCAGCCAAAGGCTATGCAACGGCGGTATGTAACGGCTATGGCGATGTGTCAACGGAGATACTGTCAGGCAAGTTCCTGGCATCGGATGCGACCAATATGAGTTCTATAGGCAGTGAGTACGGCGATTATGCGTTTTTGGTCAAAGGCGGCTGTTTCAGTCATAACGACAACCTGAAATACTGTCTGCCGCAAGGCTACAGCATAGCCGAACTGCCTGTGACATCGGCTGAATATCAGGAAGGCTGCAGGTATCAGGTGCTGCCAACCACCGATACAGGAGTGGAGGTGTGCCGTACAGGCGGCACAGGATTCACGACGCTTGAAGAGGCATTGGAATATACAATACGCAACAAGAACCGTCAGCATGTGATATGTATGACGGCGGACTATATGCTGCCTGAGGGCGACTACACCTTGCCGCAGAACGCCACGTTGCTTGTGCCTTACAAGACGGGTTCGGGCAAAGGCGCAGATACTCCAGTAGGCCTCACTGCCGACCGTACCAACAAGGCCGGTACTCCTGCTGCATTCCGCACACTGACACTGGCGAAAGGCGCAAACCTTACTGTGTATGGTACGATAGAGGCAAGTGCGCAGCAGTATGTTCAGACCGATAACACAGGTAGGGTGAACGGAGCATACGGATTGATAGTGCTTGAAGCCGGTTCACATATAGACCTCGAGTCAGGCTCAGCCCTGTATGCATGGGGCTACGTGACAGGCAAAGGCACCATAGATGCCAAGCGCGGGGCTACTGTGTTGGAGCAATTCGAGTTAGGGGACTTCAAGGGAGGTGGTGTCACAAATGCGATGCTCAACAACGGGCAGAAGATATTCCCTGTGACGCACTATTTCTACCAGAACATAGAAACTTCAATCACCTATCATGCAGGCGCTTCTGCAGTAGCACACACGGGTGCTTTTGTTGACGGAGGAGCAATGGGCACCGACACTGTGATGACTATTGTCGGTATCAACGGCTCAAGTGCGTTGTTCCTCATGGACGCAGCGGATGACAGTGAGAACACGTGGGTAAGGAAACAGTACGACCCTGCAAGCGACAGAACAGTATATACTGTCAACTCAGGAGCCATGCTGGGTTATCTGAACATCAATATAGGCAACGTTAACCTTGACTCGAGGCGCTATATTCTACCTATTGCAAGCAACATGTCGCTGGTTCTTAACTATGGCGAGATGTCGCTGACACAGGACTCATACTTCATGCCCGGAGCAGAACTGACAATAGGCAAGGAGGCTACATTGAAGATACCGGCAGGCAAGGTGCTCTGCCTTGTTGACAAGGAACAGTGGAACACAGGCTACCCCAAGCCGTGGTATGTATGGACTGCAGCATATTCTCCTACAAGGGGAGCGTCAGTGAGAGAGTCAATGAAGACAAGCATGGCTTCTGTGCCGAGTGCGCGTATCATGGTGAGTGGCGCTATAGAGGTGGCAGGCTCACTCTACACGACAGCCTCGGGCGCTGACATCTGCTCATCAGCATCGGCAGCAGGCAGGGTGGTGATGCGCACTACCGCACCTGCGACGGTGAGCACCAAACTGAATATATGTACCAACGACTGCGGCTTTAACAGTAGCAAAAACGCTTATACATGGCAATTTAACGCCTATAACTTGACCTCGGCACGCCTGCATAACCAAGACGGCAGTTATGCACAGACGGCAGGCAGCGCAAAGGACGAGGTGTGGGTGTATATGGCTGCGGACGGCGGTGCCAAGTGGGTGAAACACACTGAATCCGGCTGCTTCATAAAATCGGATGACGGCAAGTATTATGTACATGCTTCAGATATGGTTGAGGTGAAGCCTGCGCCTGCAAGCAACCATGTGTATGTGTCAATGACAGGTACGCGCAACTTCGTCTGGGACGAGAACTGCCAATGGTGGGAGGTAAGCTATTACCCAACCGACGAAGGTTACCGCAAGGCTCTGAAGGCAGACCATAACGGTGTGTACAACTGTTTTGAATACGATGCTGCAGCAGGCTGCTGGAAGCGTAAGACGGTGAGTGTGACATGGAGTATAGGTGGCAAGACCACCACAACCGAAGTGCCATACGGCTCTGTGCCTGAGTGGCATGGTGCGGCTCCACAACAGGCAGCCACCGCCTCGGCATACTATACTTTTGCAGGCTGGTGCGCAGACAGTCCGTCAGGCACATTCTACAGCAAGGCAACTGCTCTGCCTGTGGCAACAAAGAGTGTGACATATTATGCACGGTTTGAACAAGACAAATACCGTTACACTGTCACATTCCGTAACTACGACGGCACTGTGCTGCAGGCATCACGATATGAGTCCGGCACTATGCCTCAGTATGAACATACTCCGTACCGACCTGCCACTCTGACGACAGAATACGAGTTCTCAGGCTGGAAACCTCAGTTGCGGACAGTGACCGACACTGCCACATATACAGCACAATACGCGTCCTCACCTCGCAGGTACGCAGTGCTGTTCCTGAATCATGACGGCACTCTGCTCAGCAGATCAGAGGCAGAATACGGCTCCGTGCCACAATACAAGGGCGCTATACCCCAGCATGAGGCTGACGCTTACTACTCCTATGAATGGGAAGGCTGGGTACCTGCACTGAGCGAAGTGACTGCCGACCAGGTATATACTGCCGTGTATGAGCAGAAAGAGCGAGAGACAGGCTACCGTCTTGACATAGCCGACATGACACCTGACGGAATGACAGTCAACATGAATGCATGCCCTGCCTTTGCTGCAGGCACAGAGTGGACTCTCATGGTAGGTGACAAGGCATATACTAAGGCAGACTATGAGGCAGGCGGCAGAACCGACGGCACTATGCTTATACCAGCAGCAGATTTGACTGCAGGTGAGGAGGTGCTGATAGAAATGCGTGGTGCAGACGGCAGTACGGAGAGTCATTACCGTTGCCTTTTACCTCTTGCAATAAGCACACCGAAGACCACAGACGATATCAGCCTTGACAGCAGATACCGCAGTGTGCTGTATGTCAACAAAGGTGCTAAACTGACTGTCAGCAGTGACACACGTGTAAGTGCTGTCTATGTAAATCCCGAGGCAGAACTTATGATAATTGAAGGTGTCACTCTGACGGCGGAGAGAATAGTGTTGCGTACCGACTCTTTGAAGGCAGCAAGGCTGACAGACAACGGTACGATAGAGGCTGATGTATATTACGGTAGGACAGAGTGCGCAGCAGGCATGCCGCACGCTATAGCCATGCCATACGATGCAGACCTTCATCATGCGGTCTTCTCACATGGTGCAGAAGCAGTGCATGGCATTGACTATAAGATATATGAATACCGAGGGTCACGCAGACCTGACGTGAGTAAACACGACACAATGCTCATCAGCGGCAATACGCTGGAGGCTGAACGCGGTTACTATCTTAGTTCGTTGCACGACTTCTACACTGAGTATCTTTTCCCTGTTGACCTTGGTAGCAACGATGGTAGCGGACTGGTGGCTGTTCACGACAACACCTCTGCAGTGAGCGAGCAGGACAAGGGCTGGAACTTCATCTCCTCCCCGTATGCATACATGTATGAATGTCTTGTTTCGGACACTCACCCTGAGAATGCCGTCAAAGTAAACCGAATCAGAGATGACGGCAGGAGTTTCGTGCAGTATGCGGCAGGAGCAATAGAGCCGGCTTTGCCGTTCTACTGTCAGGCTGCTGCTGACGGATATATCGACTTCTCCAACGACAACTTGGACTATTCGACGGAGAAGACAAGTACGCAGTGGGTAGAACTTTGCATGCGTCACTCGTCAAGTGGGGTTCAGGATTTCGTAAACATCTATTCACACCCCGATAAGTTTACCGATTCTTACCAGCGCGGCTACGATGTGGTGAAACTGAGTCTTGATGGGGCAGACGCATTGCTGTATGTGGCAGCCTCTTACGGCGACCTTGCCTTTGCAGCGGTTGCGGACAGTATGCTCACTGCAGGTCTCACACTTTCAGCATACTGCGGTCTCGAGGGTATGGCTGCAATCAGTCTGAACGATAACTCTTTGATAGAGCGTATCGACACCCTCTGGCTGTACGACACTATGCTCGGACAAAAGGTCAATCTGCGTCAAGAGGAATACACATATCACGCAGAGCAAGGCACTGCAAGTGCACGTTTTATTCTCAAGGCAGTGCTTAAGGACAATGTAGGCAGCAGTGTGGACGCTGTTGCGGACAACTCTGTGTCGGTGTGGGTGGCAGACAGACACGTCTGTCTGTCAGGTGTAAGCGAAGGCATCACCGTGCGCTGCTTCAGTGTGTCGGGACAACTGACTGCCTCTGCCTGCTACAGCGGTGAAGTGCTGAAACTGCCTGTGCCCGCTGCAGGTGTATATATCATCAAGGCAGGCGAGGATGTGAGAAGAGTGGTGGTTGAATAAACAGACTTCAAAACCAAAATATCATATAAGGTGTTTAACAGGCGTATGGTCATAGGGTTTGTAGGTATGATGAGCGTGGCAATGCTGCTTCTCATCTTCTTTGACTATGTCATAGAAGGGAGCCTACAGTATTTGCCTGAAGAGCCTGTTGTTACGCCGAAGATAGGGTTGCCCACTAAACCTATGAAGAGTGTGAACACATACAAGCCTTATGCTCCGCAGGTGGTTCGGCCTGAGAGAGAAGTGCTTCCTGCATTGCCTCAGCCGGCGCTTCCGCTTGCTACGCACTCAGTCGGCAGGACTCACTCGTACGGCACTTTGGTACCTCAGCCTGTTCTGCCTTATGCTCAGACTTCAAGTGTCAGACACAATGACGCAGAACCGGCAACGCCTACAGGGCAGTTGACCATGATACCTTTGTATGTTGCACCTGCCGTGCAGGGTATGGCTGCCATTGCCCAGGCACAACAGCAGCCCAAGGCAGACAACGCTGAATACACTGCCTATCGGCTTCGTAAGGCACCGCCTACTACTGCCGAAAGTTGGACAAACTGGTACAATGAGTGGCAGAGCACTACAGGTGGAACGGGTGGAATAGACGGCTTCGAAGCATGGTGGGTGTCCCACTATGGCGGTAGCGGCTGGAATCCGGAACTCTTCAGCGAGTGGCGCGACTGGATAACAGGACAGTGGTTCAATCCTGACCCTGCACCTGTGGGTGACGGACTTGCCTTGATGCTTGTTCTTATGACAGTATATGCTGCATGGTTGCTTCGCAGAAGACATGCAAAGAAATGGTTGGCGGCAATAGGGCTTGTAGTGGTATCTTGCGGCTCGATGAAAGCACAGGGTATTGACTTGTGGATAGGTAGTAGTGGTATAGAGTGCACTAATGATGATGCTCGTACCTATTTCACGTCCCTGTTTGAGAATCAGTTCCCTGATTTGTACAATCATACTTTCGATGTCGCTGGTACGAGTGCGGTGTTCGACAGCCTGTATCTCGTCACGCCGATAGACGACGAAGTATTTACCATTGTGTTCGGCAGAGATGGCAATAAGTACAAGTGGGCAGGCGAGGCGGATGCAGTCAACGATGGTAATCGTATAATAAGCAATGTTGATGGCAAATATCTGTATTTCTCAGGTACTTGCCGTAATGCCTCTGCAGGCACAGGCGTTGAGCGTGAGGGCTTCTTCCAGATTGAGGGGCATGAGGCTGAGAATGTCCATCTGTGTCTTGGCGGCTTGAATATCAAGACCAAGCCAAAGTCTGTGTCCATGTCGTTTAACGACATGATGAAACCTATGCATGGTATGTCTTGCCCTGTAGTGATATCTACCGACGCTGAGACTGACAACTTCCATGTGTGGTTCCATGTCCGTGGTGAGAACATACTCACTGGTGGCGCAAAGACACAGATAAACGCTAATGACGGAAAGACCTCCACACAACTGCTGGCCTCTATTATTGACATGGTGGGTTCTCCTGTTGCCATACGTCCTATGGCAGAGTTGCGTAATGACTATATGGCTCAGAAAGCACAACTTCACTTCGATGACCTTTGGCCTGTCTCGGCTGCAGATCGCACTTTCACAAAACGTGTCAACGGCATGCTTGACTTGGCTGTTGAGGACAACTTGGGCACTCCTGCTATCGACCTCGGCAATGCCAACGGCTCGTGCATGTTCAATGGAGGTAGGTATGTCATGCACGCTCCTTGCTCCAACAGCATGTTCTATGTCTGCTCTATGTCTGTTTGCTACAAGATGATGACGCTCAGTGGAATGTCCTTTCTTGGTGTGGGCAGTTCTATGAGTACCGGTAGCAGTGAGGACGAGAGCAGAAAGTATTTCAACGACGTAATAATCAATGACGGCACTTTCACCACCCATACTGCAAGCACTGACGCAGTTAACAAGGGTTGGTACAGGAAGATGACAGACCTTAGGCTGCCTTATAACACCAAGATTGAAGGAGGTACGTTCAACAACTGCGATGTATATGCCTGTGATGCCTCCGCCGAACATGGTATCGCTCCTCAAAACTCTGCCGGCAAGCGTCTGTGCAGGGTGGAGCGGACGGTCGAGGCTACTGACATTGACCCTGTTCTTAAAACCAAGAAAACACCTGTAGCCGGCTATGGCTCAGAGAGTCTAACACCTACTGATGACAACAAGATATTCATATATCTTCCTGACCAAGACTGTGAAGACAAAGATGAAGACTATACGCGCAACTGGGTGACTGTCATCCCGAAAATGGGCTACGAAGGAGTGCTTACCATGGGAGGAGATGTGACAGTGTATGATAGGACGCTTGATGACAAGCCGATGCACACATCATATATGCTCTATGCACGTCTCAACGACTACACCAAGAGAAACGCAGAGATAAACCTTGCTAACCACCACGTCAAGGTCTTGACTGCCATTCAGGGGGCAGAAAACAAAGAGTTCTCAGGCATTACCAATCCGGGTACTTTCACTATTGACAAGGCGATTTACATGATGCTATCCTTCAATTCCAACGAGTGGAACACTCTTGTCGCGCCGTTTGATGTGCATCACATATATGTGCTTGAGACTACCGATACACAGAAGCAGACTGCCGAGTCGCTTGACGACTTCCTGATCCGTCAGGGCACTGCCGATGGAGAACTGGCACAGACCATTGTCACCAGTCTCTGTCCTGACATACTCTCTGGCAAAGGCTCCGGCGTGGATATGACGTTGTCAGATATATGCACACAACAACTTGGCAAAACTCCATTTGAAATCAATGCATACAACCCCAATGTCTTAGGGCACGATGCCACATATTCTCACTTCTACCTCTACAGACAGAAGCATAAAGCTGGCGCCGATGATGACGAACTGGCAGAAATAGGGGTAGGGGAGTGGGATTTGCGTACCGATTCTGATGCCACGCAGTTCAGCAGGATTGGTGAGCGTTGGGACTATGTTACACCTAATAACGGTGTATGGATGAGACGTGGCAGAATTTACAGCATCTTCCTCCCTGCGGACAACAACCGTTACTGGGATGGCAAATATCTTATATTCGAGGGTCTAGGCCCGCAGACATTAAACAACAGTCACACTCCGCTTGTTTCAGGTGATGCACCTGACGACCAGACTGTTGTGCTGCAAGGTAACAACACTTTCCATAACGACACTATGCACACAACACTCTTCGTGCCTGTGCGAAAGGAAAACACTCAGGAGTATGACTTTTTGCGCAAGGAGGCAAGTGAGAAATATATCAATTTGCCCGGTCAGGTCTATGCAGTGGTGAGTGATAACAATATTGACAAAGTGGACATGATAACACGCAACGGTATGATTGTGTGGAGAAAGGAAAATACTGAGAATACCGGTCTGGCTGCAGTTGAGGACAATATGCTCGCTGTCTCTATGGCTGAAGACGCGATATGTATGCAGGCGTTTGTGAAACAGGAGGTCGCCGTCTTCGCTGTTGACGGTACGCTACTCTGGCAGGGCACCCTGCCGGCAGGTGCGACACACCGTCTGTCCGTTTCCAATGGTGTGTATATAGTTCATTGTGTGGACAATACAAAGCATGTGACTTATAAGTACGTGATAAATAATTGATATATATATAATATTAAGCGGACGTTCCGCTACCCTTGAACTAATCAACTGCCTTCTCATAGGCAGACAATATAAAGAAGTATGAAAAAGTTGATTGTATTAGCGGCTCTCTTGTTGAACACAGTATATATGTTCGCCGTTTCAGGTGTCTCATGTCAGGACCCGATTGAGGTTGACACTGCCTATAGCGGCAGTTTTACCGCAGGTGAATATTGGTTTACTGCCACTACTGCATCTTTGCCTCTTACGTTCTACTTCTACCCGGACGATACTGTCGCTCCGGCTCCCGACGTTTATCTCGACCTTACCTGTACTCCCGGTGTGTACGATGATACCATAATCTCCGGTATGATTGCCTCAGCAGGCGACTACAACCTCTCGTTTCCTATGCACGAGACACCTAAAAAGGAATATGACGGCGACAAGATACGCTACCGTATCACTTATGACCGCAACTACAGAGACATGCTTTACAACTACGGAGTCACGTACCCTGTTGCGGCTTATGTGCAACTGCTTACCTACACATCGGGCAATGTCTATATTGTAAGTGAGTCAATCAACACACGTTGCCGTGATTATGTCAACACGTTTGGCATGGATATCTCGCTGCTTATTGCGCCCGACGACTCGGTTAACGTGTATATGTGGCCTATTGGCAATTGGATAAACAAGAGTTATACCATCACCTGGGAGAGCGAAGGCAGACTTGATTTCTACGACGGCACCGACTGTGTACTCAGTCGTACTCAGCGCGTCCGCGACCAATTCATTATGCCTCACGACAGCATACGTATGGATAAGCGTCGTGCATCGGCGTGGATTAACGACATCTACCAGACTGAACTCTATGTGCGCCTCTATGCAGAGAAAGAAGGCCTGCTGCATATACGTAGCTTCGAGGAGAAAACAGAACTCCTTGAGTTTGTTGTGGCGGGTGTAAAGGCGGTGATTGACAACGAGAACATGAAGATATATGCCGTCCTGCCGAAAGGCACTAACCGCAACAATGCCATACGTGCTGCCAAGACCGAGGGTACTATAAAGTACAGAGCATACAACGGAGAGGTGCCTGTATTCGACTATCAATGCACCAAGATGACTCTCGGTACCCTTGTCTATAGTCTTGGTAACATTACTGTTGCAAAGAGCGAAGGCAGCACCGACGCTACGCTGAGTGCTGTCCTGATTGACGGTGACACTCTGCAAGGCTTCGCCTCCAATACGGCTGATTACAGTGATGTGGAGGTAGGTACTGAGCAGCCTCAACTGAGCGTTGTCACTTCCGACACGGCGGCTACGGTTACCATAAAGCAGGCAACATCGGTGCCCGGCACTGCCACTGTTACAGTCACGGCGGAGCAGGGCAACAAGCAGACTTATACGTTCCGCTTTATCAAACGGCGCAGTCGGAACACTTCTCTCTCTGCTGTGTTTATCGATGGTGTGCCTTTGGAGGGCTTCTCTGCTGAGACGCATCACTACCGCATGTACGTGCAGAATCTGCCTGAGGTGACAGCAGTTGCAGCCGACTCACTTACTGCCGTTGTCATTGACCAGGCTAAAAACGTCCCTGGTTTTGCGCAGATATTCCTTACTGCCGAGGCTGGCAATACCGACAGTTACACTATCAATTTCTCCATTGACCCCCGTATTCAGCAATGTGCCGAGAGTGCGGAACTGATGCAGTGGAACAAACCTGTCAGTGTAGATGAGGATGATGTGTTGCGAGTCCCAATAGGCAGACCTTCGCTTGACAACGACACTGCCAACTGGGCAGGACGGCGCATAGCGTTCGCTTGGTCAGGCAGTAGCAACCTTCATGTCTATGTAGGTACCACATGTCTCTTTGACCCGCAGTCGCCTGACAAGACGCTTATTGACAGCTTTGATGTTGTACTTCAAAAAGGTGAGAACCGCAGAGTGGCGTATCTGACAGCCGAACAGACCAAGGCTCTCGGCAGGCACTCTATTGACGGCACTCTCTATCTTCGCTTTGTGAGTGCAACAGAGGGGCAACTTACGGCAGAAGACTGGACACCCGACTGCATGAACACTTCAACACTCATAGATGTCAATTCTGACACCTATTTTCCTCCCCGTCATAACTCAGAAAACGTGTATAAGTTATATCTGCCTGACTGGAAGGACAAGCAGGTGACATTTTACTGGGAGGGCACTGAAAATGTGAAGCTGTTCTTGTCCTACAGCAACACTTGCAAGTTCAAACTTCAGGTAAACACCTGGTATCCTGTGGTTGAGGAGATGACTGTCAATGCCAACGACTCTGTTGTGTGGACAGTTGCTAAGGTGAAGAAGGTCATCAACGACTGCTATATGGGCGATTTCCTCTACATTCGTTTCTGGACTGAGAATAAGGAAGGTACGCTTCACGTCAGACAGACAGGCGGCAAAGTGCCCGAGTATGTTATAACATGGCTGACGGATGAAGGCGTGAAGATTGATACTACTCACGTCTTACAAGGGCAAATTCCTGTGCATAAGGATATGACAAAGTCAAATACGGCTGAATATACCTACACTTTTGCAGGGTGGATGCCTGCTCCTGTCCCGGCTACTGAGAATGCCACCTACAAGGCAGTGTTCACGGCTATAAAGAATAAGTATGTTATACAGTTTAAGAATGACGATGGCACTGTGCTTCAGACTGATACGTTGGAATATGGTACGATGCCTGAGTACCGCGGTGACAGTCTCTTGAAGCAGAGCACTGCTCAGTATCACTATGCCTTTGCCGGTTGGCAGCCTGCTGTTGACACGGTTCGTGCCAACACAGAGTATATTGCTGTATTCAGTGCGGCGGTGAATAGATACGAAGTACGGTTTGTTGATGAAGACGGTACACTACTCCAGACTGATAGTGTGGAATACGGTATGTTGCCTGAATATAGAGGTGCAGAACCTCATAAAGAGAGTACGGCACAATATTACTATACTTTTGCAGGGTGGGGGACAGACTTGTCGGCAGTGACTCAGAATATTACATACACAGCTACTTATACTGCATCCCTTCGCTCATATACCATTACTTTCCTCAATGAAGACAGTACAGTCATAAAGACTGATACCTGCCTATACGGCACCATGCCGCAGTTGCCTCAGGAACCGGAAAAAGAGACTACTGCGCAGTACACTTACTTTTTCGTCGGCTGGCAGCCTGCTGTTGACACGGTTCGCAACAATGCAGTCTATGTTGCTACTTTTAGTAAGGCGGTAAATAGTTATACTGTAGTATTTATGGACGAAGGTGTGGAGTTGCAGCGTGACACACTTGAGTACGGCTCA
Organism: Paludibacteraceae bacterium; assembly: GCA_905234685.1. Classification (GTDB taxonomy): domain Bacteria; phylum Bacteroidota; class Bacteroidia; order Bacteroidales; family Paludibacteraceae; genus Colicola. Next base: position 35,595 of record CAJOIR010000011.1, read on the forward strand.
ATGCCTGTATATCGCAACTCCGACCCGCAGAAAGAACCTAACTATGCTGTGACCTATCGGTTCTTGGGCTGGAGTCCGGAATTAGCAATGGTTATCGGTGAACAGACTTATAATGCTGTTTATGATGAAGACAGCGTGTTGTATGAAATCACTATCCTTGTCAACGACACAGCCTTGGGGTATATAGAGGGCGCTGTCAGTGGCAGTTACACCTACGGTACCATACTTACCTTTGTGGCGATAGCCGGGAGCGGCGCTGAGTTCCGTATGTGGGACGATGGCCTGACTGCCGCCGAACGTGAACTCACGGTTGTCTCTAATCAAACTCTTACGGCTGTATTTGATAAGATACTTAATGGCTTACAAGAGATTTTTGATATGGGGATGCAACTCGAAGGCTCTGTTTTGCACAATAAGACTTGCGTGCAACTCAGTGTGTACGGTCTTACAGGACAACTATTGTATAGTACATCCTCTGATCTTGACCTCAGTAACTTCAACCATGGGATATATATAATCCACTGTGGAAACTTTGCGCTGAAAGTCGTGTTGTAATACTGCTTGGCAGCTTCTATTTACTGTTGTTGATTTTTTATTCTAAAAACATTTTGCAGTATTGAAAAAATATTGTAATTTTGTCGCGTATTATGCTTATGGCATATACACGCTTGGGCGTGTTGCCACAAACGAACTCAATTAACAAATTAACATATTTACTAACAAAACATTACAACATGAAAAAGTTCCTACTTTTAGTGATGATGTTTGCTGCTGCTTGGAGTTTGCAGGCGCAGAGTAATCCCTCTGCAGCGCAACTTCAGAGTTCGGCTATTGACTTTGATTGGAACAATGGCAACGAACAGACAGCGGCAGACGGAACAAAATGGTACAAGGTGGACCTTAGTCAGGTCAACACCGATGAGAACCTGCTGTTGTATCTGAACAACCTGTCAACGGTGGAGGCAAAAGTTACTGTACGTGCCGCCATCATTGTTGGCAATACGGTTCAGATTCTTGATGAGGCTACCAGAGTTGACCAGCCCATCGCTCCTAACTACTACTATGCTAAGGAGCTAGGTCATAGTCTCTTCTCACGCATTACGGCAGTGTATGTCGAGTTAACCACCACACAGACCATCCGCATGGCGGCTGAGCCTGTTGAACCCGGTGAGAAAGACATGACATGTATGAACGCCGCAGTGTTCAACCGTGCAGGTACGCATCATGCAACAGGTCAAAAATGGTACAAGGTTGAGTTGTCTGATGTAATAGCAGACCCGACCAAGACGTTGGAGATTACAGTTACCAACCTTGGAGATGCTGCTACAGTGACAGCAGGCTTGAGTTTCGACTGCCCGAGTACGGGTACGACAGACAAAGTGATGTATTTTGCTGCAGGCGAGATAAAGAAAGTCACTTTGAAACGCTCCTACATTGACCTTGTGGGTGCTGACGAGATGGTCTATGTTGAAGTGGCAAGTGACCAGCCTCTGAAAGTTACTGCACAAGTTGTTGATGCACCGGTTCCAACGGAGACTTACACTGTGGAAAATCCGGTTGATGTTACGCTTGACCAACTTTACACTCTGGCTGCAGGCACCCCCACATGGTACAGAATCACTCTGGCCGATGTTGACATTAAGCGTCACATGCCTGAGGTCACTGTTGAGAACAAGAGTGCCGTCAACGCCAATATCAATGGTATACTTATTTATGCCGCTGCAGGAACCATACCTCAGAACGTGCCTGCTACTGCTACCCGCACACTCAGCGTGGCTGCTGGTGAGGCATGGGTAAGAGAGGTTCAGCGCAACGTGGTTGAGGCTGCCGCCAGCAAGTATGATTATGCGTACGTGCGTTTGGATGCCAATACACAGATTGAGTTCATCGCCCGTCTGAAACAGCGTGCCGCAGGTACACAGTGCCTCAAGGCTATCAACTTTGACTGGATTAACGGCAATGTACAGACCGCAGGTACCACCGTATGGTATGCAGTTGATATCGCTGATGCCAAGTCCGCAACCAACGCTCAGAAAAATATTCGCGTACGTGTTGAGAATAAGGGTACTTATGAAGCTGTGTTGGCGGCACAATTCGCTACATCCTGCCCCTGTGATGTCACTCAGAACTTCTCACGTACCGTGCCTGCAAAGGATTCTATGATGACCACTATCAAGAACTCCACATACAGCGTGTTGGCAGGCGACACAATTTGGGTTGGTCTGAGCACCGATCAGGATGTGCACTTGTATGCTTATCTGGTTCAATCTAACTTCAATGATACTATTGAAGAATGTATTAATGCTACTGACTTCGATCAGGACATTTGGGAGACAGGTGTTGTGCAGACTGCAGATACAGCATGGTACAAAGTACCTCTGTATCAAGTGAAGGCTAAGGCCGCAGACAACAAGCAGGTGCCGTTAATCAAGGTTGCCAACCGAGGTACGGCTGCGGCAAACATCACTGTTGAACTGGCATTTGAATGCCCGGTTGTACGTGAAATGGAGCGTCGCACAATTACAATTCCTGCAGGCGACACTTATGAGAAGTCTGTCACCGCCAACATGATTGACGGTATTGACCCCAACTATACTGATGCCTATATTCGTGTTATTACCAATCAGGAGATAGGTATACAGGTGGAATTCAAATATGAGGATGCAGGCAAGTACTGCTCTACCGCTGAGGAATTTAATTGGACTCTCGGTGTCGATTATGAGGCTGATCAGCCTTATTGGTACAAGGTGAATGTGGCTGATGCCCGTGATAACGAACAGGATATCGTCATTCGTATCACCAATAATAATGACATGGATGTCAAAGTTAAAGCTGAGGCTACTATAGAATGTCCTATCGTAAGCGGCTTGAATGAGTATAAACATGTCATCCCCGCCCACCGCACACAGGAGAAGAAGATTACTTATGCTACTTTAGCGGGTGTTGGTTCGGATATCATATATATCCGTGTAACCGCTGAAGATGACCTCCATATTGAGGCATATACTCAGGGTGACCCGAAACCCAAGACAGATATCTGTAACGATCCTTCTATTCAGTTCGTTGACTTCGATTGGACCAACGGTCATGTTCAGGGGGCTGAAACAGTATGGTACAGAGTGGCTCTTGATACACTGCGTGGTGACGATGTTCCTGTAGTGCTTGTTGAAAACCTTGGTCATGGTGTTACCACCGTGCGCGGTGAAGTGGCATTTAAATGCGAAGTGAAGCTTGAGTCAATGATGGGCAAGACCATCACACTTGAGGCAAACGGTACTAATGGTGACACTTGGGCAAAGGAGGCAACCAAGAGCATGATGTCGATGGTTGACTCAACCAAACAGTATGCCTACATACGTGTTGAAGCAAGCGACTCTATCCGTTTCAACGGCGGTCTTGTTAACCCCAACCAAGGTCATGAGTGCTATACTGCTATAGATTTCGATTGGGACTTTGGACATGAGCAGGCTGGTGGCGACACCTTGTGGTACAAGGTTCGTCTGCAAGACGTGCTTGACCAAGCGAATAAGGCTGCCGTAGTAGGCGTGAAAAACCTTGACTCATGGACAGGTGATGTGACAGCTGAATTTTTCTTCACTTGCGAAGATAGCATACCTTTCGAGACCCGTACCTATCCTCTTGGCGGTAATTTAAGACGCGAACTTCCTCTCGGACGTGAAACATTCAGCAGCCTTGCTGTAGAATATATTTATATACGTCTTTATACCGCTCAGAAGGATAGTATCTATGCTCGTTTGATTGATGTTGAACCTCCTGTACTTCCAGTTGTTGCATGCGACAGCGCTATTCAAGCTCAGATCAACCTTATCATCGAGCAGAAGGCAGGTGTTGAACAATGGTATTATATTGACATCGCAGACATCCGTGCCAACACCGAAGGCGATGCTTTCCTTGAGGTGTGGAACGGTGATCAGGCTAACACAATGTCTGCATCACTCTCATGGGCTTGCCAGCCTACTGAAAAGATGATAAGCAAGAAACGTCCGTTTGTTGCCAATGAAACATTTACCCACACAGTTCTACGCTCCGTTATTAACAACGTGAACAAAGATATGGCGTGGATATTTGTTACCACTGAGCAGGACATGAAATTCCGTGTTACTCTGAAAGACCATCGTGGTGAGAATTGCTCCAACCCTATTGAGTATGACTGGATTAATGGTAACACTCATCCAGCAGGTGATACTCTCTGGTACAAGGTTCGTCTTGACACCATGCAGACCGCTTACGGTCTTACCAAAGACTTGCGTTTGACTGTGAAGAACCTTGCCGAGAACGCTGCCGCTTCAGAGGCTATTATCTATCTCGGCTGCAACGGTGTTACAGATTCACTCGGCTCTATAGCACGTCTGCTACCTGTCAACGACACATTGAGAAAAGATATCCGTCATGCTGTTATTGACAGCATTATCGGAGACTCGCTACTTATCCGTCTGACTGCTGCTGAGAATGTATATCTGCACGCTGAACTCATCGGTGTTATTGACCCGATAGACTCAACTGTAGTTGATACTATTTGCGCAGGTACTATATATTATGGTAAGGACTCTACAGAGCACCTCATTGCTGCTGGTGCCATAGCAACTTGGACTGACAGCGTTGCATTCAAGTACAAAGATGCAGACAAGACCGTATATGGTCCTGATACTATATTCCACTATCAGATTCACCCGATGACGAATCCTGTGGCTGTTGACGTTGATACTTTAAATGTGACTCTCTATATGGGTCGTGCTATCAACTATAAGGCTCTTACCGATTCGTTGCTTGCTATCTATCTCTCGCAGGCTGCCGATACCGTGGCTAAACTCGACTCGGCTACATTGAAATGGGAGACATTTGATGCAGACAACAATGCATGGGTGGCTGCAGACAACAACAAGCTCGGCTTTGACAAGGAGAGCATTCGTCTGCGTTATAGCATACAAAGCGAATGTGGTGACACAATAGGTATTTATGCTGGTACAGTGATTGAACTTGACAGCACGTATATCCACCGTGACACCATTGACAGCATTGTATGTGCAGGTTCGGACATCACTATCCGTGGTCAGGTTTACAACATTGTGAGCGATTCTACTATTATTGACAACTACATTGTCGTAGATTGGGATGCTACACTCAAGCAGGATGTTGACAGTATTACAACTTACAACTTCAGTATCTGGAAGGCTCCTGTACTCAATATCCCGACTTCGCTGCCTGTTGCTAAAGTTGGCAAGGCTGTTGACGTAACCGCAGCTACAACAGAGATTAAGACTGACATTAATAATCAGGTAACTGCTGATAATAAGATTGCTTCACTTGAAGACTCTGTTTATTGGCAGAAGAAGAGCGGTGATACCTATGTTGCTCTTACAAATGATTTCGTTACTTCAGCCGACTCAATCACGTTACGTTACGGTATTCATGCTGATGTATGCGACACCTTCTATTATAGTGCTGACATCCAGATTGCCGTTGCTCCGAAGGATTCATTCGAACGTGTTATTAACGATACGGTTTGCTACAATACTATTTATCCGACTCATGAGAATGCTGCTGGCTACACTATTACAGCCGATGTCACTTATCGTGAGCGCTTCGCTTATGCAGCAAGTGCTGACCAGGAAATAGACAGCGTATATATATACAATATATATGTATATAAGGAGTATACCGCTGAGAACCTCACAGCTATTGAAGCTCAGGTTGGTAAAGTTATTTCTACTGCAGCTGCAGAGACCGAACTCAAGCAGAAACTTGATGCTCAGAATACTGCAGACCCGCTGAAGGTTACTTATTCAACCATTGACTGGGCAGTGAAGACAGGCACCTACACTATGGGCGAGAACCTTACTTCAGATGCTGCTCTAACATTCCAATACACTGTCAACACTAACGAAGGTTGCTCCAACCTTACAGGTGATGTGGTAGTTAATATCGCTGCTGCTGATTCAGTGGTTTACAATGTGGCTCCTGACACTCTCTGTGCAGGTGAGACATACAATAGTCGCCTTGTGGCAGGAAAGGTTATCAATGCTACAGAGACTTGGAGTGAGCGTGTTGCTCTTGCTGATAAGACAGATGCCGCTCAGTGGAAAGACTCAGTATATGTTTACAACGTATATGTTTATGAGGCTGCTACAAAGAAGGCTGTTACTACCAAACCTACCGTTTCTTGCGGTAAGCCTGTTGATGTAACTGCCGCTACTGCAGCTCTTGAAACTGCATTCGCACCTGCTGGTCTTGAAGCTCCTATTGACACTATTGCATGGGAGATTGACCTTGGTGCTGGCTGGACGGCTCTTACAGATGATGCACTTGATACTCGTATAGAGTCAGTACAGATGCGTTACAATGCCACTACCATCTGCGGTGATATCGTTACTGGTGACGCCATTACGGTTACCGTAGCTGAGGACTGCGTTGAGGAGATTGCTGAAATCACCGATACTGTTTGCGCTGGCAGCGAGTACAAGACACGCTTGCAGACTGTGACCGTCAATGCATTCACAGAAGTCAGCGACACAGTGATGTGCACCGATGTAACAACAGGCAATAAGTTCGATTCCATATACAACTATACAATATATATATATAAGGAATTGGTACTGCCTGAACAAGAGGATATCACTTCACAGCCTGTAGCAATATGCGGTGAGGAGGTTGATGTTACTGCTACTATAACAGAACTTGAAACCTCGTTTACCACTGATGCACTTACTGAGCCTATCGAGGAAATCACTTGGGAGATTGACCTTGGAAATGGCTATGAGCCTCTTGCTGATCAGGGTCTTGCTGCTGACGTGAAGTCCATTAAACTCAGATATACTGTTAAGGGCTTGTGCAACACAAAGCAGGGTGAATTCACAATCAATGTTGAGAAACCCAACTCTGTTAACAGTCCTAACACTTATGAGGAGCAGGAGATTGTTGAGAAGTATAATGGCTGGTTGCTTATGGTTAACTACATTAAGTTGAAAGCTAAAGCTGATGAACTTGGTGTTGAGTTGACAGAACAGTCAGTTGTATGGTACAAAGTCAATGGTGAGCCTGATATCACAACTCAGGATCCAAACGACTTGCCTGACGACTCTGTTGGTGTTGGTTACTACTACACCCAACGAGAGATTCTTGATGCAGGTGACGAGTACTACGCTTCTATAGCTCTTCCTGTTGAGTCCAGCGATGATTGCGGTGGTTCTATGTACACCAACTTTATCGTAATCAAGAAGGGTGCAGCTCCCCTCAACATGACTCCTAACATAGTCAAACCGGGCGAGGAGATGTATATCACAGGCCTCGATGGCGAAACTGAGTATATTGTCACTGTATATGACCTCACTGGTGTTTGCCTTGAGAAGTACAGCGTTGATAATGCTGAGTCATACGTACTCAGAGCTCAGGAGGCTCAGGGCTACTACATGGTACAGGTTGACGCCGATGGTGTTCACAGTGAGACTTTCAAATATGTTGTTAAATAATTAGAAAGGAGGAACGAATATGAAAACTTTAATGAAATCTTCAATCGCAATCTTGGCATTGCTTACTTCCTCCTTTGCATACGCACAGGAGAAGACCTTCACCTTCGAAGAACTTCAGCAAGGCGACTCGGTGATGATACGTAAGTCCGAAGTGACACACTATCTCACCGGAGAAGAGCCCTCAACATGGGTGTATGGTAACAAGTTTGAAGTGCGCCAGAAAGGTAGCAAACGCTTCCCAGAAGGTATTATGCTTATGCCTATCCTCTCATGGATTGGTGCAGAGTATCTCTATCTGCCTGATGAAGAGGAGCAAGCCAATGGTGGTAAAGAAAGTGCTGCCGCTGCTGCACAGCAGGGTAAGAGTAATACTGACAACGCAGCTGCTGCCCAAGACGGGCAGCAGGCTGGCGCTGCCGGAGGAAAGAAAGCTCCTCAGGGTGGTCAGCAGGATAATGCTGCCGAAGGCGCTGCAGCTTCAGGTGATAATGCAGCACAAGGTGGTGCAGCAGCTTCAGGTGAAAATGCAGCACAAGGTGGCGCAGCAGGTTCAGGCGATAATGCAGCTCAAGGTGGCGCAGCAGGCTCAGGTGAAAATGCCAATGCAGGCAATGCTGAGAATACAGAGAACCCTGAAAATGTAGATAATGCAGAAGGCACTCAGAAGGCTCAAGGTGGCGTGGTTTACAAACCAGAAAACCCGGAGATGGTTCAGAAGGACTCTAAGACAAACGGTTTCCACCGCTTCTCTATTGGTGTCCGTGCTGGTGCTGCTTCTCTCATGCATAACAATGAGGTTAACACTATGGGCAACTGGAAACTTGGTTTCGATGCTCTCCTCGACCTTCAGTATGCATATTACTTCGGTCACCGTGCTGACAAGAAAATCAGTCATGGTATTCTTACCGGTCTGTCTGTAGGTTACTCAAGTTCACCTATCAGCAATGCTATCAACAACGACTACCAGATTACTGGTGACGATGGTGAGAAGATTGACTATCATATCGAAGCAACTCGGGTAAGTGAGCAAGATGGTCAGGTACAGATAGAAGTGCCATTGATGTATAGCATGCTCATGGACAATGGCTTCTTCCTTAATATTGGTCCTAAGTTCATGATGCCTGTCTTTACACACTACAACCAAACCCTCACCGACCCGCACGTAAGTGCTTACTTTGAGGATATGGGTGTTACCGTTAAGGACGAGGTCATCACTGGTTATGTGCAGGATGGAGACCTCAATACCAAAGGCAACTGGGGTAAAACTAAAACCAAGATTAGCATCATGATTACTGCTGAACTCGGTTATGAATGGAAACTCAATAACGGTAATTCTCTCGGACTTGGAGTTTACGCCAACTATGCTCCGTTCAATACCTTTAAGAACGACACAGAGAATGTAAGCCTCATTCAAGTTGAGAAACCTTCGGGTTCTACTCCGGCAGGTGCAGCTGAGGTACTCGCTGCTACCGACACCTATACCAAAGGTATGAATTACTTCGATGGTGGTTTGAAACTGGTTTACCATTTCAACTTCCCGGTTTATAAGAAGTAATAACTTTGAACTGGAAAGTCTGCATACATGTCATGTGTATGCAGACTTTTTTTGTTATTACCTCACTTGTATATAAATCGCCTACCTTGAATATATGCTCAATGTATGCTGACTGATATACCTGTTATAAACGACCGTAATCCTTTCTCACTTTTGCTTTCACATGTCAAATATTATTATTACCTTTGCATGCATTTTTGCAAAGTCTGATCTGAATAAAGAAAACATATTGATATATGATTAAGATTACTTTCCCCGACGGTAGTGTTCGGGAGTACGAAAGCGGTGTTACCGCTCTTCAGGTGGCTGAGAGTATCAGTCCGCGTTTGGCGCAGGAAGTCCTTGCTGCCACAGTTAATGACAAACAGGTTGACTTGACTCTCCCAATTATGGAGGATGCTACCTTGCGTCTGCATAAGTGGGATGACGCAGAGGCTAAACATGCATTCTGGCACACTTCTTCCCACCTCATGGCAGAGGCTTTGCAGGAACTCTATCCTGGCATTCAGTTCGGTATTGGTCCTGCTATAGAAAATGGCTTTTACTATGATGTGTTGCCATCTGACGACACTCCTATACGTGAACAGGATCTGCCTCTTATTGAAAAGAAGATGCAGGAACTGCAACAGCGTAAGGAGCAACTTGTGCGTCGCGAGATAAGCAAAGCCGATGCATTGCGTGATTTCGAGGCTAAAGGACAGACATACAAATGCGAACTTATATCTGAACTTGAGGATGGTACTATTACTACCTATACACAAGGTAACTTCACAGACCTTTGCAAAGGTCCTCATATTCCAAGTACAGCGCCTATCAAAGCAGTGAAGGTACTTAGTTGTGCTGCTGCTTATTGGCGTGGTGATGCCTCTAGGCCAATGATGACACGTATCTATGGTATCTCTTTCCCCAAAAAGAGCATGCTTGACGAATATCTTGTATTGCTTGAAGAAGCCAAGAAGCGTGACCATCGCCGCATAGGCAAGGAACTCGAGCTTTTCATGTTCTCTGATATGGTGGGCAAGGGTCTGCCTATTTGGCTGCCAAAGGGTACTGCTCTGCGTCTGCGCCTTGAGGACTTCCTTAAGAAAATTCAAAAGCGCTACGGCTATCAGCAGGTTATTACGCCACACATTGGCTCTAAGCAGTTGTATGTTACTTCAGGTCACTGGGATCACTATGGTAAGGACTCATTCCAGCCTATCACCACACCGGAGGAAGGTGAGGTATATATGCTCAAGCCGATGAACTGTCCTCACCACTGCGCTATATTCAAAAACTCTCCTCGCAGTTACAAGGATCTGCCTTTCCGTTGCGCTGAGTTTGGAACTGTATATCGTTATGAACAGTCAGGAGAACTCCATGGCCTCACCCGTGTACGCAGTTTTACACAGGACGATGCACATATTTTCTGTCGTCCGGATCAGGTCAAGGAGGAGTTCATACGCGTGATGGAAATCATACAGATTATTTTTAAAGCACTTGATTTCCAGAACTTTGAAGCGCAAATCTCTCTTCGTGACCCCAATAACCATGAGAAGTATGTAGGCTCTGATGAGGTTTGGGCTAAGGCTGAACAGGCTATAATTGACGCATGCGAAGAGAAAGGTCTGCCAGCAAAGGTTGAATATGGTGAGGCTGCTTTCTATGGTCCCAAACTCGACTTCATGGTTAAGGATGCTCTTGGTCGTCGTTGGCAGCTCGGCACTATTCAGGTGGATTACAACCTGCCTGAGCGCTTTGAACTGGAGTATGTAGGTGAGGACAACCAGAAACATCGTCCTGTGATGATTCACCGTGCACCTTTTGGCTCAATGGAGCGCTTCGTAGCTGTGCTTATAGAGCATACTGCTGGCAAGTTCCCGTTGTGGCTGACTCCTGATCAGGTTGTTGTGCTACCTGTAAGTGAAAAGTCTAACGACTATGCTTGGCGTGTCAAGGATATACTTGAGCAACAGGATATACGCGTCATTGTTGACGACCGAAACGAGAAGATAGGTCGCAAGATACGTGACAACGAGCTCAAGCGTATTCCTTTCATGCTCATTGTTGGAGAGAAAGAGGCTGCCGAGGGTCTTGTCAGTGTGCGTCAGCAAGGTGCTGAAGAGAAAGGTCAAATGACCATTCAGGAGTTTGCTGATATGATTAAGGCTGCTGTCGAAGCGATGATGAATAACTGATAATTGTATAATCTTTAGATACTACTTAATGTCATCTGAAGCATCCGAGATATTACGTCGTAGAACTTTTGCCATTATTTCGCACCCTGATGCCGGCAAGACTACACTTACTGAAAAGCTCTTGCTCTATGGTGGTGCTATTCATGTGGCTGGTGCTGTGAAGTCGAATAAGATACGCAAGACTGCCACATCCGACTGGATGGAAATAGAGAAGCAACGCGGCATATCGGTGGCTACTTCTGTAATGGGCTTTGAGTACGAAGGTTACAAGATTAATATTCTTGATACTCCTGGTCACCAGGACTTTGCTGAGGACACATTCCGCACTCTTACCGCGGTTGATTCCGTCATCATTGTCATTGATGCTGCCAAAGGTGTGGAGACGCAAACACGACGCCTCATGCAGGTTTGTCGTATGCGCAAGACTCCCGTCATGGTCTTTGTCAATAAAATGGATCGTGAGGGCAAAGATCCATTTGAACTGCTTGATGAGATAGAGTCTGAATTGGGTATCAATGTCACACCTCTCAGTTGGCCTATTAACTCCGGACAGCGTTTCAAGGGCGTTTACAACATTTTTCAGCATACTCTTGATTTGTATCAGCCTGATAAGACGCATGTAACAGAGTCGATGCGGTATGATGATGTCAACAATACGGAGATTGACAGTTTGATTGGTCAGCAGGATGCAGAAAAACTACGTCAGGATTTGGAGCTGATAACTGAAGTTTATCCTGCATTCTCTGTTGATGACACTGCTGAATATCTGCAAGGTGACCTTGCTCCTGTGTTCTTTGGCTCTGCTCTCAATACTTTTGGTGTGCGTGAATTACTTGAGTGTTTCGTGAGAATTGCGCCCTCACCGCGTCCTGTAATGACTGAAGAGCGTGAAGTTCACCCTGATGAAGAGCAGTTTACAGGCTTTGTGTTCAAGATACATGCCAACATGGATCCTAACCACCGTTCGTGTATAGCCTTTGTGAAAGTGTGCTCAGGCAAGTTTATGAGGAATGTGTATTACAAGCATGTCAGACTGAATCAGAATATGCGTTTCTCTGCTCCTACAGCCTTCATGGCGCAAAAGAAAGAGACAGTTGACGAAGCCTATGCAGGTGACATAGTGGGTCTGCCTGATACTGGTAACTTTAAGATAGGTGATACGCTCACGGGTGGCGAAGTGCTCCATTTCAAAGGTTTGCCTTCCTTCTCACCTGAGATGTTCAAATACATTGAAAATGCTGACCCTATGAAGCAGAAGCAGCTTGACAAGGGTGTCAACCAACTTATGGATGAGGGCGTTGCACAACTCTTCGTAAATCAGGTGACAGGGAGAAAAATTATCGGCACTGTAGGACAATTGCAGTTTGAGGTTATACAATATCGTCTTGAGCATGAGTACAACGCCCGTTGCAAATGGGAGCCGCTACAAATGTACAAGGCATGCTGGATAGAAAAAGACCCTGATAGTCCTCAGGAGGCGGAAGAAGAACTACGTTTGTTCAAGACGCGCAAGACACAGTATCTTGCATACGACAAGGAAGGTCGTGATGTTTTTCTTGCTGACAGTGCATATCTGTTGCAAATGGCGCAGAACGACTACAAGCATATCCGTTTCCATTTTACAAGTGAGTTCTGATAAACCTTGTTGTGACATTTTTGACCATATAATAGAAAAGAGAACTATCGAATTGTCGTATAGTTCTCTTCTTTTTATAATGAGTCGTTTGTTTTTACCAGTTCTTTTCCACTCGTCTGCTTCCCTGTGCCTGCTGACGTTTGGCTTTTTCCTGGGTCTCCTGCTCGTCTTGTTCAAGAGCTTGTAGCAGTTGTTCAGCAGTCTCTTTGTCCATTTGTTCTTGTTGTTGCTGCTGTTGCTCTTGTTGCTGTTGCTCTTGTTCTTGTTGCTCTTGTTCTTGTTGCTGCTGCTGTTGTTGTTCTTGTTGTTGCTGTTGATCCTGGTTTTGCTGCTGTTGTTGCTGTTGCAGCATCTGCATAGCCTTCACAAGGTTGTAGCGCGTGTCATTGTCCTTTGGATTGCTCTTCAGAGCTTGTTTGTAACTGTCTACAGCCTCACCATATTGCTGTTGAGCGAATTGGGCATTGCCTATATTGTGATGCACAGCAGCCTGACGGCGTTTGTCGTCTTTCTTCAGGCAACTCTCAGCAGCTTTGTATTCCTCTATAGCCTCAGGATATTTCTCTTGTCTGAATAGTGCGTCACCAAGGTTAAAGTGTGCTTCGAAGCCATTCTTGTTTTTGTCCAGACCACGGCGATAATTCACTTCTGCTTCGGTGTAGTTTTCTTTGTTGTATTCACGATTGCCTCGTCTTACGTCGCCTGACTCTTTTTGTGCGAATGAGGGTAGGGTGGCAAGCATGATTATTGCTAAAACTGATAACGTACGTTTCATTCTATCTGTTTCGAAGAGGTTTATACGTGACAATCGTTTGTTCTTGCGGCTGAAGATGAAGAAGTCAATGACAAGTATAAGCAGTGCCAATAGCACAAACGACTGATATTGCTCATTATAATCGGTAAACACTTTTGTCTCGATATCTGCCTTGGCGAGTGTATCTATCTCCTTTTGCACTGCACGCATTGCTGTGTTGGTGTTGTCACAACGTACATACATACCTCCGCCTGCTGCAGCTATCTCCTTACACATGTCTTCATTAAGACGACTGACTACCACGTTGCCCTGACGGTCTTTCATGAAGTTGTTCGTACCTGCTACAGGTATAGGAGTGCCTTCAGGTTTGCCTATGCCCACCACTATCACCTCTATACCTTTCTGCTTTGCCTCTTGTGCCGCTGCTTTGGCGTCATCCTCATGATTCTCACCGTCGGTGATAAGTATTATTACTCTTGACGCCTCGCTCTTGTTCTCACCGAAAGAGCGTACGCAAGTGTTGATGGCAGCCCCGATTGCAGTTCCCTGTGTCTTTATCAAGTCTGGCTGAATGCTTTGCATAAACATCTTTGCGCTCACATAGTCAGCGGTGATAGGCAGTTGCACGAATGCGTCACCTGCAAAAACTATCAAGCCTACCTTGTCGTCCTGCATCTTGTCTATCAACTTTGAGAGCATCTGTTTTGCACGCTCCAGACGGTTGGGAGTCACATCTTCTGCCAGCATCGAGTTGCTTATGTCAAGTGCGAACATAACCTCTATACCTTGACGTTTTATGGTCTGTTCCTTTGTTCCGTATTGTGGTTGTGCTGCAGCAAAGATGAGGAGAATGAGTGCCAACATCAACAGACCGAACTTTATTATTGGACGTATATGCGAGGCGTTGGGCATCAGTTGTATCAACAGTTCTTTGTCGCCAAACTCCTGCAGTTGGCGGTGTTTACGTTGTGTGTACCATGCAAAGGCTGCAATGAATGCAGGTATCAGCATCAGCAACCAGAGCAATTCTATATGTGCAAATCTAAACATAAAGTCAGTACTGTTAGGTAAGTTAATTGCTAATTGTTCTCAAGACGAAATATCGGAGTAGTACTTCGATTACGAGACAGAGCAGTGCAGCCAACAGATAGGGCATGAAGTTCTCAGTGCGCTTGGAATACTCGCGTACGCGTATCTTTGTTTTCTCCATCTGGTCAATCTGCTCGTATATCTGCTGAAGCGACTTGTTGTCTGTTGCACGGAAATACTCTCCACCTGTTGTGTGGGCAATCTTCTTCAGTGTGCCTTCGTCAAACTCCGAGTCCATTGTCATGTATTGTATGCCTACAGGAGTCTGCACAGGTACGCGTGCTTTGCCGTAACTGCCGACACCTACTGCATACACTCTAATGCCGAAAGTCTTGGCTATCTCTGCTGCTGTCTGTGGGTCTATGTCACCACGGTTGTTGCTACCGTCGGTGAGCAGTATCACTACCTTCGACTTGGTCTGTGAGTCCTTCATTCTGTTCACAGCATTGGCAAGACCGAGACCGATGGCAGTACCGTCGTCTATCATGCCGAATTTTACAGACTTGAAAAGGTTGATGAGCACTGCATGGTCGGTAGTAAGAGGGCATTGGCAGAAACTCTCGCCTGCAAACACCACAAGACCTATGTTGTCGTTGGGGCGTGACATGATAAACTCAGATGCCACGTTCTTTGCCGCCTCCAGTCGGTTGGGACGCAAGTCTTCAGCCTGCATGGTGCCAGAGATGTCAAGCGCCATCATTATGTCGATTCCCTCTGTTGACTCGCTCTTCCATGAATTGGTCAACTGTGGGCGAGCAAGTGCAATACTGAGTAGCACTATTGCTGCAACTCGGAGCACAAAAGGCAGATGAAGCAGGTAAAGCCTGAGTGTCTTTGGCTGGCGTTGAAGTGTGTCTGTTGATGACACCTGAAGACTCGCGTCAGACTTGTGCATCTCCCATATATACCAGCCTATGACAGGTATCAGCAGGAGAAGCAGAAACAAATATGCAGGTGATTGAAAAGTCATGCTATTTACTATTTGGTTATTTACTGTTCAGTCTTTTATTCAGTTGCTTGGGAACTGTCAACTTCTGTGGGTTCTTCCTCTTTGACAGGTGTGGTTTCTTTCACAAACACGTATGCATCACGTAGCGATTGCTCGTTTTCGTCAG
Source organism: Paludibacteraceae bacterium (assembly GCA_905234685.1). Classification (GTDB taxonomy): domain Bacteria; phylum Bacteroidota; class Bacteroidia; order Bacteroidales; family Paludibacteraceae; genus Colicola. The sequence goes on from CAJOIR010000011.1 coordinate 51,408, forward strand.
GCATCGCATTCCACTTGGCGAACTTCACCAAGTCTGCAAGCGAGAGCATTTTCTTGAGTGAGGTGAAGAGTTCTTTCTTCTCTTTCAATAATGGTTGTATGTCTTCAAGTATCTCGCTTGAGGTTTGCTCTTGCGAGGAGATGTCGAAGCGTCGTGCTATATATTCGCGAAGTACGTCAGTCAGTTCGGTGTGATAGTCTTTCTGTCTGCCTTGCTGCCAAATCTTTTCTTCTTTAATTTTGTCCAGTTTTTCAATCGCCACTTCCTCGGCAGGACGAAGCAATTCTTCTTCTATTGTCTCGTTGTTGTCTGCTGCATTGCGTTTCCTGAGGTAGCGTGCAAGAAAATATGCTCCTGTTGCTATGCCTGCCACTGCGAGTGCGAGAAGTACCCATCGCAATATACCCCACCACCATATAGGTGCCCTGTACACAGGCTTGATGTCGGTTATGGAATTCTGTGCTGAGTCCAGTTCAAACGGTTGTATCACGTTAAGTGAGAGCGGGTCGGAATAGAAGGTGTCTGTTCCGCTGACGAAAGCCACAGGAGGAATATAGAACAGAGAGTCCTTGAATGAGGTGACGGTAAGATACTGTGTTAGTTGCAATCTGCCGTTCTGTAGTGTGGCGGTGTCAATCATAGTGCGGTCAGTAATCTCTATTCCGCTTATCAACTCTTCTCCGTACACTGGGAATTGCACTTGTTCCTGCTTGTCGGTGGTGGCTTGCAAGCGCAGGTCACACTGGTCACCAATCATGAGTTGAACGGAGTCCAACTGCGCACTGACTACAATGGTAAGTAAGATAGAAAGTAAGTTCATGCTTGTTGTTGTTAATACATATTCATTGTCTGCAAATTTTGTGCCAAGGTGAATAGGTTTGTTGTGTATAGTAAAGTATCTCTAACCTCATTCATAAGAACAAACAGAGACACCGCGAAGGATGTCTCTGTAATGCCTGTATGTTTTGTTTCTCAATCTTTCTTTGTCTTTACAAGACGAATTGACATGCCAAAGTAGCGACCACAAGAACTTATTCTGGTAATTTCTGAACTTAAACCGCTAAAATGGAAAAAATATGCACTGTCATCACCTTTGGGTGTAGTCGTCCAGTACCAACCGGTTCCACTGTCAATTTCATGTCTGTCTCTGCTACCGGCTTCAGGAAGAAATACGGCCCCGGCTTTCTCCATTTTGTCCCACTCTGTATAAGAATATGCATTATCGGTATAGTTCTCAGAATTGGCGACAAAGGTTATTCCGTCAGGTTTAACCCAGTCGTCAGGCAGCAGAAAATAACCTTTAATATTGCTTATTTTTCCCAGACTCTGCAGTTTCTGGGCATTTTCGCGGCCTGAAAGGATATACTCCCATTGGTCTTTGGACATTGTGTACCAAGTGTCAGAGCCGGCGCCTGTAATTTTGTTATTGCCAAACTCAGACCATGAAGATGCGTAACCACTTTCGTGTCCTACATATGTAGGTTGGTCGCCATGACCCCAACAGAAGAGGTCTATCATATCATCGTAGTTGTCATCACCTATATTTTCGTTGTTTTTGCCGGCAAAGTCATACTGGTTGGTAGCAAACGTCCACCAATTATTAGACGGCTTGTACTGCAGATTGCCTGGAGAAAATATCACCTGTTTTGTGCTGGATACAGAGAACCCGTGCTCTTTCTCCGGCTCCGGGTCTTTGTCTTTACCTGCGCGTCGTATGGTGACATACTCGGTGAACTCACCTGCGGTGAAGGTTATATCCTGCTCATCGGCTTTCTCTGCGGTGTTAGGTTCAACAGTGACGGTTACAGTGGCATTGCCGTCGCCGTTGTTGGGAGATATGCTTGCCCATGACTCTTCACATGAGGCTGACCATGCAATGTTGGCTGTCACGTCTATGGTGAAAGTGCCGCCGTCAGCAGGTGAGTTGATTTCCTTAGTGCTGACAGAGAACTTGCTCGGGTCTGGCGGTACGACAGGAGTTGAGCCTCCGGTGCTTACTTCTACCTTGCACTCGGCAGCAAACTTGCCGCATGACGCTACGATGGTTGCACGACCTTTCTGCTTTGCTGTTACCTTGCCATTTTCGTCAACAGTGGCGACACGCTCTTTTGTCGACTCCCAGATGACCTTTGGTGCGCCTGCCTCTGCATCTTCGGGTTCG
>CAJOIR010000012.1 GCA_905234685.1 Paludibacteraceae bacterium
CCCGAAGGTATCGAGCCTCCTTTCACAACCAAGGCGTCAAGCGGAGAACACCACCTCGCCTACGGAGACAAGTTCTTCACTGAGGACCTAAAATACCAGCCACATAGCCCGTACAGTGCCGCCAAAGCGTCAAGCGACCACTTCGTCCGCGCATTCCACGATACATACGGAATGCCTACCATCGTCACCAACTGCTCGAACAACTACGGCCCTTACCAGTTCCCTGAGAAACTGATACCTCTTTTTATCAACAACATCCGCCACCGCAAACCGTTGCCTGTATATGGCAAGGGAGAAAACGTGCGTGACTGGCTTTATGTAGAAGACCATGCAAGAGCCATTGACCTCATCTTCCACAAAGGCACGGTTGCCGAGACTTACAACATCGGAGGCTTCAACGAGTGGAAGAATATCGACATCATACGTGTGCTCATCAACACTGTTGACCGTCTGCTTGGCAGAAAGGAAGGTGAGGATATGAATCTCATAACCTATGTGACCGACCGCGCCGGCCATGACATGCGTTATGCTATCGACTCGCGTAAGTTGCAGAGTGAACTCGGATGGGAGCCAAGTCTCCAGTTCGAAGAGGGTATAGAGAAGACTGTGCGCTGGTATCTCGACAACCAGGAGTGGCTTGACAACGTCACAAGCGGAGACTACCAGAATTATTACGAACAAATGTATAAAAACCGCTAACTGCAGAAGAAGCGGACCGAAAAGGCAACTGTTAAGGATTATTTTACAGTTTAAAATGTGTAAAAATGTCAGAATGTCAGAATTACTCCGTATTATTCCGCTATAACATCAACGAAACTCTTTCTGACATTCTTACATTCTTACATAATTTGATATGCTGATCATAATGCGTCTGCAAAGGTTCCAATTTTGAAAGCAATTTACAACTTGATTCTAATATGAAAGAGGCTACTACTAGGTGGTTTCTGTCGGTCTGTGTCACTCTGCTTGCATGGTCATAGGTATATGTGTATGAATTATGACATTCCATTTGTTGATATTTGAATTACAGACCCTTTTGTGATATTAATCACAATAATCAACGCATCACATCCTCCATCATAAACTTGAACAATATCTTTATTTAAGTCAAAATCTTTTGCAAAAGTTTTTTTTAGTAGATATGTTTCTACAATAATATCACCTTGATTATCCACTCTACCTAAATATTGACGTATATACTTCTTTATAGTTCGCTTATTTATAAAAGGGCATAGGACTTTTAAATCATTTATATTGGATTTTATTAATTTTTCATTTTTTTTAATTTGCTGTGTACTTAATGTATATCCATCGGTACGACGACCTATTAACACATAATTTTCGGGGAATACATATCCTTCATAAGAACATGTCTTAACGTGCGCAATTGCTTGCGCTTGGACATCTTGTAACCCACATATTATACAACTCATAAATAATATTGTTCTCCACATATTAATAATAGTTTATAGGTTGATTCTCCCGCAGAATACAACACATACTCCTATGCGGGTTTGCGCTTACAAAAATAGAAAATTATTATGATTTATGCAATAGTGGTTATTATTATCACACTTCAATTTTTCAATTATACACTACTTCATATAAGCACTCTATATATAAGCACTCTATACCCGTTTGCCTTTAGCGGCATGTTTTTTTATGTACAAATGTACAAATGTACGAAAGAGTTTCATCGAAGTTATAGTTCACATCAACTTTCATTTTTTTTCACAACCTCTCCCCCAAGAGGGGAGAACTGTTTCAAGTTTCAGGTTTCATGTTTCAAGGTTCCACAATTAGCTAGTTAGCCAATTTCATAGTTTCACAGTAAACAATTTTGCAGTATGCACAAATTTTTCTATCTTTGCAATCACTTACAAACAACTCTTAAACTAAACACACAATATCCATGAACATCCTTCAGCAAATGACAGAGCGTGCGCAGCAGAACCTCATGCGCATCGTTCTCCCGGAGGGCGACGAGCCTCGCACACTCGAGGCTGCCGACATAGTACTCGGAAAGAAAATCGCCAGACTCATTCTTATAGGCGACCCGGCAGTAATCAACCGCATGGCAGAAGAGAAAGGCTACAAGCACATAGCAGAGGCCGACATCTTCAACCCGAAGACAGACCCTCGCATGCCACAGTATGCCAACTTGCTGTATGAACTGCGCAAGAAGAAAGGCATGACGCCCGAAGAGGCCGCCCTGAAAGCGCAAGACCCGCTTTATCTGGGCTGTCTGATGATAAAGAACGGCGATGCTGACGGCGAACTCGCAGGGGCACGAGGCACTACTGCCGACACCATCAGACCTGCCTTCCAGATACTCAAGACCAAACCCGGAGTAGGCATAGTTAGCGGAGCGTTCCTCATGTTCACTCCCGCCACACAACTCGGAGAACAAGGGTTCCTTGTGTTTGCCGACTGCGCTGTGAACCCCTGTCCTAACGCACAAGAACTCGCACAGATTGCCATCTCTACCGCAGAGACGGCACGTACCCTTGCACAGATAGAGCCGCGCGTCGCCATGCTGAGTTTCTCAACTAAAGGCAGTGCCAAGCATGAACTGATTGACAAGGTGACAGAAGCAACCCGCATCGCACACGAACTCGCTCCGGACCTCGCCCTTGACGGAGAACTACAGGCTGACGCCGCCCTCGTGGAGAAAGTAGGTCAGTTGAAGGCACCCGGCAGCAAGGTGGCAGGCAAAGCCAATGTGCTCGTCTTCCCAGACTTGCAAGCCGGCAACATCGGATACAAACTCGTCGAGCGTTTCTCCGGCGCTAACGCCATCGGCCCTATTCTCCAAGGCATAGCGGCACCGGTGAACGACCTCAGCCGAGGCTGCAAAGTACAGGATATTGTGGAAATGATAATAATAACTGCCAACCAGGCAATAAAGTAAACATACAACCATGAAAATATTAGTATTGAATTGCGGAAGTAGCTCCATCAAGTACAAACTCTTCGACATGGAGCAAAAGAGCGTCATCGCACAAGGCGGAGTAGAGAAAATAGGTCTGCCAGACTCATTCCTCCTGGTGAAACTGCCCAACGGAGAGAAGGTACAGATCGACAAACCCATGCCGGAACACACCATAGGCATAGAACTCATTCTGAACACTCTCACCGACGGGAAGTTAGGCTGCATAAAGAGTCTGAACGAAATCAATGCCGTAGGTCACCGCGTGGTTCACGGAGGAGAGAAGTTCAACAAGTCTGTGCTTATCACTGACGAGGTTATCAAGAACATCGAAGCCTGCATCGACCTCGCGCCGCTTCACAACCCTGCCAACTTGAAGGGCATACGCGCAATAGAGAAGACTCTGCCAGGCGTACCGCAAGTTGCCGTGTTTGACACCGCTTTCCACCAGACAATGCCCGACTACGCATACATGTACGCCCTGCCATACGAGTTGTATGAGAAGTACGCCATACGCCGCTACGGATTCCATGGCACGAGTCACCGGTATGTGTCGGCACGCGTATGCGAATACCTGGGTGTTGACCCCAAGAAACAGAAGATTGTCACCGCTCACATAGGCAACGGCGGCAGTTGTGCCGCAGTTAAATACGGCGAGTCGGTTGACACCAGTATGGGTCTCACACCGGTAGAAGGTCTTGTCATGGGTACAAGGGCAGGCGACCTCGACCTCGGTGCCGCCACCTTCATCATGGACAAAGAGCATCTTAACACACAGGAGTTCGCCAACCTTGTCAACAAGAAGTCCGGTCTGCTTGGTGTATCCGGCGTAAGCAGCGATGCACGTGACATAGACGCAGCCATCAAAGCAGGCAACCACCGCGCCGACCTCGCTCGCAAGATGTTCATATACCGTGTCATCAAATACATAGGCGCCTATACGGCAGCCATGAACGGCGTTGACATCATCGTCTTCACCGGCGGAATAGGAGAAAACGACATGTATATACGCTCTCAAGTTGTGCAAGGCCTCTCGTATCTTGGCATCAACATCAACGAGGAAGCCAACAATTGTCGCGGCAAGGAGGTTGTTATCTCCACTCCTGACTCCAAAGTGAAAGTATGCGTCATACCAACCGATGAGGAGTTGATGATAGCGTCCGACACGGCAGCATTGGTGTAAACAACAAGGATACAGCATAACAACATAAATATGAAAAAGATACTATTCTTTGCATGTCTGCTCATTCTGGCTACAGGATGCGACACCAAACAGAAAGAGGCTGCCAAAGCACAGGCGCGTGTTGACAACGCCAAGCAACTGGTGGAAGAAGGCAATCTGAACGCCGCCAAAATAGAGTTGGACTCTGTTCACTTGCTCTACCCGCGCCAAGTTGAAGTGAGACGCAACGCCAAGGCGCTGATGGACAGCATTGTGTATATAGAGGCTAAACGCAACCTGAGTTACTCCGACTCCCTGTTGCAACCGCTGTTGCCCGAGGTTGACAAGATGCTCAAGCAGTTCAACAACGAGAAGAACGGCGAGTATGAGAACTACGGGCGCTATGTACACAAACAGTTGCCTACCAGCCGCAATATCGACCGTTGTTTCATACAGGCATACGTAAACGAAGACGTTCGCACCACACTGAAGAGCTATTACTACGGCAAAAAAGCCATAAACCATGAGTCTGTGACCTTCGCTGTCGGAGAAGACTATCTTACTTTCACAGGCACAAGCCACGCCTTTGAAGACGGAGGCGGCAAATATGAGATTCTGACACTTGCCGAGGATGATGCTATTGCAGCCTTGTCGTTCATAGGCAACCATGAGAATGACAAGATAAAGGTTACGCTCAAAGGCAGTGGCGAATATGCGTACTTCCTCAACAAAAACGAGAAGAAAGCTCTTGCCGAGACATGCCAATTGGCACTCACAATGCGTGACGTACGCCAACTGGAGCAACAGATCAACGTTGCCAACGGACAGATTGCCAAATACGAAAGCAAGTAATATTTTATGTTGAAAAACATAAAAAACATTATTTTGCAGTTGAGAAAAACGATATAACTTTGTAGCGAGTAAAAAAGGTGTTTTTTATCAAGCAAATCAACAACGACTATGAAAGACTTGGAAAGTTTTATAGCACAAAAGTTGCTACAGGTTAAGGCAATCAAACTTCAACCTCAGAATCCGTTTGTTTGGGCGACAGGTTGGAACTCTCCTATATACTGCGACAACCGCAAGATACTGTCATACCCGAAGATGCGCAACATAATAAAGGTAGAACTCGCACGCATGGTTATCGAGAAATACCCCGATGTGGAAGTCATAGCCGGTATGGCTACGAATGCCATAGCGATGGGTATGCTGGTCGCAGAAGAACTTTCGTTGCCATTCATCTATGTTCACCCCACTCCCAAAGATCACGGGTTTGAAAACATGATTGAAGGCGATCTGCGTCCGAGACAGAACGTAGTGATAATAGAAGACCAGGTGTCTGTAGGTCAGAACAGCATGAAAGTGGTTGATGCCATCCGTAAGAACGGATGCAAGGTTCTGGGTCTGACCACCATAATGGACTATGAGTTTACGGAGACAGCCCGTCGTTTCAGAAAAGCTGATGTAGAACTGACTTCTCTGTGCGGCTTTGACGCTCTGCTTCATCGTGCGGCTGAAACAGGCTATATATCAGAAGAAGACATGACAATCTTCCGTAACTGGCAAAAGAATCCGTCACAATGGCAGAAATAAAATACGAAAGCAAGATAACAAAAACGACGGCTCCTATTTCGGCTGTATATGCCGTGTTGAGCGACCTGAGCAACCTCGAAAAGGTTCGTGACCTTATACCACAGGACAAGATAAAAGATATGGAGTTTGACCACGACTATGCCCGTTTCAAAGTGGACGGTCTGGGTCAGAAAGTGTGCATACGCATAGTGGAACGCGAGCCGGAGAAAACTGTCAAGTTCGGAGTGGAGGGAGTACCTGTGGAAGCCAACCTGTGGATACAAACCAAGGCAATGGCGGCAGACGACACCCGTATCCGTCTCACCATAAAGGCGGACCTGCCCATGATGTTCAAGATGATGCTTGGCAACAAGTTGCAGGAAGGTCTCGACCAGGCAGCCGACATGCTTGCACAGATGCCGTATGAACAATGGAGTTGAAAGGTAGATGAAAAGACCAAGAATACATAGAGAGGGAAGAAACTTCATTATACTTCTGGTGCTGATAGCGTTTCTTATCAACGTGCCTGTATTTCTCTATTCACACCATTGGGTATTTGCACTAACACTTGCACTCAGTGCCATTCTGTTGTGCTTCGTGACATATTTCTTCCGTAATCCGGAGCGCATAATAGAAGTGAATGACCCCAACTTCGTTGTTGCACCTGCCGACGGGCGTGTAGTGGTGATAGAGGAAGTGGAGGAAAACGAGGTGTTTCATGACCAGCGTCTGCAAGTAAGCATCTTCATGTCACCTTTCAACGTGCATGCCAACTGGTATCCGATAGAAGGGACAATAGTACGCTCTGAACATCAGAGCGGCAGACACAAGGGAGCCTGGCTGCCAAAGTCGTCAACAGAGAACGAGCGTTCACTGGTTATTATTGAAACCAAGACAGGTGAACAGATACTCGTCAGACAGATAGCCGGAGCTATGGCAAGACGCATAGTGACCTATGCAAAACCTGGGAAGCAGGCTTCAAGAAACACACATTTAGGCTTCATCAAGTTCGGCTCGCGCGTTGACATGTATCTGCCTCTTGATACAGAAATGTTGGTGGAATTAGGAGATGCAGTGAAAGGCAATGAAACGATAGTTGCACGTCTTGGCGGAGGAGTTGAGGTGCCTGATGCGGAAAACAACTAAATCAATACAATATGGACAAATTCAATGAACTCTTTGCTCAGTATAACTGGCAACTCACAGACGATGAAGTAAAACAAGAGGTAAAGAACATCCTTGACAAGCATTTTCAGGAGAACAACACTCCTGCAGTGTGGAAACAATGTTTGAACCAGATAGACCTCACTACTCTGAATGGTGATGATACAGTGGAAAAGGTGAGCGGAATGGCAAAGCATGTGAACGAATTTCACAACCAATACCCCAACATACCAAACGTGGCAGCGATCTGTGTTTATCCGGCAATGGTGAGCACAGTGCGCGAAAACCTGAAGGAGGAAATAGGCATCGCTGCAGTGAGTGCAGGATTCCCCGCATCGCAAACATTCATAGAAGTGAAAGTGGCAGAGACACTACTCGCCATTCAGGCAGGAGCAACGGAGATAGACGTAGTTATATCCATAGGCAAATTCCTTGAAGGCAGATATCAGGAGGTATATGACGAACTTTGCGAACTGCGAGAAGCATGCAAGGCTCCTGTGCACATGAAGGTCATACTCGAGACAGGGGCACTACGCGGAGCAAAGAACATTTACAACGCTTCGCTTCTTGCAATGCAGGCAGGTGCAGACTTTATAAAGACGAGTACAGGCAAGATCGCAGTAAATGCCACTCCGGAGGCTACATACATCATGTGCCGTGCCATAAAAGACTGGTATGAGAAGACTGGTGTAAAAGTCAGTTACAAACCGGCAGGCGGTGTGAGCACAACGGAAGAAGCCGTTCAACACTATACCATAGTGAAAGAAATTCTCAGAGAGGAATGGCTCAACAACCATAACTTCCGCTTCGGAGCAAGCCGCCTTGCAAACAATCTGCTTACAAGTATTGTCGGCAAAGAAGTGAAGTATTTCTAACTATTGAATTGTAGAACTGGCTAATTTTACTGAACTAAAGAAAAGCCTGATTAGTGAAATCTAACCAGGCCTTTCTTTTCTGCTTTTTTCTTTATTATTGCTTTATCTCCCTTGCAAGACGCACTGGCAAGCCTATATATCTTATCGGATTAGGATCACCCAGTGTCACAACCTCTCCTTGAGGAGCCTCACTGTAACTTGAACTGAACTCCAGCATAGCCGCACCGTTTTCTCCTTGAGAGGTACTAGTCCAATAATGGTTTTCTATTCCAGTCGTATATTTGTATATCTTTCCATCTCTCATACCAGCACTTGGAAGGAATACAGCACCGACTTCATTAACCCAACTCTCATCATCAATTTGATAAGTGACATAGTCCTTAAATGTCTCTGTACCTACAGCCTCATATCCGTCAGGGAAAATAAGGAGTCCTGATATATTGTTCCAAGTGGCAAGAGTCATTACATTATGTTCAATGATTTCATTCCAATCCATACTTGACAGTGTGAACCACTTGTAATCTTTATTCGGACTGTTTTCTATTTTGTCGGAGTTGAAAACACCCCAGTCATAATCAGTACCCTCTATGTCATCATCAGTCATAGGGCCATAAAAATCTTCCGTCTGTTTCCCATAAAGCCAGGGCTTGCTATGATTATGTCCGCTTGTGCCCCAACCAAAGAGGTCTATATAATCCCAATAACCAGAATCAATATTTTTGTTTTGATTGCCAAGAATGGTATATTGATGATCAGCAAAACGCCATTTATTGCCCAATGCCTGATACTGCAGATTACCTGGTGCAAACATTACCTTTCTACCATTATCAATAGTAAATACAGGAGCAGGCCAACCAGCGCGGGTAATGGTGATGTAACTCTTATCATCATCAGATTCTGACATTGAGGGGAAAACCGACACTATAGCTTGAAGTTCGTCATAAGTGTTTTTTGGAGCGGCAGCAATGGTGAGTTTTATGGTCTTTGTTCCTTTTTCCAAACCGATATTTGAGGTCACCCATGAAGCATTAGACTTGACAATCCACTTCATGTCTGCAGCCGCAGTAATCTTAACTTCTACTTCCTTGCCTTCGGCAGGTGCAGAGATTTCAGCAGGGTCAACTTTGATGGGTGCATTGGGATTCTGCTGGGGTTTTTCGCTACCATTGCCTGCTTCACGTGTAATAATGACCTGAACAAGATTGTTTTCATCTATATCACGGAAACGTATGATAGTACTCTGTTTGGCAGGATACGGATTAGCAAGGACTTTCACTGATACTTCGGCACTGCCGGACCCTTCTTTCTGCTGAATCTCCACCCATGCACTGTCACACTCCGCTGTCCAGTGGTTGTCTGTAGTCACTGTAAGATTGAAAACCTCTCCGTCGGCAGAAACATTCTTAGTGCCGGGCATAACCACAATAGTGGTTGAAAAATTGCATGCTGTCATCACTCCCATGACAAGCAGAGATAAAAATAGACTCTTTTTCATATATTTTGCCTTTTATTGGTTAAATCCTTTATACTTTTGTCTTTTGACAATTATTCATCCCAGTAGGGAATTTTAATGGCTCTTCATCCTTCAGTAGATGGAGAGTATTCTACATATCAAACAATGTCGGCGAGTCTGTGTCGAAACGATGTAGAATGTCTTTCATCAGTGTTTCGCGTATGAACTTGCTGCGGTTGCTGATATTGTATTTGCGGCAGTAGTTGTTCAAGGCTTTCTGCTCACTATCATTCAAAAGTACTACCAAGCGGTTTTGTCTCGGCAGTTTTTTTCTCAAATATGTTTTTTTAGTCCTTCTCACCTTAATTATTAGAATTGCACAGCCACTTTAGCACCTATGCGACAGAGATTACGTACAACAAGTGAAACATATTCATTACCGTCAACAATCTCTGCCACCTCTGTTTTCCCCTGCTGAAAGGCAAACCCCAGACCAGCAAACAGAGCATGCTTCTCAGTCATCTGCCAACGCCATCCAAAATCAAGAGCAGCCGTAAGGCCCCCGCGGTCAATCCCCTTGGGCGAGAAACCATAACCGATAGAACAACCTATGGCTGGCGCATGTGCTGTCTGCATCAACGGCGCAGAGAAACGCAACTCCACCGGTATGAAAGAAAGCACCCGGCTTGTGCCTGAGGCAGGTGATATGAAAAAGCCCGAATAACCTATTCCACCTCCTATAAATATATGCTTATTAAACAGGTTGCATGCACCGATAAACACCTCTGCACCTACGCTGCCACCTGCAGTTTCATGGGGCATAAAAGAAGCTCCTCCTGAAAGATTAAGCGATATGCCTACCTTCTTTGCAGAAACAGGTTTTTCTTCTTCAATAACTTCTTCAATACTTATCTCGGCTTCACGAATACTTTCCACTTCACTCATAGGATACTGGAAACGCTGCCCTTCCTGAGACTTTATGACAACCACCTCGTCGTTTTGAAAAACTATATTGCCTGTAAGACTACTGCCCGAACGAAGTGTCACTACCACATCAGAAAAAGAGCAGAGCGGAAAGAGAAGCAACAGGAGTATGTAATACAGTTTTCTCATAAACGCTGCAAAGATATGCATTTACATTTATTTATACAAGAACAAATTCAAGTTGACGTTTTTCAAGTGAGGCAGAAATCAGTTTGACCTGTATTCTATCTCCCAACCGAAGTCTCACACCGGATTGTGCTCCTTCAAGAGAGAAAGTCTCTTGATTGCAGTAAAACCAGTCGCCGTATTTGTCGCTGATGCTACGCATTGACACTAAACCTTCGCTCTTATTTTCTTCGAGTTCAACATAAACACCCCAGTCTGTCACACCACTGACAATAGCATCAAAAACCTGGCCGACACTATTCTGCATGAACTCCACCTGCTTGTACCTAACAGAGACTCTCTCAACTTGAACGGCCAACTGTTCCTGCTCCGAACAATGCTTACAACGCTCCTCATATTCCTCTTTACCTACAGATGCAACACCTTTCATATATTGCTGCAATAGTCGGTGAACCATAATGTCAGGATAACGGCGTATAGGCGAAGTAAAATGTGTATAATAGCGGAAAGCAAGACCATAGTGACCTATATTATCGGTAGAATATACAGCCTTTGCCATACTGCGTACAGCAAGCAACTCTATCAAATCCTGCTCAGGCTTACCAATAATATCTTGCATGAGACGGTTTAGGGAGTGAGCAGTATCAGTATGTGGTGACACATCAAGTTTATAACCAAAGTTACGGACAAACTTGGAAAACTCTTCCATCTTTTCCGGGTCTGGTTTATCGTGAACTCGATACACAAAAGTCTTCGGAGTTTGCCGCTTACCTAATGGTGCACCTATATACTCTGCAATAGTACGATTAGCAAGAAGCATAAACTCTTCTATCAATTGGTTAGCCTCCTCCTGTCTGCGGAAAAACACAGACAACGGCTTACCATTCTCATCGACTTTAAAACCTATTTCCTCACGATTGAAGGCAACTGCTCCATTCTGAAAACGTCGTTTACGCAGTTGTTGTGCCAATGAGTTCAGAGTCTGTAATTCCTCTGCATAGTCACCTCGTCCTGACACAATGCGTTCCTGAGCTTCCTCATAGCAGAAACGACGGTTACTGCGTATGACTGTCTTCTTGATGTTGTACTTGATGATATTGGCATCATCGTCAAGAACAAAGATGACGGAAAAACAAAGTTTGTCCTCATCAGGACGAAGAGAACATATGCCATTACTGAGATGCTCCGGCAACATAGGTACTACGCGGTCAACCAGGTAAACAGAAGTTGCACGTGCATAAGCTTCTTTATCAAGCAGTGTGTCAGGGCGCACATAGTGCGTAACATCGGCTATATGAACACCCACCTCATAAGTATTTGGTGAGTTTGATATAGTGTCAAATGATATTGCGTCATCAAAATCCTTGGCATCGACGGGGTCAATAGTGAAAGTAAGCACATCGCGCATATCTTTTCTGCGGAGCAGTTCTTGCTCTGTGATATCGCCTTGTATGGCATTAGCCTCTTCAACAGCATCTTCCGGATACTGATATGGCAACCCGAATTGGGCAAGGATGGAGTGCATCTCTGTGTCGTTGTCACCTGCTTGACCAAGGATACTTACTATCTCGCCCTCAGGATAATGCTTATAACGCTTCCAATCAGTGAGACGCACCAATACTTTCTGCCCGTTCTGTGCACCAAAGAGCAAATGGTCGGGGACATGAATGTCTGTACGGAGTTGTCTATGGTCAGTCACCACATATCCTCCGCGCCATGTAAGCTCAAGCACACCCACGTATTCACGCTTTTCAGGCATACGGCTATTGCCGGCTGAACTTGTGCGATCTTGCCTGATGATTTTTCTTTTTTTTGCCATTATGTCTGTATCTGCGCTTCGTCTTCTGTTTTTCACTGGGGTTGAATTGAGGTGTTTCTCCTAATTCCACAGGCACCAGAATACGTTCAATATGTTTATTAAGGAACTTCTCGATACGTGAGAAGAATAACTGATCTTTTTCGTTTACCAATGTCACCGCTTCACCACTGTTTTCTGCACGTGCTGTGCGCCCTATACGGTGAACATAGTCTTCTACATCGCGTGGGACATCATAGTTTATGACAAGCGGTATGTCGTCAACATCTATTCCCCGGGCAACTATATCAGTAGCTACAAGAACATCAACCTTACCATTCCGAAAGTCAAGCATCACCTGCTCGCGCTCTGGCTGAGATAAGTCGCTATGCATCTGACGCGCTTCATAACCATTTTTCCGAAGGGCGGTATATATGTCACGCACGTTGAGTTTCTTTCCTACAAAGAGAAGAACCTTCTTAAGGTGTCTGCCTTCAAGCAAGTGTTTCACCATTGGTAATTTCTGATTGTCGTAACATATCACTGCCTGCTGACTGATAGTCTCAGGCGGACGAGAGACGGCTATGTTTATCTCAACAAGGTTAGTCATGAAGCCTTTAGCAAGTTTTCTTAACTCAATAGGCATGGTTGCGGAAAACATGATGGTCTGCCGCTGTTTTGGCAGTTGAGACACTATCTTCAGTATGTCATCGAAGAAACCCATGTCAAGCATGCGGTCAGCTTCGTCAAGGATGAAATATTTAACAGCGGAGAAGTCAACCTTATACACATTCATATGTGAGAGCAATCGCCCGGGAGTAGCAATAACAACATCGGCTCCACGAGTGAGACCATGTTTCTGCACATCCCAGACATTGCCGTCACTGCCTCCATATACGGCAACAGAAGAGAAAGGAGAATAGAAACTGAATCCCTCCATCTGCTGGTCAATCTGCTGTGCGAGTTCACGTGTAGGCGCCATAATAACGGCGTTGATTCGATTAGGGTCATGATTGTCAGTAGAGAGATTATTGAGCAAAGGAAGGATATATGCTGCTGTCTTGCCGGTGCCTGTCTGAGCACAGGCTATGACATCTCTACCCTGCAAAATTACAGGTATAGCTGCTTCCTGCACAGGGGTACACTCATCAAAATGCATATCCCACAATGCATCAAGGATATTGTCAGTCAGCGGAAGTTCATCGAAATACATCAGATATATTTATGAAAACTCTTTGTATTGTTATTACTGCCTCTATCAAAATCTGTTTCTATTCCCAACCATCGAAGACGTGAGAGTCGTAGATATTGTCTTCATCGGAGTCGTGAAGCGGAGACCAAAGTTGTGCGAAAAAAGGGTTGCGACGTGCTTCTGCATCCCAATGCCATGGACGCTGTTTATCTTGAGGCTCATCAGCATAAGGATAAGGGAAACATTCAGGACACCAATGCCCGCCAAGAAGAATGAGTCGCGGACTCGCCATAAAACGATGCCCTTCGGCACACTGCCATTCTAGTTGAGTATCCCAATCTCCCTTCTTCATCTTCTTAGAGAGACACTTGCCTCCGCGAAACTCAGCAGCATGCTGCATGTCCTCTATAGTGAACTCAGAAAAAGGTTTGGTTTCGTCATAACCATGGTCAAGCAAAACAGGAGTTTCAGAATTATGGCTTATATCCATATGATTCCAGTCGGGTATAGCACGATATTTCTCTATTGAACCATAGTAGGCAGATATGCGAAGATGGTTATTCTCCTTTATCCATGTCTGTGTTCCATGCACAGGTTTGTTTGCCATAGCACGCATAGCAAGTTTGACTATATGTGGCACCAGTTTTGCCGCCTTGGTAGCCTTAGCAATCTTTATACCAGCCGGCAACGATGTGCTATTCGCCATTTGCCTAAAGTATTCTTTAATTGGTATGTTGGCACGGAAATGGAGATAGTTTTCAAGCACGTCACCATCAAGATACCACATGCCGTGGAAATTGCGTGTGGTAAACCAGTTTGCATTGAATATCTTCTCAGGTCGTGGACAACCTATTGCATCAAGCAAAAGGCATTCAAACTCGTAGTTGCTAATTCGGTATTTCGCTCCAGAGCCTATATTGTAATATCTGTTCCAAAACTCTTCAGGCACTTCAGGACGACAAACCCGCTCAAGAAGGCGACCGGAGTCCTCCACAGTGGCCCATTCAAGCACACCACGTACAGGCACATGAAACATGATAGGATCGTAGTTTCTAAGTATTGCAGGATAAAGTATTCCTGATTGGCGCAGACTGACCCACTTCTTTATTCCCCCGTCAGTAAGCATACGTTCGGCAAGAGCTTTGGTAAGACCGTAATGGTCATAGGCAGAGACGCATATAGGGTCACCTGCTCTACCCCAATGCAGAGGTTCACGACGGTCGCCCATCTGAGCTACGCTACCAATATAAACCACCTTCGGCTGATTATCACCCTGAGCAAGCACCGCCTTGAGTATGTTTTCTGCCGCTCCGAGATTAGTTCTGCGTGTAGCACGAGGACGATAGTCTGCCTGCGGACTTACCATACCGCCCACATGAAGCACAATGTCGGCTTCGGTGACGCCAAGAAGCACATCTTCATATTTACCCAAGTCACCCCAGATTATCTGCACATCCTGCTCCATTCCTGCAAGTTTGCGCTTATTCTTCTCACTTGGACGTGCAAGAATACGAATGTTGTAGTTCTGCTTATGGGCAAGCAGTTCCTGCAGTCCAGCCCAACCCATTGTGCCTGTAGCACCTGTAAGAAATACTGTTGTCTTCATATCTATGTCTAATGTTTTGCCTTCTTATTCTTTTGTTTCTTTATTCTTCTGTTCTCCCTCAGCATGGTAATAAAC
This sequence comes from Paludibacteraceae bacterium, assembly GCA_905234685.1. Taxonomy (GTDB): domain Bacteria; phylum Bacteroidota; class Bacteroidia; order Bacteroidales; family Paludibacteraceae; genus Colicola. The sequence goes on from CAJOIR010000012.1 coordinate 14,934, forward strand.
TCCCGCGTGAAGTCGAGAGTGTCGTCAATAAATGCAGGATTCCATGTGTTCTGCCGATCGGCTATTTGACGGTAGGTATCCTGCAATGTCTGTTCGTTGTCAGTGATAACAAGCAGAGCATCGTCTTCTTGCAACACAGACTTGCCGGTAGGCACAAAGAACTGCTGTCCGCGCTTAACCATAATGACGAGTGTGTTCTGTGGAAAGCCCATATCCATAAGGCGGGTTCCATGTTGCAGCATGTCTTCCGACACATGTATCTCTGTTGCCACAGATTTGATTTCCTCAGGCAAGTCAATATCGAAATTCTCCACCTTACCCAACTTAGGCTCAGGCGGCTCAGCCACTCCAAGCCACTTAGCCATTTTACTAAGCGACATACCCTGTACAAGAAGAGATACAAGTGTACAAAGAAAGACCACATTGAAGATAAGTCTGGCATTAGGCACTGCCTCCGCCAGACAGAGAATAGAAAAAAGTATAGGTGATGCACCCTTAAGTCCGACCCAACTGACGAAAGCGCGTGCCTTAAACGGTAATGTGCGATAAGGAGCCAAAGAGAGTAATACAGCAGTAGGTCGGGAGACGAATATCATAATCATACTTACAATTGAGCCAAGGATAAGCACCTTCGGTTCAAAGAGTTCGTGAGGGCATACCAAGAGACCGAGTGTAAGAAACATAGTCAACTGACAAAGCCATGTGACACCATCGAAGAAGTTAACCGTACTGCGTTTATGTGCGAACTTAGAGTTACCGAACACAAGACCTCCAATATAGACCGCGAGGAATGCATTGCCCTGTGTAAAACTCGTAACTGCAAATATAAAGATGCATGAAGTGAGTACAAGGATAGGATATAGACTCTCGTTCTGAATATTTACCTTGTTCATAATCCAGACAAGGAGTTTTCCTGCAAAGAAACCAAGCAGAGCACCAAGGAAAAGTTGTACGACAACAGCGAGTATGAGCAACCAGACATTAGGTTGTCCTCCCGCTTGCACAACAGATATCATGACCGAAGTGAGAATAGCTGCCATAGGGTCGTTGCTGCCACTCTCTAATTCGAGCATAGGACGAAGGTTGTATTTGAGCCGCAAGCCTTTGGAGCGAAGAATAGAGAACACCGAAGCGGAGTCGGTAGAAGACATAGTAGCCGCCATAAGCACAGCAGTAGGGAATGCAAGGCGCAGTCCTTCGTGAGTCCAGTGCATAAGCAGCCAGATGAGTACACCGGTAATGACAGCGGTAAGTAAGACTGCAACGGTAGAAAGCGCAATGCCTTCTTTAGCCACAGGCTTAATCTCGCGGAATTTAGTATCCATGCCGCCGGAGAAGAGTATCACGCTAAGTCCGACAGTGCCTATAGCTTCTGCAAGAGCGATATTATTGAAGGTGATACCAAGTCCATCGCTACCGAAGAGCATACCGACAAGCAGGAAGAGCACCAACGAAGGCACACCGAAACGACTGCTCAGTTTGTCAGTAAGAATGCTTGCAAAGAAAAGAAGCGAGACTATCAGGAGAAAGAACTCTACGTGCACAGAGGAAAGACAGTTGACGGGTTGTAGTTTATAGTTAAAAGCTGATATTATTGATTATTGTTCAACAAGATTTCGTTGATAGCCTGTATGAGTACTGTCTTGGGCAGGAGTCCGCGCGCCATCTGCGGTCTTCCTTTGACAGGGCAGAAGAGAAGTGTGGGGATACTAGAGATACCGAAGACGGCAGCAAGTTCACGCTCACGTTCGGTATCAACCTTGTAAACGAGAATCTCACCGCAATACTCCTCAGAGAGTTCTGCGAGTATGGGTGCAAGTTGTTTACAAGGTCTACACCAGGTAGTATAGAAGTCAATTATGCAAGGCAATTCGCCGGCATAACGCCACTCACGGTGCTTAGTATAGTCAAAGACTCGCGCCTTGAACTCTTCTGTAGTGAGATATGTGACATCGTCCGCTCTCAAACAAGGGGTAAACAAGGCAGAGAGAAAGAGGAAAAGTGTAATATAGAATATCTTGCGTTTCATATAGTTATGCAATAACCCAATCATAAACCATGCCAAAGCACAGGTAAAAAACAGGAATATGCACGATTACTGAAATTCCGAGCAAAGATACAACAAAAAGTCGGAATAGCAAAGCGAAACACTAAGAAATGGTATAGCAAAAGTATAGCAAAGTTATAGTGATGTTCCGTTCATGTTCCGTTCATACTCCGTTCTTTTCAGGTAGATTACGGGTTACGCTTAGTGCAGTCAGAGGAGAGAGGACAGTCGGAGCAAGCATTGTCGCGGCTACATGGTTGAGGGCGAGTAAAACGACGATAGAGCAACCATGCAGCGACAAGAACTGCAACAATGATAACAATATATACTATAAGAGACTGCACTAAGGTGGGGTTAGGAGTGAAGGGATGAGGGGTTAGGGGTGAAAAGTTAGCGGTGAGAGGTTAATATGATGTTAGAAGAGAGATGTTAAAACAATGAGGCTATCTGGTAGAAAGCAAAGGAGACAATCCAAGCAACGACAGTATTATAAAGCATACTGAAATGCATCCACTTGGAGCCTATCTCCTGCTTGATAGTAGCAAGTGTGGAGATACATGGGAAATAGAGCAATATGAAGAGCATCATGGCATAGGCGGCGACAGGCGAATAGACATTCCTGCCGTCAGCATCAATAACACTCTGAAGTTTCTGAGGAAGTGACTGCATTTCATCACCGTCAGTTTCCTCTACGTCATAGAGAACTGCCATTGATGAGGCGATAACCTCTTTGGCACTTGCACCTGCGATAAGACTGACTCCGGCACGCCATTCCATGCCGAGCGGAGTGAATACCGGCTCTACGGCGTGTCCTATATTACCAAGATACGACTGCTCCAGTTGCTCTTTCTTTGTAGTTGATTCCGTTCTTGGGAAATATCCCAAAGCCCAGATGATGACAGAAGCAAGGAGAACAACAGTGCTGACTCGCTTCAACCATTCGCCGGTTTTATCCCAAGTGTGAATAGCGGCGTTACGAAGAGTAGGCACGCGGTAAGGCGGCAACTCCATGACGAAGGGGTTAGCCTGCTTTTTGAAATGCACCTTACTCAGGAGCAGTGATGTAAGTATAGCGAAAACGAGTCCAATGAAGTAGATAGACAGGAGTATGACAGCCTGATGCTTGGGGAAGAAGGCTGCAACGAGTAGAAGATAGACCGGTAGTCGTGCTGAGCAAGAGATAAACGGCACTGTGAGAATAGTGAGAATACGGTCTCTCGGATTCTCAAGTGTTCTTGCCGCCAAGACAGCAGGCACAGAGCAACCGAAGCCAATGATATAAGGGATGAAAGACTTGCCATGCAGCCCCATCCGATGCATGAGTTTGTCCATGATGAATGCAGCGCGCGCCATATAACCTGTATCTTCAAGGACTGAGATAAAGAGAAAAAGCAGAAGAATCTGGGGCACAAAGACAAGGACAGCGCCTGCACCTGCGATGACGCCGTCAACCAACAAGTCAACCAACATGCCTGCGGGCATGACAGAGCGCAGCCAACTTCCAAAAGCAGCAATACCCTCTTCGAGCCAACTCTGCGGATAAGATCCCAAGACAAAGGTGACTTCGAACATGAGGAAAAGGAAGACAAAGAGAATAGGGAAACCAAGCCAACGATTTGTAAGTATCTTATCGAGGGCATAACCTATCTGCTGTTTGTGCTTCTTATCGGCGACGGTAAGTGTTTCAGACAGTGCTCCGCGAATGAAGCCAAACTTAAGATCTGAAATGACAGAGGTGATATCTTCATCATATTCCTTCTCAAACCTGTCGCGGTAACGGTCAGCCGCAGCCATAATCTCCTTGCTGTTAGAAAGCGAGGAGAACTGACTTATGGTAGTCTGGTCATGCTCAATGAGTTTGAGGGCAACATAGCGAGGATGGTAAAGGTCACGAATGCTCTCGTTTTGATTGATGAGCGTCTTTATATCGTTAATGGCAGCCTCCATCTCAGCGCCATAATTGATATGAATATGTTTAGCCTCGGCATTCTTGCCTTCATATACCTGAACTATGGCTTCGAGGACGTTCTCGATGCCCCACCCAGTGCGCGCAATAACAGGTACAACAGGAAAACCGAGGAGACGACCAAGAGCCTCATGATCAAGTTTATCACCCGATGTCTGGAGTTCGTCATACATGTTGAGCGCCATAACCATAGGGTGGTTGCGATCGATGAGTTGCGTTGTAAGAAGCATGTTACGCTCAAGGTTGCCCGCGTTGACAATATTGAGAACAATATCAAGGGCATGGTTATCAAGAAAGTCGCGGACATAAAGTTCGTCCGGTGAGAATTCGGTTAGGGAGTATGTGCCTGGCAAGTCAACAAGGTTGATGGTAAACCCACGGTGGTGGAAAGTGCCAATCTTGCTATCGACAGTTACTCCTGAGTAGTTGCCTACCTTCTCTCGCATTCCAGTTGCAAAATTGAAGAAACTTGTCTTCCCGCAGTTAGGATTGCCGACGAGAGCAACGGTAATCTCTCTTCCGAGTTGCTCCACCTCAGCGCGCACGTGTTCTTCGATAGTACCATGGAAATCAGCAGCCAAGTCAGGGTGCGCATCCTCAGACAATGAGACTACGTCGATACGTGCAGCCTCGGAATGGCGGAGGCTTACATGCGTGCCCATTATCTCATACTCCACCGGATCACGAAGCGGTGCATTCTTCAGCACACTGACAATCTCTCCACGCACAAAGCCAAGTTCAAGTATTCGATGCCGGAAACCTCCGTGTCCATGCACCTTTACTATCATGCAGCGTTCGCCAGTCTGAATATCAGCCAATGTGAGAAGTGTCTCTTCCATATCTTGCATTCTTATCACGATTTTTCACGCAGCAAAGATAATGCAAGCAATGATACTTTGCAATACCAAAAAATAGGTAAAAAATCAAGACAAGATTATAGTAATTCAATAGTAAATGAGAATTCCAGCCGCACCACAAGAGAGAATAAGAAGTATAGGTTGCAGACGAAAGACAGCAGTAGCTAGGAAGACAACAGCAAAGAGGATATAACTCCAGATGTCAATGAAATTGTCCTTAGTCATCAGAGCCAAAGCCGCCGCCGCAATAAGACCGATGACAACATATCTCAAGCCTTGCAACACACCAGCAGCATAGGTATTTTCCTTCATACGAAAATAGATACGGCATAGAATGAGCATGATAATGAGAGAAGGTAGTATGATAGCAGTGGTAGCAGTGACAGCGCCGAGTATGCTACCCGTGCTTGTATAACCGACATAGGTAGCAGCATTGATGCCAATAGGTCCAGGGGTCATCTGTGATATTGCTACCATATCGGTAAATTCCTGAGGTGACATCCAACCATATCGGTATATCTCGTTCTGTATGAGAGACAGAATAGCATAGCCACCACCAAAACCGAACAAGCCAATTTTGAAGAAGGAAAGAAAGAGATACAAATAAATCATGACCTTGCCCTCCTTTCTTTAAGAAAGACCACAAGAAGTGCAGATATGATGGTCAACAGAATAATCAGTACAGGCGACACATCTACAAGCCAAATAAGCAATGCCACAGCAACAGGCACCGGCAGAAGAAGCCAACTTATGAGTCTGTCAGTCTTGTCAACATCAGTCCAACCAAGTCCTTTTTTCTCTTTTTTCCCTTTCATCAAGCCTGCCGAACGCATCATCTTCCACAATGGCGCTGCAATAAGGGCGACCACTGCAGGTCGTATGCCTTTGAAAGCAGCCTCAACAAGAGGATACTGCTTAAAACGAGTAAAGACAGTAGCCACCAACATAATGATGATAAAAGAAGGTAGTACGCTTCCGAGAGTTGTAACGACAACACCTTTCCAACCCCGCATCTTATAGCCGATAAAAATGGCAGTATTCACCGCCATAACACCAGGCGCAGACTGTGCCAATGCAAGCATATTGAGGAACTCTTCCTCTTCAATCCACTTACGGCGGTTGACGACCTCCTCTCTAACCAACGGAATCATGGCATAGCCTCCACCAAGGGTGAAGGCACCAATCTTGAAGAAAGCGCCAAACATCTGCAGGTAAATATTGGATTCGTCTTGCATAGGTCAGAGAGCATGATTCAAGGAGTTGCAAAGGTAGTGAATAATTCTCTAATGCACAACTCGCAGGTGTAAGGAATAAGAGAGGCGTGGATTGGATGTATGGGGTGAAAGGATAAACTTGCACATTACAAAAAGTTGACATACCTTTGCATGCAGATTGACAGGGGTGCCGAAAGGCTGAGATTATACCCTCGAACCTCGAGCGGGAGATGACGTTAAAGGATTTGATGTTTAAAGCTTAACGTTAAGGAAGAACCGTTTAGGAAGTTCAATGAGCACAATATGCCTTTGCATTATTCCTGTCAGCAAGACACAATAATGAAAAGGCATTTTTTTGTACCCGTCATTACTCTCTGCGGCATAATATCCCAACTGACTGCACAAGACACACTGACAATCATCGGTCGCGAGATAGAGGAAGTTAAAGTAATCTCCCGTGTAGAACAACCGACAGACAACCACACCTTCATAGACGGCAGAGAACTGAATGAACAGAACAACGGACAGAATTTGCCATATCTGCTAAGCATGACACCATCGCTAATAGTGACAAGTGATGACGGTTTGGGCATAGGCTACACATACTTCCGCATCCGCGGCACAGACCATACACGCATCAATATGACCGTAAACGATGTCCCTCTGAACGATGCAGAGAGCCAAACAGTATTCTGGGTGAACATGACAGATTTGTCGTCAAGTCTAAGCAACGTAAATGTTCAGCGCGGTGTGGGGACAAGTACCAACGGGTTTGCAGCCTTTGGCGGGTCAATAAATATGGAAACTTCATCTAACTTCTTCAAAACAGAAAAAAAGCATGGCGGCATATTGAATAAATCGTCGGTAGAGATAGGTTTTAACGGCGGAATGTACAAGACGTTCAGAGAGTATGCTAAGGCAGATGTGGTGCTGGGTAACAACTGGAGGGCGCAGGCAAGGTTCTCGAAAGTGAACTCAGACGGCTATTTGGAGAGAGCCAAATCAGACCTTCTGTCATATCACGGTTCAATAGGTTACTACACGCAGAAGACCAAAGCCTCGCTGACGGTGTTTGGAGGCAAGGAGAAGACATACATGGCGTGGGACGGAGTAACGAAAGATCAGATGAAGGAGAACCCGCGATATAACCCCGCAGGAGAATATACAGATGACAATGGTAACACGGCATACTATTCCAACCAAAATGACAATTACCAACAACAACATGTGCAACTGCACCTGTCGCAAAGGCTTATACCGAATCTGCTGCTTGACGCCACGCTGCATTACACACACGGCGACGGGTACTATGAGCAATACAAGGCAGACAAGAAATATTCCACCTTCGGGCTTACTCCGACATATTATACTGACGACAAGGGCAAACAGAAAGAGAACAAAACCGACTTTGTAAGAGAAAAGCACCTGGACAACCATTTTTATGGTGGAATAGTGTCTCTGAAATACATCTCAGAGCCAGCAGATGCACAGTTCGGCTTCGCTGCAAACAACTATACAGGGCACCACTGGGGCAACATAACCTATATACGCGACTCACTCTACCCTCACCCGCTGCCGTATGATTATGAGTACTACCGTTCAAGAGGTGACAAACTGGATATCAATATGTATCTGAAAGCCAATTGGAGAGTGATAAACAAGGTGCAGGAGAAACTCACAATCTATGGCGACCTACAATACAGATACGTGCATTACACTATAAACGGCATCAATGACGAAGACCTGAAGCCAATACCTGTGGATGAGACTTTCCACTTCTTTAATCCAAAGGCTGGAATCACATATCAGAACAAAGATCACCAGACATACTTCAACTTCGCTATCGCCAACCGGGAACCGTCAAGGAAAAACTATACCGAAGCCGGACCAAACGACCTCCAATGCCCCGAAAGACTATATGACTATGAACTCGGGTATAACTACAGAGGCAAAGGGTGGCATGCAGGAGTAAACCTGTATTTTATGGACTACAAAAACCAGTTGGTACTGACTGGCAAATACTCGGACACGGGAGCCTATCTGACTAAAAACGTGGACAAGAGTTACAGAATGGGGGCGGAGTTGTCGGCTGGAGTGAGCATGCTAAATTGGTTTGAATGGAATGTGTGCGCCACCATAAGTCGTAACAAGATACTTAATTATAGAGACTGGGTAGAAATCTATGATGAGAATTGGGAGTACATAAGACAAGATGAGACAGAGTTCGGTGACGTGACTATAGCTTTCTCGCCGACATTGGTCATGAGCAATAGTTTCAAGTTCACGGTGGCAGGTTTCACCGCAGACTTGCAGACGCAGGTGGTGACCAAACAATATTTAGACAACACCATGTCTGAAGAAGCAACATTACCCACTTACACCGTGACCAACCTCAATCTGCAGTATCTGTTGCCACTGCCAGAACGGTGCCCTAACATCACTCTGCGATGCCAACTGAACAACATGTTCGACAGTCATTATGCAAGCAACGGGGGCAACTGGATGTGCAGGTTTGAGGACGGCAGCACATACTACTCTCCTTGGTACTATGCGCAGGCAGGCATAAATGTGCATGCAGGGTTTGTGGTGCGATTTTAAGATAATAACTATCACAGACAAACGGACGAAACGGAATTACTCTACAAGAAGACACATGGAGCAAAATTAATGCATTGAAAGGTTAAAAAATATAAAATCTAATACATTCAAAAAGGCGGGTGCTATAGTGCCCGCCTTTTTGAATTCTCTTCATTAAATGAAAAGTAATAGAGAATTTTATTATCTCATGATCTTCATGCCCAAATTTCCATTACGAACAATGTAGACACCACTCTGCATGCTAGACATGTCGATATTACCGTTGCCGGAAGCAACAAGTCTGCCATTGGTATCATACACATGCAAACTAAGAGCATTATCGTTGTATATCACATTGTTGCGGTAATATATTCCATTGACTGACAATTCTTCGAGACCGTCAACAACTGTCACCTTCACGTTGCACTCGGCAGTGAATCCACCATCTTCGGTGCGAACGGTAATGACGGCATTGCCCTCGGCTACAGCGGTAACAAGACCGTCAGCAACAGTAACCACAGCATCGTTGGATGAAGACCAGACAACAGCCTTGTTGTCAGCATCAGCAGGAGCAACTATAGCCTCAAGTGCAGCTATCCCGCCAACCGACAATTCCAACACAGACTTGTCAAGACTAACGCCCGTAACTGGCACTGGTGCCTTCTCAACCTTGACAGCACAAGTAGCGGTGAACTCACCATCGACTGTCTTTGCTGTGATGACAGCCTCACCAGCAGCAACTGCCGTAACGACACCGTCAACCACTGTAGCAACAGCAGGTGCTGATGACGACCATGTGACAGATTTGTCGGTAGCATCATCAGGTTTAACGGTAGCGGTGAGAGTGTGAGTGTCGCCCACAGTGAGAGTGAGCGATGCCTCGCTTATCTCAACACCCGTAACGGCAATAGGCTTAACGGTAAGGATACATGCAGCGGTAAACTCACCATCAATAGTCTTGACTGTGATAGTTGTAGAGCCTACGCCTACAGCCGTTACAACACCATTGTTGACAGTAGCCACCTTGGTGTCAGCAGAAACCCATGTGACAGCCTTGTTGTCGGCATCGTCAGGAGCGACTGTGGCAACAAGAGTAAGGCTTTCGCCAATGATGACCTCAGCTGACTCTCGGTTGAGGCTGACACCTGTAACAGGAGTAATAACAGTAATCTTACATTCAGCTTTGAAGTTGCCTTCTGTAGTTGTGACTGTGATGACAGCCTCACCAGACTTGACGGCAGTGACAACGCCGTCAGCAACAGTTGCCACAGCATCGTTGGATGAAGACCATGTTACATTCTTCTCTGTTGCCTGCTCCGGCATAACGGTAGCGGAGAGAGTAGTTGTCTCACCCTTCGTAAGAGTTAGTTCATCGCTATCAAGAAGCACACCTTCAACATGACCGCTGAACGGCTTCTCCATAGTGAGATTCTTCTTCGCAGGAATAGTGGTAACATTGTTATCGGTAGGCATGGTGAAGACATACCATCCTGTCTCACCCGAACAAATGAGGTTGCCTCCGTAGTCGAAGTTCATCTGACGAATAGAAGCAATGCCATGCTTATATTCATAACGCAGATTGAGAACAGGAGTGTCACCTTTCCAAACTACATCAAACACATAGAACTGACTGCTACCACCATTAAGAACAAGAACACTCTCATCCTGTGACAAGGCGTAACCTCCGCCGTTGCTACCATCAATAATATCCTTGTACGGATCCAAGTCGGACGAGAGTAAGCATTTCCCACTATAGTCGTAGAACATTAGTGAAGCCGCAGCAGAGTTGTTGTTACCTGCACTGCGCACCTGACTTACAAATACACCATGAGAGGTGCCGAGAGGAGTACCCTCTGTGTTGCCCTGCTTAGAGAGAGGAATGACTGCTGACGGTGCCTCACCCCAAGTACGGAGTATAGTACCGTCAGGTTGACCAATATTGTATATAGCCAAACCGTTGGCGGGTAGTGTACCACCAGCATCTTCATTGTAAACAATAAGTTTGGTATCTGCACCGTTGCCGTAGATATTGACACCCGGAGTAGAACTACCCACTGGCACACCATTGTTAGTAAACAGACCCGCGCTGTTGCGACTGCCTTGGAAGAACTGTGTGAAACTGCCTTCCAATTCCGAGGGGTTAATAACATATACTCCTGAATAGCCGTCTGCCCAGTCTGCCTGATATATATATCCTTCGGAGTCAATGGTCAGACGCCCAGGATTGCCGAATTCACAACCGCCTTTCAACACTTCGTTATTAATAGGTGTATAGTCCTGATTGAAAGCATAGATACCGTTCTTCGGACGATCTGCAGAAGCGGAAGAACCAGCACGACGCATGATATATATACGACCAAAATAATCCGACTCAGGACTATTGTCAACATTGCTGAAGATACGTGTTGTTGAGGAAAGCAGCATACTGTTGTCAAAATGCAACTGTTTCCAGTTCGCCACATTGTCGCCTTCTAGACGAATTGCCCAATTGGTAGGAGTACCCGAGAAACCTTTAATGTTTGAGGCATTGAATGACGTGCCATTGTGACCTTTGTGAATATTGCCTATATTCAATTCACCGACCTCCTTGCCTTTTTGGTAGAATACAATAGAAGCAGCCGCATCTGCATTAGCCTCAAACGTCACATAGTACTCTTGAGCGCCGGCATCGTAGGTCATCTTCAGGTCGTAGGCATTGACGTTTGGTATCACAGGCTGATCAACACCTATGGTGGTGAAACGACTGACTGTGGTGTCTTTCTCAAGCCAGAGTGTCAAGTCCGCATTCTTTACCGTACCCGCAGCAAACATATATGTTGCGGCGGCAGCCTCAATTTCGGTATTGACAGTGATTACAAGTTGTGACTTGTCAAAACCATTGGTGATGTCATACAGTTTCACACCTGTGTTCTTACCATCTGATACAGCAGGAAGCGCCATCAGACTGTGTTTAGCATATTTGAAGCAACTTATGCCCGAGATACCATTCAGGCCACCGATGTTGGTATTGGTGATGACAGGTGCTGACGATGTCGCGTTTACCACCTCCCACTCCATAGGTGCTATGTTGTCATCAGTGATGATGACCTTGTTGTCGCCGAGAGGAGATACCGTAAATTTGATATTGTGACCCATCTCCGACAACTTATGATTGCCGTCCTGATTACGCAACGCGCCTACATACGCACCGTCTGAAATGGTATAAAGGAAGTATCTCACTGCGTGAGCATCTGAACCTACCGTATATGCAGAGGAATACAATACACCTTCCTCCAACGAACCGGCGTATGCCAATGTTGAACCTGCTACAGCATTTAAGTAGTTGCCAGCCGTCTCATTGTTGGTGTTGTCTAGCCATACCGCACCGCTCCAACTGCCGTCTTCTGTCTGAGTCCATTTATATACAAGCCACTTGTTAGAGGGGGTATATGTCACTTTCTCTTCATTGCAACCTATAAGCACGCCCTCGGCTGTGACTGCTATATCCGACAATTTCAAATTGCCTTCGCTGCTGACAGTGCAGAAGTCGGTCGGCAGAGTTGCTTTTACTATCATTGTTGACGGGTTGATAAGATACAAATACGGATTCTTGCTGTCGTCAAGTGCAAGAACAAACATTGTAGTGTCGTTTCTCAATATAGAACGACGAATAGTCTTGTCCGCAAGAACATCTAACGCTTGAGTCACAGGTTCTGATAACACGAACTTGCCCGGCATACCCAACCATGCATCTTGAACAGGATCGGGATAAGTATAATAGACCTCCTTTGGAGGCTCATAACTATCGCTCTCAAGGAAGATAAACGGGAAAGTTATAATGTTTGCCTTTACTTCAAGAGGCTGCTTGTATTCCTGATAAAGGTTATTATATCCTTCGCAGGATGCATCAAGAGAATAGTCGTTGCCAGGTTCAAGGTTCCCGAAGTAGAAAATACCATTATAGAGTGAGTCAACAGTATAATCAGCTATTTTCTTGCCACCTTTATAAAGAGTTACAATGGCACCATTGCAAGGCACCCACTGGTCGTTGGTCTTTGGCGCATAGTTATATAGTTTGTGAACCATCTTCTCATGCATATCTTTGACAGTGCCGATGATATAACCTTTTGTGTCTTTGTCAGCATTGAAATAGTCAATGATACCACGATAGTAACTATAACCCTCCATCTTGCAGTAGTCATGGTTGAGTGCACGGTGACGAGCAGGCTGGTATGTGTGGAAATATCCCTCCTCCAAACCGCCTATCGCACCATGTTTGAGAACACCAAGATAACCTTTATAGCTCTTACCACTATATGCAGAAGTACGAGTAGAACTACTACCATAAAAAGTTATATCTCCACGCAGACACATATTGGTAGCAGAATAATAACTCGAATGGTCGAAACCTGCTGCAAACATCTCCCAGCGATAAGGCCAAATGGCTTTACCAACTGCATAACACTCCTGCTCAAAAGTGGTAGTACGAGTGTCTTCTCCACGGAAAAGCCAAACAGGATAATTGGTAGTAGAGCCTTCTGTAGCCGCATTGGAGTGAACAGAAATGAACAAGTCTATGTTGTTAGCCTCAACCTCCTCGCATATCTCGGAAAGGTTTTTGTTGTACTGAGTGTAATTAGGCAGGTTTTGATAGTTATCCCAAGAATAGTCAGGGTATTCGCCATTGACCTTTTGATATGGCCAAGGACCATTCTTTGTGCGAGAATACATAACAGAAGCACCAGCCTGTTTCAAACGCTCACCAAGATAAAGGCATTTCCAAAGATTAGTGTTAGACTCATAAAAACCACAAGTATCAGGCATACCTGTAGATGCAAGAGCAGGATACGGGATGGTAGCCATCGGTCGGTCGTTAGGACCAAAACTACCGTGGCCAGGATTAACATAGATACGCTTGCCTGTAAGGTCTGCTGCATTAAGTGCAAAGCAGAAAACAACAGCAGTAAAAATAAACAATAGTCGTTTCATAGCCCAGCCTCCTTACTTTACGTTAATCATATAAGTTTCGCCATTGTCGGTAGAGAACACAATATGCTTGCCATCTTGAGAAGCATACGGGTACATAGCTATGAGATCGTCAGTCGTAAGACGCTGCATCTCATTATTGAGATTATAAACCACAATAGCGGATTCAGTAACCACTTCTCCGTTGTCACGGTCTGCCATAGCAACAAGAGTACTGTTGTCAAGCCATTTTGCAGCACGGCATTGGCGAGCAATAAACTGCGGATTCTTGCCATCTATACCTGCAACATAGCATCCTTCACCTGCAACATAGTAGGTGATATGCTTACCATCAGGACTGACAGAAGGCCATATATAACTTTTATCCGTGCCATTGGGCGAGAGTTGCTCGGTTTTACTGCCACGAGTAATCATAAGTTGACCGTTGCTGATGCTGAGCACAGGAGCTGCTTCTGTCTTCTGTGTCTGGTCAAGAGCAATACGACTCGCCTTCTTACCATTTACAACAGAGATAGTGTTGCGGTGAATAGAAATACCTTGCAAGTCACGCGTCGGCGGCAAGAGCACCATTTTCTGGCGCGTCGAGAGAGTTTGACGCATAAGTTTTTGAACACGCATACGGTTCTCGTTGTAACTCGTCTCACGATAGACAACATCCTTGCCATCGTCAGAGATTCTGACATTGTAGCCAGCACCTGCAGCTTCGGATATTATATCGATCTCGCCCGAAGCGAGGTCGAAACGCTGCAACCCTTGGTTAGAGCCTGTAGTGAGAAGCAGATAACTGCCGTCAGGAGCAATACCTGCCACCTTGGCATCTTCATTTTCAGGTGTAGCAATCTTATTTATAGATGCTACTTCGAGAATCTGTGCATTGACCATAGCTGCTATAGTCAATGCAATAATAAAGAAAATCTTTTTCATGGTTGTTGATTATGTTAAGTTAATTATAGCGTTAAATTATCACTTTTTTCACTATATTGTTTGTCTTTACTATATATGCTCCTTTAGGCAGTGTAGCATGACAGGCATTCTCTGCATCAATGGAGAGTATAGGTTGCCCTGCCAGAGAATATACATCAACATGTTTCTTCCCCGAAAAAGATATATCTATGCCATCACTGACAACACTGATAGTCATATTATCTTCTTCCAACTGCTGTACACCTGTACCTGCAGGAATAAACGTGTATTTATATGCAGCTATACCATTATTAGGAGCAAGCAAATAGACATAAGCATCATTGCCTGTCACATTAACGGCAAAATCGATAGTATATGTCTGGTTGTCGTTACTACCTAATGCAGGCGTAGCATCATATATGCGCACTGCGTCGGCAAGACCTTCTGTCACATCGTATGTCTCAAACCCACCGTAGATGTCAGCAGGTGTGAGTATGTATTTATGCCCTCCTAGTACAAACCATCCTGCACCCGATACTCTAACGGACTTTGGTTTCACACTACCTGACCAACTCTCAAGCAACTCACCTGTTGCTATAGAGTGAACAGTTGCCGGTTCACCTGCGACTGAAGCAATGAAACGATTGGCATCAATGGGCATTGCCTTGGCAGAAATACCCACAGGCAAATCACTATTGATTACAACCGATTGTTCTCCCATCTGAGAGTTAGAATAAGGCATATACAACAACTTGTGATTTACATTACTAAGAGAAAGCATTATGCCTTGATTACCGAAACTACCAAGCGGATAGAAATAGTCAGTGCGCCCAAACTCCGGATTGCTGTAAGAAGCAATGCTCACAGGATCACCAGTTCCAGGAGTGGTTTTGTAGATGCTAATATTACTTGCATTCGTTGCACTGTTGCCAAACAGCATCACTCCATCATCAGTGATACGCAGATTGTACCACACAAAGTATGTCTCTTTCAAATTCACCGTCTTTTGAAGAGCAGCATCTGCAGCATTGAGTACATAGTACTCGTAGTCTGCTCCGTTTGAGACATAGAGTTTGCCATCGTAATATGCAATACTGCGATGAGCTACCCCCTCTTTCATAAAACGACTATCAACAAGTGTCTTCTGCCAAAGCAATTCTCGTGAGAGTGTGCCGTCTTGAAGAGTCATTGTGTCGGATAGCGCGCTAAAAGAGGCAGTATAGGTGGCATTTTGAGTGACTGTAACAGAGCGGGGATTGTCGGTGTTGTTGTCTTGCCAATGAGTGAACTCATATCCGAACTTTGGTTTAGCCACAAGAGAGGCTACAGCACCCTGCATATATTCTCCTCCTCCAGTGACACTGCCTTTTGATTCGTCTTCTGATTTGACAATAATGGTATAAACGGGCAACTCAGCTGCATCGTTGAGATACGTAGCAGAAGACTCGTTGCCATATCTATCCATAGCACAGACAGCTATTGTCATATCGTTAAGATTAGTTGCTCCTGTAATAGTCATACTCTTGGCATAGACCATACCCAGCAGGTAGTCGCCAGAGCCAAGTGCCAATGTGTGATTAGTGCCTTTAGGAAACATATACACAGAGAAACGCTCGGCAGTGGA
The DNA here is from genome assembly GCA_905234685.1 of Paludibacteraceae bacterium. Lineage (GTDB taxonomy): Bacteria > Bacteroidota > Bacteroidia > Bacteroidales > Paludibacteraceae > Colicola. The sequence goes on from CAJOIR010000012.1 coordinate 31,087, forward strand.
ATGAGTCCAACTGACAGTAGTGCTTGTGAGCTTCAGATCAGCAACAGCTGCAGGCATAGTGGTTGTTTTCCATGTGACAGCAGGAATTAGAGCTGGCTTGGCAAATTTGGTTTTTGCAAGATTCTGACAAGTGAGTTCACCATCGAATTTGAGATAAGTGTTAGTATTGTAAAATATGCTGCCAGGAGCATCATAAGGTGCATATTTTCTGTTGTCATCAATCTCAAGCCCCAACTCGTCTGCTCCAAAACGGTAGCTCGCCTGAGAAATATACAGGTGAGTACGCTTGCCATCGGTGCGACGGTCACAGAGTGTCTTGACCGATTCTCCCCACCACTTGCAAAGAACATCGTAGTCGGTAGTGGTGGTAGTGGTAGCCCAATAAACCTGCGGAGCAAGATAGTCAAGGTAGCCGCCATTGACCCATGCAAGGGGGTCACAATAGAGTGAAGTATAAGGGTCACCGCCACGAATACCTGAAGGCAGAGTGAGACCATACTTGGCAGCAGCAGAGGAATCCATTGAATATATACCACCCGGCCCCATACCAAGTTTCACCCAGGGCTTAACATTTTGTATCTCATCATAGAGAGTATGTATGACAGTGTTAACATTCTCACGACGCCAATCAGCAAGAGATTGTGTAGAGGGTTTGTACTTCGCTTGCGAAGCCGCATCTTCGGTGGTCGTGCCTCCGTAAGCATAGAAGTAGTCATCCATGAGAATACCGTCAATGTCGTATTTTGTAACTATTTCCATGAGCACTTTTACCACGTAAGCGCGTGCCTCAGGTATTCCCGGGTCAATGATAGTGCCAGAGAAAGTGCCGTTGTCGTAAGTAAGAAGCCAGTCTGGGTGTTCCTTACGAAGAGGATCATTAGTTCCAAAACTGCCTGCATTGACCTCATAACGGAAAGGATTGACCCAAGCATGCACCTCCATACCGCGTTTATGACCTTCCTCTACTGCAAACAGAAGAGGGTCGTAGCCAGGGTCTTTGCCACGAGTGCCTGTCAGATACTGCCCCCAAGGCTCGTACGAAGAGGCATAATATGCATCAGAAGTCGGTCGAACCTGAAGGCAAAAAGCATTCAGATTACCTGCCTTGAGTTGGTCAAGTATGTCAGTCATCTCCTTCTTCTGGGTAGCTATCTGAGAAGCATTGCCAGTAGTAGTAACACGTGACTTAGGCCAGTCAATAGCATAGTGAGTAGTGAACCATGTGGCTCGAAACTCACGCTTAGGACTCTCTGCAAAAAGGAATATCACAGAGAACAGAAGCGCCGACAATAAATAAAGTTTTTTCATGGTATTTAAAATAATCACTTTCTGCGCTTACGTTGTTGCGCTTTCTGACGATTGCGCTTGTTGACAAACTGCATGACAACAAACACAATAAGCATAATAAGCACAACTACAACGACAAGTAACATGGTGTTTGAAAGGTTATCACCTTTCACACGATTCCACATCTTGACAAGTTCTTCATTCATATCACCTGCATCGTGCATCAGTGCGCAACGCTCAATAATAGTCTTGTCAGGGTAAAGCACAGGGTTGGCATGAACTGAAGTGGCCTCCTCACCGAAGAAATAACTCAAGTCAAGAGGATTTTCCCATGTTTCAGAATCATCGACCCACTCAAGCACTTCCGGAGTAGCGATAACAGATACATAGCCGATGAAGTCCATGTTCTTTATAGCATTTTCAGGTATACACATGTAGTTGATGAACCAGGAGGCAGCCTTCTCATTCTTTGCATATTTAGGTATGCACCATCCGTCGAACCAAACATTACTACCTTCTTCAGGCACAATATACTTAAGTTCGAGTCCTACTTCTGCCGCCTCATCAATAGCCCACTGTGCATCGCCAGACCAAGACAGATTCATCCAAGTCTTACCCTTGGTCATCTCCTCCTTGCCGAAGTCAACCTCCCAACCAGCAACATTCTTCTTTGCAGCAAGCAATACCTCCTCAACACGAGCGATACGTTCAGGAGTGACAGTCTCAACAAGTTCGTCACGGGTGACAACACCTGCTGCAATTTCATCACGATAAGCATAGAGCACCATGACTGAATATACATCGCGGAAGGCATCTTTCATGTAAATCTTACCTTCAAACTTCGGGTTGAGAATAGCTCCCCACGAACGCAGTTCTTCGTCTTGCACAAATTTGGGATTGTAGATGAAGCCTGTAGTGCCCCACATGTAGCCTACCGTGTAGTCACTCACATCTTCTGTCTTCGACATCTTGCTGAACTTCTCCACAGCAAACGGAGCTACATTATCGAAGTATCTGAGTTCAATTGGAATGATGTCTTTCTGAATCTTCTTCAATAGGTTAGCCTTGAGCATGCGCTCTATGATATACTCAGAAGGGCAGATAACGTCGTAGTCTTCGTGACCCACCTCTATCTCGGTGAGCATAGACTCGTTGATATCAAAGGTCTGATAGATGATTTCCACATCTTCACCCGTCATCTGTTTATACCATTCGGGGAAAGACTTGAGTACATCCTCATCGATATAATCAGCCCAGTTATAGACTTTGAGCGTATGCTCACGGTCAGCTGCGAAAGCCGAAGAAACAATGCCTGCCAAAAGAAGCAGTGACATCAAAAGAGAACTAATCTTTTTCATTACTATTATATTGATTTTGTTTTAAAATTATCACATGTCGCATATAAGGCGTACGGGGAGACCTTTGTGGCAATTTTCACCTCCCAATGCGCTTACTTCTGAATAGCCGAAATACAATGTCCTCGCCAAGTCTTCTCCATCATTTTTAGTACTTGTCCAATAGCGTGGTACCATATTGATTAAAGATACTGTTTTCCCGTCTCTGAAGCCTGCAATGGGAAGGAATACAGCACCTTTCGCTTCCAGTTTCTGCCAGCGGGCAACGGTATAGTTGTTTATATCAAAACTTGATGGATCAGGAGTGAAGCTTACTTCGCTATTAGCCACCCAGTCGTCTGGCAGTAGCACATATCCTTTCACACCGAAGACGGTGGCAAGACCACGGAGTTGGCCGGCTTTGTCACGTTTGGAAAGTATATATTCCAACTCATAGGCAGATGGTGTGCGCCAGTCATAGGTGCCTTCCTTGTTAATGGTGTTCACACTCCAATCAACGAAAGTTTTGTAGTCTGCATCGTTGACTGAGGAGAGTGTGGGATTGCTGCCGGTGCCCCAGCCGAAGAGGTCAATCCACCCTTGGTAGGTACTGGAAATTTTTGTATTTGATGATTTCTGATTTAAACTGCCATTATTGCCATATACATTGCCTGCCGTATCATCACCAACAAAGCTGAACTGCTGATCGGTTACAGACCACGTATTGTCATACGCCCGGTATATGAGGTTGCCTCTTGAGAAATACACTTTCTTTGTGGGGCTGATACTAAAAGGCTTTCGCATGTAAACTCTGCTTGGAATGCCATCTCTGGTGACATTTATATCTTTTTTTATAACGTTTCCTTTTGTGGTTTTGATAGTAATCACCGCCTCCGAATTGTTAGCATCTTTAGCTTTCGGTACACTTATATTGAGAGTAGCGGTGCCACTTAATGAAATCCAGTCTGAATATGCCACATCGGAGTTGGAAGATGTTATAGTCCAAGATGTGTTACTTTCAACAGTTATTTGGAAATCGCCGCCTTCGCAAGCTGAATGTATTGATTCCTTGTTGACAGAGAGTGTGGGTATTTCTCTTGCCTCACGGCGCACACTGATGACGGCCTTCTCGTTGCCAAAACTGCTCTTGATGGTGATAGAACCTGTTGATTCCTTATTCTCATCGGTAGACAAGACAGTGACAACCACGCTTGTATTGCCATCGGCAGACATCTTGGACATATTGAAGAATGAGCCTGACTGAGTGGCAGTCCACGGGTAGTTGCTTGTGATAGTAACCTGATACTTGCCTCCGTCAGCAGGTGCCTCTATCTTCTGCTTTGAGACAGATAGCGAAGCGGCAGCCTTGCCTTTGCGGGTGACTGTCACCTGCACTATGACGGGTTTATAGTTGTCAGTGCGTACTTCTTCAACAGTGATAATGCCTGTAGCATCATTAACACTGGTAGCAGGATTGACAGTAATACCGAATTGTCCGTTGTTTTCATTCTCAGTAGTGCCGAAAAGTTCAATCCATTCAGCATCCCAGTTTTTAGAGACTTTCCATCGAGCGTTGCTCTCCACGTTGACAGTAAAAGTGCCTCCATCGGCAGAAGCCTCTATGTTTACCGGGTCAACAACGAGTGAGGTGGCTTCTGTACTTCCACGAGTGACAAGAATTTGCTGCTCACCAGCCTCCTTACCTTCGCCATAAGGCGCAACTTTAATGATTGCAGTGGTTTCTTCAGGCGTAGTAGCCGCATCAATAGTGAGAGTGATGTTGTCGTTGTTCTGACTCACACCCTTGCTCACATGCGCCCATGAGGCGTTGCTTGAGATTGACCATTTGATGTTACTCTCGACCATGACGGTGTAAGTACCGCCCTCTTTCGGAGTGTTAATCTCGGTCTCAGAAGTGACAAGCAACGAGGCAGGTGCCTTTGCATCGCGGGTGATGACGAGTTCTACTGTTTCCTCACCGCAAGTGAAGACCACTTTAGACTTGCTCTCAGTGCTCTCTTTGTTAGCCGCAATCTTAATATCCACCTCGACCGTGCCTGCTTCGCCTGATGTTGGTGTGACCTTCACCCACGAGACATCAGCCGCTGCAGACCATGCCGCAGGAGCATTGAGTGTTATAGTGTAGTCACCGCCAAGGTCCGGACAAGTGATTACAGCGGGGTTAAGAGTGAGTTTCAATTCGGGTTCAGTGTTCTTGCATGCAACAAAGAGAATTGCAGCAAGAAGGACGTAGAAAAGACGTTTCATAATATCACAAAAGTCGTGTTATTAAAGTTCATTATATAATCAGCGACAAAGATACAACAAATAATCGAAATACAAAACACTCTGCAGAATTATTACAATCCCAGGTCGAAGCACAAGTTATCGTCCGTGTATCTTCCGTATATCCTCCGTGTATCTTCCGTGTATCGTTCGTATATCGTTCGTGAAAGTATGCATAAAACAAAAGAACACGAGAGTGCATCGCATGACGCACTCCCGTATCTTAAGGCATAAAAACTTGCGACGCCAAGCATGAATTCAAACCATGCTTATGCCACGCGTATGCCAGTCAACTGTGTCTGCAAAGAGATTACTCTGCAGCAGGTTCAGCAGTCTCGGCAGCCTCACCCTCAGCGGGTGCTTCGGCAGCAGCTGCTGCAGCGGCTTCAGCTTCAAGCGCCTCCTGGCGTTTCTTAGCCAGTTCAGCAGCTTTCTGCTTGTTAGCCTCAACCTCCTGAGCAAGTCTTTCTTTTGCCAGTTTGGCAGCCTTAGCCACTTCTTCAGCAGAAACCTTGCCAAGTTTGGCATCTTTCTCTGCCTTCCAAGCAGCAAAACGCTTCTCAGCGGTAGCCTCATCGAAGGCACCCTTCTTAACGCCACCCTGAAGGTGTTTCATCAACATGACGCCCTCGCGGGAGAGGATGTTGCGAACAGTGTCAGTGGGTTGAGCACCAACATTAACCCAATAAAGAGCACGCTCGAAATTGAGGTCGATGGTAGCGGGGTTGGTGTTAGGGTTGTAAGAGCCAATACGCTCGATGAACTTACCGTCGCGCGGTGCACGGCTGTCGGCTACGACAATGTGGTAATACGCATAGTCCTTATGACCATGACGTGCAAGACGAATCTTAGTTGCCATAATTAAATTGTTATTTATGAGGCATCCCGTGCCTCGGGTTAATAAATGAATAACATGCCTTTTACTCGAAAAAGCGTGCAAAGGTAGAAGATATTTTTCATATACGCAAATTTTTTCTTATCTTTGCAGCGCAATATAGGGTATAAGGGTTATGCGTTTTGCAGACATCATAGGTCAAGAAGACATAAAACAACGACTGCGGCTCTCTGTCCAAGAGGGCAGGATTCCGCATGCTCAACTGCTATACGGTCAGGCAGGCACAGGCAAGTTGCAACTTGCAATCGCCTATGCCCAATACATAGCGTGCGAGCACCGCAGCGAGACAGACTCGTGCGGAGTGTGCCCTTCGTGCATGCAATACAAGCGTCTCCAGCATCCAGACCTGCATTTTGCATTCCCAATATTCAAAGAGAAAAACAACAGAGAGTCGGTGTGTGACGACTTTGTGCAACAATTCAGGGAGACCATCCTGAGCAAAGGGTATTTCTCGCAGAATGACTGGTATGCCACTATCGGTGCTGAGAACAAACAGGGTATGATATATGAGGCAGAAAGCAGCGAGATACTGCGCAAACTCTCGCTGAAAGCGTTCGGCAACGGCTACAAGACCATGATAATATGGCTACCGGAGAAAATGAATGCCGCCTGTGCAAACAAATTGCTAAAAATAATAGAAGAGCCTCCAGAGAAGACACTCTTCCTGCTCGTGTCGGAAGAGCCTGAGCGGCTACTGCCAACCATTCTCTCCCGCACCCAGCAGCTGAAAGTTCCTAATTTAGACGAGCAAACCATCGCCATACACCTGAGGCAGTATGACGAAGAACTGACAGCGGCAGAAGCCGTCAGCATAGCACATATAGCCAACGGCAGCTGGCTGAGAGCACTGAAGACCCTTCAAGCCAACGAAGAGCAAACAGCGAATCTGGAGATGTTCACCGCCCTCTTCAGGAACGCGTGGATGGTGGGTGTGAAGAAGAACTACAACGCACTGACAGAACTCAGAGACTGGAGCGCAAAGATGGCGGCGACAGGCAGAGAGCAGCAGAAAAACTTCCTAATATACGCACAACAGCAGATAAGAGAGAACTACATACGCAACCTCTCGATGCCCGAACTGAACTACCAGACTACTGCAGAGAGCACCTTCTCACAGAAGTTTGCTCCTTTTGTAAACGAGAGAAACGTAGAAGAACTAATGATGCAGTTTGACAAGGCACAACAGCAGATAGAGCAAAACGGCAATGCAAAGATAGTGTTCTTCGACCTATGTCTGCAGACAATAGTGCTCGTGAAACGATAAAAAGAGACCAAAAATACATATGGAACAGAAATTTACACTAAATAACGGCAACCAAGAGATTGAAGCAGGTGCATGCAACCGCAATTCACGGCATATGCTACCTGTGACAGACTGGCTTTACGACCTGCCAGAAAACGTCAACGAAAGTGACCTTGTGGAAATACAATTCAAGAACACGAGAAAAGGGTATTTTCACAACTCTGCCCACCTGCCACTGAAGAAAGGCGACAAAGTGGCAGTAGAAGCTAACCCCGGTCATGACATAGGCGAGGTGACGCTGACAGGCAAGCTGGTGACGCTGCAGATGCAAAAGAACCATATCGACCTGACACGCTATGAGATACGCAACATCTACCGTCTTGCCACAGAGCAAGACCTGCAGAAATGCAAAGAAGCCAAGGCGAAAGAGCAGCAGACGATGATTCGCGCCCGCCAACTCGCCAAAGACCTGCAACTGCAGATGAAGATAGGTGACGTAGAATACCAAGGCGACGGGACAAAAGCGATATTCTATTATATTGCAGACGAGCGTGTTGACTTTCGTCAGTTGATAAAAGTATATGCCGAGACATTCCGTGTGCGCATCGAGATGAAGCAGATAGGGGCGCGCCAGGAGGCAGGCAGAATAGGCGGCACAGGCCCCTGCGGAAGAGAGTTATGCTGCTCAACGTGGCTAACACAATTCCGCTCCGTAAGCACGGCAGCACCAAGACTGCAAAACATATCCCTTAACCCCCAGAAACTGGCAGGTCAGTGCGCTAAACTGAAATGCTGCCTTAACTTCGAAGTGCCTGTATATGAAGACGCCACACGCGATTTCCCTGACCGGAGGATAGAACTTCTCACCCAAGACGGCACATGGTATTTCTTCTCGGCAGACCCACTGAAACGCGAACTGACGTACTCGTCTGCCCCCGGCAAACCAGCCAACCTGCACACCATAACACCCGAGCAGGCAAACGAAATAATAGAACTGAACAGCAAAGGCAAGAAACCATACACCCTCGGAGGCAAGGAGACAACAGCAGAAGCAGTTGAAGCAATGCCAGACTACAGAAACGTGGTAGGTCAAGACGACCTCACGCGCTTTGACCGCAAACAGGGCGATCCGCGCGGCAGAGACAACAGACGTGGCACAGACCCAGGCAACAAACGTTCTCCGAAAAACAACAACCACAGAAGAGATGACGAATAAGAAGCATATAGCAGGAATAGCAGCAACGCTGATGCTGCTCTGGGGTTGTGCAGGCAAACCTCTTTATCTTGAATACCAGACTATACCTGCAAGCGGCTGGCATGCAGACTCGACATTGACATTCACAACAGCAATAACCGACACTACAAGCGCATACGACGTGCTTCTCTACCTGCGTCATACAGACAGATACCAATATCAGAACATCTGGCTGTTTATAGACAACAGCGTGTCTGAAACGGCTGATTCCATCAGAGAAAACACACTTCTTGGCAGAGACACCATAGAGTTTTATCTGGCCGATGAGAGAGGCAGATGGTTAGGCAACGGATACGGCAACATAAGAGAGATGCCCGTGCTATATATGCAAAACGTCAGATACAAACATGCAGGCAACTACAGTTACACAGTGAGTCAAGGCATGAGAGACGAAATGCTGAAAGGCGTTAGTGACATAGGCATTAAAATAGTCAGACACAATGAGTAAGAACAAACTTCGCAAGTTCGCAGAGATGGAGACATTTGACAATGTATTCCAATGCTCTGCAGCAGATTCAGACATGACAATGCCTTATCATCTGGCAGGCAAATGGAGGCATGAGGTGTTCGGAAACGACAACCCGTTGACACTGGAATTAGGCTGCGGCAGAGGAGAATACACAGTAGGTCTGGCACAGATGTTTCCACAAAAGAACTGTATCGGCATAGACATAAAAGGGGCGAGAATGTGGGCAGGAGCCAAGCAAGCAATACTCTCAGGCACGCGAAATGCCGCCTTTCTAAGAACCAACATAGAGTTTATCACACGCTTCTTTTCTGCCGATGAAATTGAAGAGATCTGGATAACTTTCCCCGACCCCCAGATGAAAAAGGCGACAAAGCGGCTTACTTCCTCATATTTCATGCAGCGCTACCAGAAGATAATGCGCGACAGAGGTCTGATTCATCTAAAGACCGACAGTCCTTTCCTCTACAAATACACATTGGAGATGACAAAGGCAAACGGCTATGAGTTGCTTAAAAGCACAGACAACCTATACAAAACTGAGACTAACAACCCTATACTCAACCTCAAGACACACTATGAGCAACAATGGTTAGACAGAGGTATGTCTATAAAATATCTCTGTTTCCGACTACATCACAAACAAGAATTTACAGAGCCGGAAGTTGACATAGAGAAAGACACCTACCGCAGTTACGGCAGAAACTACAACGTGTCAAGCCAGAAACAACAAATGACGACAAAGTAAACACAGAAAGCAGGATGTATCCACAACAAATAATAGACGCCTTGCGCCATGTACGTTACCCAGGCACAGGCAAAGACCTGATAGAAAGCGGTATGCTTGAAGATGACATACGCATATCAGGGTTTGAAGTATCGTTTTCACTTATATTCGACAAGGAACAAGACCCATTCCTGAAATCAGTAATCAAGGCTGCAGAAACAGCGGTGAAGACATACGCTGAACCCAATGCTTCAGTTACGATTTACCCTAAATTCCGCAAACAGACAACACCAACAGACACATACAATCCACTTGCCGGAGTAAAGTATATTATTGCAGTCAGTTCAGGTAAGGGCGGTGTAGGCAAATCGACAGTAGCAGCAAACCTTGCAATAGCCCTGACCAAGCAAGGCAAGACAGTAGGACTATTAGATGCAGACATTCATGGGCCTTCGCAACCGAAGATGTTCAATGTGGAGAATGAACGGCCACAAATGACAGTCTCAGGTGGTAGAGAACTGATAGCACCCGTTGTCCAATACGGCGTCAAACTGCTCAGCATAGGCTTTTTCGTTGACCCGCAGAATGCCGTTGTATGGCGCGGCGGTCTGGCAAGCAATGCCATAAAACAAATGATTGAAGAAGCAGACTGGGGAGAACTTGACTATCTGCTTATAGACCTGCCTCCAGGCACAAGTGACATTCATCTGACTATCGTACAGACTGTCAGTCTCACAGGTGCGATAGTAGTGACCACACCACAGCCAGTGGCACTAGCTGATGCGAGAAAAGGTGTTGACATGTTCAGAAATGACAAGGTGGGTGTGCCGGTGCTCGGCATAATAGAAAACATGGCATGGTTCACACCTCAGGAACTGCCCGAAAACAAATACTACATCTTCGGCAAAGACGGCGGCAAGCAATTGGCTGAAGAGACAGGTGTCCCATTGCTCGGACAAATACCACTTGTACAAAGTATCCGCGAAGCATCGGACAACGGCATGCCAATAGCCATGCAAGACGGCCATCCTGCTGCAGTTTTCTATGATGAAATCGCCAAAAAACTGTGAATTCAGAAAACAAAACATTATTGTTGGGTACTGAACCAATAGGCAAACTACTCCGACAGTATGCCCTACCCGCTATCATAGCAATGACAGCGAGTTCGCTATACAACATAGTTGACTCTATATTCATCGGGCATGGTGTGGGTGCCTTGGCATTATCAGGTCTTACGGTAGCTAAACCTTTTATGGATATATGTGCTGCGTTCGGCAGCATGGTGGGAGTAGGTGCAAGTACCCTGGTTGCCATAAAACTCGGTCAAAGAGACTATGAAAATGCCCGCCGCGTGCTTGGCAATGTGATTGTACTTAACATCATACTCGGTGCTTTGATTACAGTTGTCGGACTACTCTGGCTTGACCCGATATTATATGCTTTCGGAGCAAGCGACCAAACTATAGGCTATGCGCATGACTACATGGTGCCTATTCTTGCCGGCAACATTCTCACCCATATTTACTTCGGGCTAAACAACATGCTCCGTTCGGCAGGTCATCCGCGCAGTTCGATGACCGCCACCATAGTAGCTGTAACGCTGAACATTGCTCTCGACCCGATATTTATCTTCTGGCTACAGATGGGTGTACGCGGCGCCGCCCTTGCCACCATGATATCACAGGCAGTGGCAGTAATCTGGCAATTTACAATATTCTGCAATCCAAAAGAACTGCTTCATTTCACAAAGAAGATGTGGAGGCTCGACCCGAAGATAGTAGGTGACTCTATAGCAATAGGATTATCCCCCTTCCTGATGAATCTGGCACACAGTGTTGTGGTGATTATACTCAACAACCAACTCAAACACTATGGTGGCGACATGGCAATAGCTGCATACGGAGTAATCAACCGTGTCACATTTGTCTTTGCCATGATAGTGATGGGTCTGAACCAAGGCATGCAACCTATAGCAGGTTACAACTACGGTGCAAAACGATATGACCGTATGATCAGTGTATTCCGCCTGACGGCACTGCTTGCAACCGCAGTGACAACAATAGTATTCCTGCTTGCGGAGATATGCCCAGACCTGATGGTGAAACTCTTCACACACGAAGAAGACTTAATTTCAATGACTGTGCCGGCAATGCGAATCGTATTATGTGTTTTCTTCTGCACCGGCTTCCAAATGGTAACAGGCAACTTCTTCACTTCAATAGGCATGGCGGGCAAAGCCATATTCCTCTCCCTGACACGGCAAGTGCTGTATCTGATTCCGCTTGCAATGTTTCTACCATTGCTTCTGAATCTCAACGGTGTGTGGTTTGCACTGCCTCTGTCAGACCTCATTTCAGCCATCACAGCAGGAGTGATGCTTTTCTATCAAATAAGGAACTTCAGAACAATCTGAATGCTTCGGACTTGCGTTCCATATAAGACGCAACGAGCCTGTGTGCAGACAGCCACAAGTACAAATTGTTTTGGCAGATTGAAAAACTTGCCTTACCTTTGCAGCCGTTTTGTGAAACACCTCATAATAGCATTCGAGTAAAAATACGACACTATGAGTAAAAATCTCGTTATTGTAGAGTCACCTGCAAAAGCAAAGACAATAGAGAAATTTCTTGGCAAAGACTTCCACGTCCTTTCCTCACAAGGGCACATCCGCGACATAGAAGGCATAGGTAAAAACAGTATGGGTATTGACTTTGAGCACAATTATGCACCTCACTATGCTGTTGACCCGCAAAAAAAACATCTTGTAGAGACTCTCAAGGCGGAATCGAAAAAGGCAGAAACAATATGGTTGGCAAGTGATGAAGACCGCGAGGGAGAAGCTATTGCCTGGCATCTAAAAGAAGTTCTGTCACTGAATGACAACACCACAAAACGAATAGTGTTTCATGAGATAACAAAAACAGCTATTCTCGATGCCATCACTCATCCGAGGATGATTGACTACAACCTTGTCAATGCCCAGCAGGCACGTCGTGTACTTGACAGAATAGTGGGTTTTGAACTGTCACCAGTTCTCTGGAAGAAAATAATTCCCGGTCTTTCTGCCGGACGAGTGCAATCAGTAGCAGTAAGGCTGATAGTGGAACGAGAGAGGGAAATACAAGAATTCAAGCCTGCAGAATCATACCGCGTAACTGCTGATTTCATCGGAGAAAACACGAAAGGCGAAAATGTCAGTTTGCATACTGAGCTCAATCACCGATTCAAGACAGAAGAAGATGCTATTGAGTTCCTTAACCAATGTAAAGATGCACATTTCCACATAAGCAACATTCAGCACAAGCCTGCGAAACGCCAGCCTGCACCACCATTCACAACATCTTCATTGCAACAAGAGGCCGCAAGAAAACTGCATTTCCCAGTTGCAAAGACCATGCGTCTGGCTCAATCGCTGTATGAAAGCGGACACATAACCTATATGCGTACGGATTCCGTGAATCTGTCCGGTCTGGCACTTGGCACAGCAAAACAGGAAATAACAAGTCTGTTCGGGAACTCATATCACAAAACAAGACAATATCACACGACAACCAAGGGTGCACAGGAAGCACATGAAGCAATACGGCCTTCATATATAGACAGACATTCTGCAGGTGCTAATGCGGACGAGAAGAAACTATATGAACTTATTTGGAAACGCACTCTGGCTTCCCAAATGGCTGATGCAGAACTTGAACAGACGCGGATAGAAGTAACCGGAACATACAATAATCAAGACTTCATTTTTGTAGCCACTGGTGAGGTTATTGTGTTTGACGGTTTCATGAAACTGTATATACAAAGCAACGATGACGAAGCAGAAGACAACGGCAACTCCACATTACCACAGATGAAGGAAAATTCGAATCTCTGCTTAAAAGAAGCCGTATCCATACAATCATTCAGCAAACCGCCATTCCGCTATACAGAAGGTTCTCTTGTAAAGAAGATGGAAGAACTGGAAATTGGCAGGCCATCGACATACGCAACAATAATTGAAACCATACAGCAAAGGGGCTATGTTGAACGAGGCAACAAAACCGGAGTTAAGCGTGAATACACAATTATCAGTCTGAAGAACAACAAAATCACAAGCAAGAAGAAGACCGAGACCTACGGAGCGGATTCGCAGAAACTTATTCCTACAGACCTTGGTTTTACTACAAACGACTATCTTGTAAACCAATTCCCCACCATATTATCATACGATTTCACTGCCAAGGCAGAAGCAGACTTCGATGAGATAGCGGAAGGCAAACTGGAATGGGTTAAGATGGTTGACAGTTTCTACAAAACATTCCATCCTACCATAACAAATGTAAGCAGCGGCAAGATTGCCGGCAGGGAACTGGGAACAGACCCAAAAACAGGCAAACTCGTAATTGCAAAGATAGGCAAGAAAGGTCCTTGCATACAGATAGGTACAGCAGATGACAGCGACAAACCACGCTTTGCCTCACTTGCCAAAGGTCAATCGATATATACTATTACCCTGGAAGAAGCACTTGAACTTTTCAACACTCCTTACCCGTACACAGTAGGTGAATTTGAAGGTGAAACGCTCATAGTGAACGAAGGGATGTACGGACCATACATAAAGATGGGAAAAACCTTCATATCCATTCCAAAAAATGCAGACCCTCTTAATATATCACTTGACTATGCTATTGAACTGATTAAGAACAAGCAAAAAGCATCAATGCCTATTCATGAATGGGGAGACATTCAGGTTCTTCAAGGCAGATTCGGAGCATATATAAAACAAGGGGTTAAAAACTACAAACTACCCAAAGGGACAGATGCGAATAGTCTGACCGAAGAACAATGCCGCAAAATCATTGCATCATCACAACCTACCGAAGGACGAAGAACCATAAAGCGGACTAAGAAGACAAAATAATGCAGGACAGAAAAAAATTTGCCTGTGTAAAAAAATAGGTGTATCTTTGCACCCGCTTTCGAGAAGTAGCGCAGTTGGTAGCGCACCACGTTCGGGACGTGGGGGTCGGGCGTTCGAGTCGCCTCTTCTCGACAGATGAGAGTTTCAGCACTGAAACTCTCATTGCTATTTTATAGAATATCAGCAGAATAAAACAAATTCTCGCATTCGATAAAGTAGCCCAATCAAATGGTCGAAAACAACCGATTTCCCAAACGGGACAAAATCGGGACAGAATCGCGCCAAAGATTAGTTCGAGTCTCTTAGAAAAACGAGGGGTATTGACCTCCGCAAATACGATGTTTAACCTTTCTCCCAGTAACGGCTGCTTATTGGGAGAAAGAAAAAAATGTCTAATCCATTCCAAAATTCCGTGTCACTGCGTCGATACATGCCCGCAGTGCTTCGCCAAAATGGCTCAGGTTGGTACATCGAGTACTATGCCTTCAATCAAATCACCAAAGCGTTAGAGCGTAAGCGTGTCAAACTAAACAAAGAGCGCAAGAAAGCGCGTACCTTTGCCGAGTTCCGAGCACAGGCCAACCAGATGATTATAGAAATCAACTGTAAGCTTGCCAGCGGCTGGTCGCCTTTCTGCTTCTACGAAGGGCAACCGCAATATATAATAACGCAAGTGTCCCAAGTTCCTAATGCAATGCCTATTGCAATGCAATATGCTCCGGTACCCAATGAAACGCCTGTTCAAGCCACTCCGCAGAAAAAATCCTCATCACCGTTGTTTACGACAATGATTGACAAGTTTCTTAAGATTAAGGGGCTTGAACTCACATTAAGCACTATGCGGAGTTATTCGAGTTTCTGCCACAACATAAAAAAATGGGCAGAAGAGAAATATCCAAAGATTACTTGTGAGGAGTTCACTCAACGCTTGGCTGTAGAGTATCTTGACCATGTGTTTGAGGGCAACAACTCGAAAGGCAAACATCAAGCGCGTAAGAAAATCAGCGAAGACCATGTGTGCGCTCGCACGTACAATAATAACCTCAAAATGGGGCGTGCCGTGTTCTCGTGGGCGATAAGCCATTGCTATACCGAAATCAATCCTTTTGAGAAGATACAAACCAAGCGCGAACAAGTAAAACAGCGCACCATTATTCCCGCTGAAGTAAGGCAGCAGATATTAGAGTACTATCGAGTTAAGAACCCTGCTTTCGAGATTATTTGTCGAATGGTGTTTACTTCACTCATCCGTCCTATAGAGATAACGCGTGTCCGTGTCAGTATGATTAACTTTGAGCAACATTGCTTTGAGTTACTTTCTGATGTTACCAAGAATCATCGTGGCAGGAATAGTCGCATAGATAAGCCGTTAGAGGATTTACTGCGTAAGCATATAGAGGGCGCAAATGCGGATGATTTCCTATTTGCTGATAAGGCGTGGAAATGCGGAAAAGTTCCGA
Source organism: Paludibacteraceae bacterium (assembly GCA_905234685.1). Taxonomy (GTDB): domain Bacteria; phylum Bacteroidota; class Bacteroidia; order Bacteroidales; family Paludibacteraceae; genus Colicola. Next base: position 46,940 of record CAJOIR010000012.1, read on the forward strand.
TGAATTCGCACTCTTTTACACTTGTATGGGCAGAAATGCGTGAAACTTTGGGTCTCCCCGAAACATATCAGTTATACTCATTGCGTGATAGCGGTATCAATGGCATGTTGAAAGCCAATGTGAATGACTTGGATGTTATGCAAGCAGCCGGTCATAGTGATTTGAAAATGACAACGCGTTATGCTAATCATGTGGATAGCAATCTTATCAATCGACTCAACGAACAGGCTCCGGATTTCTAAGTTTTTCCAAACTTGGACACTTTTTACCTCTTCGTAAAAATAGTTATATCAAGCACTTAAGATATTCTGAGCCGAAAAATGTTTTTGGAATTTTTCAAAAATTCCGGCAATCAAAAAGTCATATCGCTGATAATGTGTAGTTTAGGGTTTGCAAAGGGAATTTTCCCTTTGCGTTTCCCTCGAAAGAGCCCCCGACCGCCCTGCTTTGGCTGACCTTTGACGGCTCAACACATTAGCGGAATATGCGAGCAAGTGTCAGTGCAAACACTGCTTGCCGTGCTTGCGCAACCGACCGAAGCCGCATATGGCAATATAAGGAACGGATGTCGAATATGCGCAAGTCTATTTGCGCCAAGCGTGCCGAAAGTCTCTCTACAATCGCCACACCTCAAAAGTCTCACCACATTCCGAAAGCCGATGAAGTCGCCACTATATCGTGCGAGCCTTGCAAGTCTATCTACATCACGAAAAAGCCTTGCGAGTTTTTATTCTGCCTGCGACCGATGAGCGACCAAGTTTCCCTCTATTCCCGAAAAAGGCAAACCCTCTCCCCGATACGACCGTGCCAAAAGTTTCTCAATTTCCGTGCGTGCCTGCGGTCTCCCTATATCTACCGAGCGACCTATGGAGTTTTTGCTCTACCTATGAGCCGATGAGTTCCCCACTATCCCGAAAGGCTCTGCAATCTCCCTGCAACCTATGAGCCACCGAGTTTCCCACTATTTCCGAAAAGGGCAAACACTCTCCCCTATACAACCGAGCCAAGAGTTTCCCGATTTCCGTGCGTGCCTATGGTCTCCCCATACATCAAACCGACCTTGCGAGTTTTTGCTCTACCTACGAGCCGATGAAGTCTATCTAAAATCCCGAAAGGCTCTGCAATCTCCCTGCTACCTATGAGCCGACTGAGTTTTTGAGCAACCCTAAACGGCTACGGAGTTTTTGTTCTACTTTCGACCCGATGAAGTCTATCAAAAACCCGAAACGCTCTACAATCTCCCTGCGGCTGATGACCTTTGCGCCCTCTCGAAAAATCGAAAGTGTCTTATTTGCGAAACGGCTTTTGCAATCTCCTTGCGACCTATGAGCCGAGCGAGTTCCCCACTATTCCGAAAAGCGAAACACTCTCCCCGATACGACCGAGCCAAAAGTTTTTCAAATTCCGTGTATGCCTATGGTCTCCCCATACATCAAACCGACCTTGTGAGTTTTTGCTCTACCTGCGAGCCGACCGAGTTCCCCACTATTCCCGAAAGCCTTTGCAATCTCCCTGCTTGCGCTTTGCCCTTAAGAACAAAACGCTCACCTCAAAAGCGAGGTGGGCGGTAGTGGGCTATTGTGAGCGAATAATTAGGAAAAGCCGATGGTATTTTGTTGTTTCTTTTGCAAAGGAAAATCCGCTTGTAACTTTGGCAGCATATCACTATAATCCTTCATCAGCGATTGCATTTCGTTGTATGCCCCGTTAAAATGGAAAGCAAATTCCTTTTGCGAGCGGATGTCAGCACGGTAATGCACCCATAGAACATGGTCTTCAGTATTCATACTGACATTCAATGACGGATGACGGTCGTTGAGCACATTAACCATTACTGTCTGTTCTGCCCAATGCATATTGTTCAAATCCTCATCTAATTTGGTTGCGTATTGCACCCATAGCGATGTAGAAGCAAGTTCTTCTTCAGCTCTGAGAAAAATGCGAAAATTCACACCGGCACGCTTGACATTCAGAACACCGTCCTCCTTTTTCCACTCATATCCCTCATCAGTAAAGTAGTCAGTAACTTTCTTCTCCATATTTTTTGTCTCCAACGATTTCGGATATTGAATAATATTGCGCATACGGCAATAATCAAAATCATTAGTGTCCACTAAAAATTTAGACATTGTTCTTTGACGTATTGAAAATTAGTTTGTTACAGCGATAATTTGTGCGAACGGATTTGAATTGATA